>CAVALL010000068.1:0-8991 GCA_963589675.1 Alistipes onderdonkii | reverse complement strand
TATATATAGTAATTAAAAGACATTATTTTTAGTAAAATTGCGGAAATTAATCATTGTTAAGACAGAGAATGGTATAATAAGGCAATATGGATAACACACAGAACAAAAAAGAACTCGAGCAGATCAAAGAAAACAGCCTTTCCGACATGACATTGGATAAATTGTCATCCTTTTATTCATTGTTTGCAGATAAAACACGTTTGACATTGATTTGTCTTTTAAGCAACAATAAACTTTGTGTCAATGATATTGCTGATATCATGCAGATGTCTCAGTCTCGTGTCTCACACCAGTTGGCAGTGCTTCGAAAGCATGACATCGTAACCTACTATAGACAAGGAAAACAGGTTCTATATACTTTGACAGACAATCATATCAAAGATTTGTTCAATACAGGACTTGAACATATATCTGAAAAGGATGAACAGGTATATAACGATAAGAAAAAACGAGAAAGATAATGTGAAAATAAATAGGCAACCTTATTCAATTTGAATGGGTTGCCTATTTATTAACAACATAAAGAAAGTTCAAAAAATACTCTGATGTTTCATGAATATCACACCTTATTTAGATGGTTTCGAGTAGTTGTTTTTCATAGTTTCTTCATCGATTTTAATGTACTCTCCTTTTTTTATAGACAACCAAAGCAAAAGGAAGAGAGTCTGGTGTCTCTATCATTAGTGCATCGCCATCAAATACTTCACAGACAAGGCTGATAGAACCACTGAGCGCGAATATTGTTTCAGCACCCCAAGGTGCTTTTTTATCGACCAAGGTCTTAATATAATCTCCCATTTTCATACATATTTCCTATCACCTCTTGTTATTAACGTTAATAATCTAACATATTTTTGGCAAAGAAAAAAATCCTTGGTTTCCCAAGGATTTGATGTTGCACGATGGTGGATCTTAAGAGACTCGAACTCTTGGCCCACTGATTAAGAGTCAGTTGCTCTACCAACTGAGCTAAAGATCCAGTAATTTTCGGTGCTTGTAAATTATAATACTTGAGTTGAAACAATGCAAGAAAAAAATGAAAAAGACAAAACGATATTTATTATCGTTATGATGGAATCGAAATAGGACTCTCATGATGAGAGTCCTATTGAATTCAAAGTGTAATCGACTTTTCGTCTTTCTCTTCTATGTGCTTCTTTTCTTCTAATGCTTTCTTTTTGTTTTCTTCGCTCTTGTCGATGAGATCTTTGAAGAGCTTCATCAGTGCCATTAATACAGCAGAAGAGCTGGTAGCATATATGACAATGATAAGCCACATGATCTTGTTCATATAGCGGAAATCAATGCCTAAGAACGCCTTGGAAAGGTTTCCGGAATTGCCGAAGACAGGAATGAAAGGAAGGATAAAGATACCACAGATACAGAGAACAAAAGTAGTGGCAAACATCAAGGAACGATACCAATGCTTTCTAATAGGAGTGATAGGAAGGAAACAGATATATGCCATTGCTAATGAGATGACAGTCATTGTAATAGAGTTGAATGTAGTGAATGCGTTATCGATATCCAGCGTTGTCATTTCAGAACTGAATTCAAAGAAGTTGGAATAGCGAAGGATGTAGTTGATGGAAATGGCGACAATCAAACAAATAGCAGCAGGAATAGCTCGCATGAACGTATTCTTAAGGAAGTGACCGGTAATAGGCTGATCGTCTTTCTGTAAGGCCAAGAAGACAGAAGTGAGACCGATACAGACACTTTCCATGAGGAACAGGTTGTTGGATGTGAACGGATACTCCATACCATGACCACCATTAGCAAAGGAGAGAAGAACGATGATAGTGAAGACAATAGTAAAGATAGTTTTCATCAAGTATAGGGCTGAGGAACGCTGAACGTTGTTGATACAACGTCTACCTTCCTGAACAGCAAGAGGCATAGATGCAAAATTGGAATCGAGAAGAACGAGGTGAGCGACATTTCTAGCTGCAGATGAACCGTTTGCCATGGCGACAGAACAATCTGCAGTCTTCATTGCAAGAATATCATTGACACCATCACCAGTCATTCCGACGGTATGACCTTGGTTCTTCAGTTCTTTGATAATCAACGCTTTTTGCTCAGGAGTGACACGGCCGAAGACGGTGTAGGCGTTGACAATCTGTGTAACTTCTCTATCGGATAAGCCTTCCAGAGAAATGCATCTCTCTGCATTTGGAACACCGCACTTCTTTGCAATTTCACTTGCTGTAAGCGGGTTGTCTCCTGAAATGATTTTGATATTGACACCATTTTCCTTGAACCACTTGATAGTACTAGGTGCTTCAGGTCTGATATGGTCTTCCAGAGTGAAGATAGTGATAGGAGTGAATTTTCCTTTGACTGCTCCATTTGTGATAGGATTCTCGGCTTTGCATAACATGACAACACGATAACCGGATGACTGCTTGGAAGAGATGTATTCTAGGATGGTTCTGTCTCTTCCTTTGTAAAGGTATTCTGGGGCACCGAGAAGGAAGGTACCTAATCCTTTGAATTCGACGACAGAGTATTTTCTTGCGCTGCTGAACGGAATCGTATCGATGATTCGATACGTATTCTTTAACGGGAATCTTTGCGACAAGGCGATTGATGTCTGGTTGGTATCATTGAAGGCATTCAGATAACTTCCAATCAAATTATCAAGATCATAGGAACTATCTATCTTGACTACTTCATCAACACGCATTGTACCATCGGTCAGTGTTCCGGTCTTATCAAGACAAAGGGCATCGACACGGGCTAACATTTCGATTGAATAAAGGTCTTGAACCATAGCATTCTTCTTCGACAGGGCAACAACAGAGTTCGCTAAGGCGATAGAGGTGAGAAGGTACATGCCAGACGGAATCATGCCGACCATGCTACCTGCGGTCTTTGACATTGTTTTGGATGCGATTTCCCACCAATGTTCTGCTACATCATAATTGGCTGCATTTTTGATCCACTGTGTCCAGAAGGTAAGGATACCTAATGGTATGATAATGAGACCGATGACTTTAATGACGGAGTTAAGGGAACGGACCAATTCAGATTTTGGCTTGCTGACTTCTTTTGCCTTGTTTTGAATTCCGGCGATGTAATTGTAGTCACCGACTTTGTCCGCTCTACAGATGGATGAACCAGAAACAACATAGGAACCAGCATAGATTTTATCTCCGGGATTCTTTTTGATTGGAAGGGATTCACCGGTGAGAAGTGATTCATTCACTTCGATGTTTCCATCGACGATGATGGAATCAGTAGGAATCTGTTCACCGCTTTTGATCTTATAGATGTCATCTAAGACTAGTTCAGTAGCCTTGATGGCAGATGACTTTGAGTCGCGGATGACTTCACAGGTGGAATCGGTTACTAATTTCAGCTTCTCAAGAGTCTTTTTCGCCTTCAATTCCTGGATGATACCGATAAGGGTATTGGCAAATGCGATGATAAGGAAGAAAGACTGAGCGTAATTTCCAAAGACGATCAATACGATGCCAATGGCGAGAAGCAACATATTGAAGTAGGTAAAGACATTGGTGTAGATGATCTGCCAAGTGGTCTTTCCGCTTTTTGTGTTCTCACGATTGACGAGCTGTTTCTCAATTCTAGAAGCGACCTTTTCTGATGTGAGGCCTTCCTTGATATCAGCGTTGTATCTTTCTATTTCATCTGGAACAGCGTTGGTTTCAACGGATGGATTGACGCTGCTAGGCTGAACTTCTTCCTTTGGCAATAAGGCAGGATCGATATCTTCAGAAGACTCTTCTTCGTTTTCAGGAGAAAGTTTTGTTTCCTCATTCTCTTCTGTTACGGTTTCAGTATTGTTTTTCTTTTTCTTAAAAAGGTTCATACTTTGTTTTGATCCTCCGTGTTCTTTGCTTTTGGCACAATGTGATGCTTACGGCATCTAGCTTCATAGGATTCCTTGGCACCAACTAAAATGATGGGCTGATCGTAATCAGCTGGTTTTCCATCAACAAGTCTCTGTGTTCTTGTAGCAGCGCATCCGCAGACGGTGCAGGCGGCTGTCAGTTTTGTGACGATTTCGGCTCTTGCTAATAATCCAGGCATCGGGCCAAAAGGCTCACCTCTGAAATCCATATCGAGACCGGCGACGATGACTCTGACACCTTTGTCAGCCAAGGATTCACAGATATCGACAATTTCTTTTCCGAAGAATTGAACCTCGTCGATAGCAACGACTTGTGCATCTTCAGGGGTTAGTTTAAGGACATCATTTGCAGTTTTGATTGCAAAAGCCTGATACTTTCCACCATTGTGGGAAGCAATAGCAGTCTTATCATAGCGATTGTCAATGCTAGGCTTAAAGGCGATGATTTTCTGATGAGCGTAGGATAGTGTTTTGATTCGACGAATCAACTCCTCACTCTTTCCAGCAAACATAGGTCCACAGATGACTTCTATCCAACCCTTCTGAAGTTCTTGATACATAGTTGTGTACTCCATTCAATAGTAAATATTATACACTAGATATATAGTTTGTTCTTTATCTTAGGCAATATATTTTGTCTTTTATTTGCTTTCGTTTTGATCAGTAACGATGAGTGATTGAAATATAACGATTGATACGGAAATAGGCCTATTGAATCTATGAGTGAATCAACAAATAACTGAATGATTTATTGAATTGATTTTCCTATAAAAGGCGATAAATGTTATAATCAATTGAACTAGGAGGATAGTTTATGGAAAAAGGAAAAGTATTACTGACAAGAGACGACAAGCTGTTACTTCTTTCCAACAATCGTTATTTCATCGCCAAGGGCGTTGCAAAGGTCGGTGATGATGTTGACTTCGATGTTGAGAAATCACTTGCTATGCCTTCTTACCTCTTTGCTATCGCAGCCATGGAAGAAGAGAACCTTGATGAGACATTAGACTTCATTCAGTCTAAGTGGTTCCACGATAAGAAGTAATCGGTACTGATTGTAAAAAAGTTACGGACTATTTTGATTATTGCCTTTGACAATAAGTATTTTATTGTGGATTTTTATATGAACAAATGTTAGTCTATCAGATAACAAAATGAATAAAAACAAAGAAGAAATAATTGCATCACTTAAAGTGTTCCCAGGTGAATGGGATAATCTTTTAAGTGGTGAAAAAGATAAAGAATATTTCAAAAAACTAATAGAGTTGGTTGGTGATGAATATGTGAATAATATCGTTCATCCTGATTTAGAAAATGTATATCAAGCTATGAAACTTGTAGAACCTTGTGATGTTAAGGTTGTCATCATCGGACAGGACCCATATTTCAATCCAGGACAAGCAAATGGCCTTGCTTTTTCAGTTGAAGACGGAGTCCGTTTTCCGCCATCTCTTCTTAACATCTTCAAAGAGTTGAATCTAGAATATGGATACCCGATTCCCAAGCATGGATCATTAGAGAATTGGGCTAAGCAAGGTGTTTTGCTTCTCAACGCTTCACTGACTGTAAGAGAAGGAGAACCTAACAGTCATGCTAAATTCGGATGGATGACTTTTACAGATGAAATCATTCGTAAATTGGATACTCTTGATCAACCTATTGTCTATCTTCTTTGGGGTAATTTTGCTAAGAAGAAGATATCGCTCATTCATAACGAGAAAACATTCATTATCTATAATGCTCACCCATCTCCTTTAAGTGCAAGCAAAGGCTTCTTTCATTCGGATTGTTTCAAAAAATGCAATGAGCATCTTCGTGAACTGAATAAGAAGGAGATCGATTTCAAAATTGATTGAATTAGTTTTAAAAAATGGCAAGAAATACGAAATGTAAGCCCTATGAATTTTAAAAATGGCTTGATTATCTTTTTGATA
This sequence comes from Alistipes onderdonkii, assembly GCA_963589675.1. Lineage (GTDB taxonomy): Bacteria > Bacillota_I > Bacilli_A > RFN20 > CAG-288 > Enterosoma. The sequence continues at coordinate 3,180 of CAVALL010000068.1, read as the reverse complement.
TTTCTATTGAAAGAGTGGAAAAATATAGATAGATTGCTTATAATTTAGTGGTGCTTAAAACTATTCAAAGAAAGGATTGTTAAATTATGGATCTTACAGATGAACAGATGTTGAAGGCGATTCAGGAAATCGTCGACAAGAAAGCGGAGAAGTTCCCTTTCAAGAAGTCTGCCAAAATGGATATTGTCTATGTCGATCATAAAGAGGACGGCACTGCCGAAGTTCTTGCAATCGGCTCTGATATGCCGAAGCTCATCTATCGTGTCTTCGAATTTGATGTAAACGGCGCTGTTTCCGAAGAAGAGGACATCCAGAAGATCGTTGAAAGAACAAAGAACTACAACGAGAACGTCAAGCCTGGACTTAAGCTTGTTCCTCCCTTCGTTGAAGAAACCGACACCTATGATGTTGTCATCGAGAACGTTCTCCCTGAGAACGCTGTCGAATTGAAGATGAAGTCTTCTACCGGCAGAGACATCACAATGATTGAAACCTATCGTTATTTCGATTATGTCTCTAGCATTTTCTTCATCTCCTGTGTTGCTTTGTCCTTCGGTGGACAGTATCTCTTTGCCGCTGTTGATAACGGCAGAAAGCTTAAGATCATCGTTGGCAACAACCAGGATATCCGCGCTAGAGTCGATATGATCACTGAACTCCTTGCCAATAGAGTTCTTCCTTCCTATCGTACAATCGACGCCGGAAACAAGGCTCTTACCAATACTGATGTAAGAGGAAAGGTCAGCATCAATAAGGATGATGGCACCACTGTCAACTTCTTATCCAACTTCACTTATGATGACCTCGAAAGTGGAAATATGTTTGCATTCTTCGTCAGAGAAGATGACCCGAAAGATGGACTTATGTTCATCCAGGATATCGTCACTGGCCGTCTTACCTTAGCTCCTTCCTGGACTGATGAACAGAAGAAGGCTGCTGAAAAGGTTCAGAAGCTCTTGGCTGAGAACAAGGAAGAATTCTCTAAGCATGTTCATAGCTTCTTCGCTGACTCCCTCGATCTTCGCTATGCCGCTTTGAAGAGTGGAAAACTTACTGCCGCTAACGCTGAGAAGCCGGAAGAAAACAAGACTGAATCCAAATAATCTTTTGGAGAATTGAATATGAAACACTATGAGACAGAATATGTGATGCTGGATAACGGGACGGGACTTGTCGGTAAGTTCTCTACTCTTGGTGCCGGTGTTGCTTCTTTGACTTTGGATGGTAAACCGTTGATTCTTGAATTCGAAGATGAACAGGCTTATTTAGGATCCTTAGGATTCCATGGAAAGACTCTTGCTAGAGTCGCCGGTCGTATCCCTGATGTCTTCATGATCGGTGGAAAGACTTATTCTGTTTTAGGAGATGATCAGCATATCTGTCTGCATGGCGGATGCTCGGAGTCATTGACCTATCGAAACTTTGAGGCCACAAAAGAAGAAGATGAAAATGAAGTCCGTGTGGTGTTTCATTACCTCTCACCTGATGGAGAAGCAGGCTTCCCTGGAAATCTAGATACCAAGGTTACCTATAGTATGCCTAAGGATGGATCCAATGTCTTGAAAATCACATGTGAAGCTGTTTCGGATAAGGATACTCTTGTTTCCTTCTCCAATCATATGTATTGGAATATCTTCAATAGCGTTGATGTGAATGATTACACTCTTCAGGTCAAGGCTTCTAAGATCGGATCTTTCAAACCTGGAACCTTATTGGTTGTTGGAATGGAAGATGTTCCGGAATGCTATGATTTCCGTACACCAACATTGTTGAAGGATAAACTTGATCAGATTGAAAAAGAACATCCTGAAATTGGAACATTGGATAACACCTACGTCTTTGATGAAGACAGCGATGATCCAAAAGTCATTCTTGATACAAAGGATATTCATTTGGAAGTCAGCACAGATTTTGATTCTATCAACTTCTATGTTGATTCCTGCTTGGTCCCTTATAAGTTCACGAATGGTGAATATCTGACACATGGTTTGCGCCGTGCCATTGCGATTGAACCAGAAACATTCCCGCTTCTTAGCAATATTGTTTTGAAGGCAGGTGACAAGTATTGTCATTCGATGTCGTTTAAGATCAGTAAAAAATAAACAGGAGATACCTATGGATATTAAAGAAATGTTAAAGGATATTCCGGATCTGTCAAATAGACCTGCTGTTGCCTTAGAGACAACAGTTCTCACTCATGGAATGCCGTATCCTCAGAATGTCGAGTGCGCATTGAAGTGTGAAGATGAAATCAGAAAAGCAGGTGGTGAACCCTATACAATCGGTATCATCAACGGAAAGATCAAAATCGGATTGAGCCATGATGAAATTGAATACTTAGGAAAGACCATGAATGCCATGAAGGTTTCAAGACGTGACCTTCCTTATGTCATCGAAAGAGGACTCAATGGTTCTACTACCGTTGCTGCAACGATGATCCTTGCCAAGATGGCTGGAATCAAAGTCTTCTCTACTGGCGGAATCGGTGGTGTCCATAGAGGATACAATGAGACCATGGATGTCTCTACGGACTTAGGTGAATTTGCTAGAACTGATGTCAATGTCATCTGTGCTGGTCCGAAGGCCATTCTCGATGTTCCTCGCACGTTAGAATATTTGGAAACACAAGGCGTTGAAGTTATCGGATATAAGACAGATAAAGTTCCGCTTTTCTATTCTAGTTCCAGTAAATACAATCTTGAACAGCATGTTGAGGATGCAGCAGAGCTTGCCCACATTCTTCACACTGCTCGTGAACTTGGACTTTCTCAGGGTGCTTTGATTCTCAATCCTGTTCCGCAGGAATATTCTCTTGATGCCGATTGGATGGAAGAGAAGATTGAAGAAGCAATCGCTATGATGGAAAAGGATCATGTCACTGGCAAAGCTGTCACTCCTTATCTCCTTGATAAGCTTGTCGGAATCACAGGTGGCAAATCTCTTTCTACCAATATGGCATTGATTGAAAACAATGCCAAACTCGGTGGTGAGCTTGCCGCTGAATTAGCTAAGCTGAACAAGTAATATTATAAGGGCTTCGTTTTTCGGAGCCCTTTTCTCTTCTTGAACATAAACATAAATAAGACCTGAAAATTTCTCTTTCTTTTTCTAGTTATTTATATATAATCCGGTTTTCGGAAGTTAAAAAGCGAAAAATCCCAGAATGTCTCGAGTCTGTCG
>CAVALL010000067.1:0-9701 GCA_963589675.1 Alistipes onderdonkii | reverse complement strand
GGCTTACATTTCAGGTTCCTCATAATTCATTTTGAAAGTAAAAAACAGATATTTTTTCTATTTTACCGCAAATTCAGCACTTTTTCGCCAAAAAAATTATACTTAAAAAGATTCCACACCTTTTAAAAATATTTTCAATTTTAGTCATTCAACCTTAAAAGAACTTTAAATTGATAACGATTTCATCATTTTACTTGCATCCTTAATATGAATGTACTATCATATGAACGCTAATTCATATGTAAGGAGGTTCATATGGCCTGCAAACACTGTCACGAACACGAATGTGTTGAAATTGAAGATGAAAAAGATGAAAAGAAAGAGAAGATTACAAATCTTGTATTCTTCATATTCGGTCTTGTCTTCCTCATCTCCGGATTCATATTAGAAAAGATTGGAGCCAACAGAGATCCTGAGATATATCGAGAGATCTCCTGGTCCTTATTTAAAGATAAATCATTCTATTCCACTTATTCCTTCTATTCTGCTCTTCTCTATACAATAGGATATATACCACTACTTATTAAGACATTCTTATCCTGTATTGAAGAGATGAAGGAAGGAGAGATCTTCAACGAATTTTTGTTGATGATTGTTGCCACCATCGGTGCCTATTGCATCAATCAGTATCCAGAATGTCTCTTTGTTGTCCTATTCTCTATCATTGGAGAGATGTTAGAAGATTACGCTACTTCCAAATCAAAGCAATCCATATCCAAATTAGTCAACAATATGCCTTTATATGCACATTATGTTGATGAAAAAAGAAATGTCATTGAAAAAGAACCAGAAGACTTGAAAGTAGGAGATATCATTGAAATCAGACCTGGTGAAAAAGTCTGTGTAGACGGAATCATCATCAAAGGAAATTCATCCTTCGATCAGTCTTCCTTAAACGGTGAATCGATGCCAGCTGATAAAAAAGAAGGAGACTCTGTCTATTCCGGAAGCATCAATATCTCATCCCTTATTCAGTTGAAAGTCGAAAAGGAATATAAGAACTCTACTCTCAGCAAGATTATGGATCTCGTTGAAAACGAACAAGAGAAGAAAGCAAAATCTGAGAAACTCATCACACGCTTTGCCGCTATCTATACCCCTATTGTCATGGCGATTGCTATCCTTGTCTTCCTCATCGGATTTGGAGTCAGCGGATGGGATTTCAATAACGGAGGTAAAGAATGGCTATACCGTGCCTTATCCATCCTTCTCATCTCCTGTCCTTGTTCCCTAGTCATCGCTGTTCCGATTGGATTTTTCTCTAGCATTGGTTCTGCATCCAAATTAGGAATCCTTATCAAAGGATCCATCGCTATTGAAAACTTAGCTAAAGCAGATACCAATATCTTTGATAAGACAGGTACATTGACCGAAGGAAAATTCGTTTTAAAGAACACTCCTAATAATGAATATCTTCAGATTGCAGCCTCCTTAGAAGAAAAATCAACACATCCATTAGCAAGTGCAATCAAAGAAGCAAACAAGGAAGCATTGCTGCCTGTTGAAAGCTTAGAGAATATACCTGGAAAAGGAATCAAAGGAACTATCAACTCTCATACCTACCTGATTGGTTCCATTGAACTATTAAAAGATAACAATATCGATGTCAAGGTTGAAGACACTCCTTACAAGGTTCTCTATCTTGCTGAAGTAAATGTCGGTCAGTTAGAATCCTTCATCGTCGCTGATAAGATCAAAGACCAGAGCAAAGATGCATTAAGTAACTTAAAGAAAGAGCATTCGAAAACAAATATTGTTCTCTCTGGTGATGAAAAGAAGATTGTTCTCGCAGTCAAAGATGAAGTAAATGCAGATGAAGCATTCTACGAGCTTCTTCCTGAAGAGAAATTAGCTCAGATCAAGAAGATAAAAGACGAAAAAAAGAAAGTCATGTATGTCGGTGATGGCATCAATGATTCACCTAGTCTATTAGCCAGTGATGTCGGTATCGCAATGGGTGGTCTCGGAAGCGATGCCGCTATTGAAGCGAGTGATATCGTCATCATGGATGACAATCTATTGAAAGTAGCCGAAGCAAAAAGACTCTCCAGAAAGACATTATCCGTTGTCTACTTAGGTATCTTCTTATCCATCTTCCTGAAGGTACTCATCATGATACTTGTCTCTACCGGTCTATTAGGAAACTATGCGATGATTGTCTCTTCCGTTTCAGACACTGGTGTCATGGTCATCTGTGTCCTCAACGCACTCAGAATGTTGTTCTACAAACCAAAATACGTCACGAAACCTAAAAAATCATAACCAAAGAAAATGCCCTGCTCCTTGATTTACAAGGATAACAGGGCATTTTTGAATTGCTTTATGAACTAGATAAGAGTTTAAAAGAGCAATTACTCTTTCTCTTCCATCTCTTTGATTGGAGTAAGTCCGACTGTGTCGGTGATAGGAAGAGAGATGATGATGCCTTGGCCTTTGGTTCCGATACCAGCATCATCATAAATCTTCTTCATAACAGCATCTTTGATGCTCTTTTCGACAACGATGAAGACGATTTCCTTTTCAGGCTGAATGACAACGCCGTAGAACTTGGCAAGTTCCGGATTTCCAGTACCTCTGGCAACAGAGATGGTTCCGCCTTTTCCACCAGCTGCATTAGCAGCATTCATGACCAAGTCGGTCGATCCCTTGTTGACGATGGCAAGGATCAATTCATATTTTAGATTATTATCTGTCATTTTCCGATTTCCTCACTTTCTTATTCTGATCGGCTAAGAACTTATAGGCAGCGATTCCGCTGACGGAATCAATCGGGCAGCTGAATGCGATACCCTTAGCCGCTCTTGATATTGCAAATCTTTCCTTTGCAATATTGAGAATCTCTTTCACCTGCTCTTCTCTGCATACCGTCATCATAATTTCCTTCTTCGTGGAATCAATACCTAAGATGTTGCGGTACTGTTCCGGTGGCATGGAATAGGAGTAGAGAACCATCGACATGCTTGCACCGACTTCATTGTAAGCATCGACGTAGTAAGCGGCCTGACCACGGTTCACGATGGTGAACACAACAGACAATGAATGAATCTCTTCTCTCTTTTCAAAGGGAGCTGCATTTGCATTCTTATTCGTTTCCTTATCAACTGTCTTGATCTTTTTGAACAATTTCATATCAGGCACCTACACTTTCTTCTAACTGATCCGGCAAATGAATAATCTGGCTATCATCAGGCTCGACAACCTGGGCAAGTGCTTTACGGTAAGCCATTCTCGTCTTAAGTATTGCGATAAGACCGACGACTTCAACAGCGATGATAGGCATGACTGACATCAATCCGACAACACCGAAGCCATTCTTCATGATAGAGGATCCTAACGACTTGTTCCCCTGAAGATTGTTGGCATAGAGGATACTTGCATATCCGATGAACATCGGAAGGAAGAAACAGCTAGCCATCGTACCGGTTGCAACACCGGCAGCATCAATAGCGATACCAACATAGATATCAGGAGAAAGGAATGCTAGGCCTAAAGCAAGTAAGAAGAGAGGAACGATGAAGTAGTAGAAGTCGATATTGTAAGTGACACGGAAGACATTCATCAAAAGGGCTAATGAGGTTGCAGTGCCTAATGCGATATAGATAACCTTCTTTGAAATGACACCACGAGAGACTTCAGAAACGTTGACAGCAAGGACTCTGACACTCGGTTCAGCAAGCATAGAGATGAAGCCTAAGACAACACATATCAGGACAAATAGCCACAAAACATTTTCTCCGGCTACCATTGCCTGTGACACCCACTTGCCTAAAGCGGAGGCAACAGGGATAAATCCGCTTTCCGCACCAAGGAAGAAGAATACCATACCGAAGAATGTATAGACAAATCCGATAACGATAGATCCTAAGGCCTTGCCCTTGATTTTGGCGAAGAAGTTGAAAATAACAAAGAAGCAGACAATAGGAGTGATAGATAAAGAGACATCCTTTAAAGAGGAAAGACTATTAGAAAGATAAAGCTTTCCAAGCTGTGCATAATTCTCAAGAGGAATCATCATGGAATCAGTAGAGCTTGTGATGTTATTGATATCAAACTTTTCCTCAATGACCTTCTGAATGCCGTCTAAAGCACCCGTTCTCTTAATGACAACGGAGAATAACATAGCGGCTAAAACAGTACCCAAAGAGCAAAGACCGGAATAACCGAAGGAATCATCTTCAGCGTTCTCGCCACCTAAGACACGGGCAACACCCATACCCAAAGCGATGATAAACGGAACAGTGATGACACCGGTTGTGACGCCGCCTGAATCAAAGATGACAGAGAAGAAGTCCGGGTCAGCGAAGAGTCCTAAGGTGAAGACTAATCCGTATCCCATAGCAAGCCAATATTTCAATGACTTGTTATAGACAACACGGAGAATGGCAACGATTAAGAATATTCCGACACCAATTGCGGCAATGACGATCAAAGACCAGTTCGGTCCGCTTTCTGAGATACGAGAAGCAAGGACAGTAAGATCCGGTTCTGCAATCGTAGCAAGGATACCTAATAGCAATGAGATGACAAGAAGCATGACAAGCGATTTACGCTTTGTCAGTGTCGTACCGACGACTTCACCAATCTTTGCAACGGATTTTTCAGCTCCGATTGAGAACAATGCTGTTCCGACAATCAAAGGAATAACCGATATCAAAAGAGAGACGATGACAGGTCCGAATTTAGATCCATCCGATTCCAAAGTCATTCCGGGCACAGCGAAATTGAATATCAATACCACAATGACAACAGGAAGAATGGAAAAGGATGCTTCTTTTAAACGAGATAAGGTTTCTTTAAGCATAGATGCCCTCCTTTTTTGACTTTAATATTCTATACGATTTTTTTCGATATTCCTACACAAAATTCAACATAAAAAACAATATAAGACAAAGGAAGATAATCTATTCAAAATTACTGCTCTTATTTTAGAAAATATCTCATCCAAGAGCATTCAAACAAAAGAAAAAGGAATGCCTACTTTCATAGCAAAGCATTCCTGTAATATTTGATTTTATCGATTAAAGATTCTTACCCATCTCATCTAACTGAAGGATGAAATCATAGTAATCTTGACTCGACTTCTTTCCAAAGACCTTCTCTTCATTGCTGATAGCAGTTGATAAGACACTTTTCGCCTTAGAAATGGCAGTATTATATGCAGTTCTATTACTGTCCGTCGCATCATTCTTCAATGTTGAGTAGGCAGTGATAGCATCATCTGTCAACTGCTGGAAATAGGTCTTGACAGCAGCAGTATAAGCGTCAAGGAAATCAGCAGTCTTTTCATTCACATAGGATACAGAATCCTCTTCTCCAGTGAATGCAGAAGTGACAACAGAAGCGTAATAGGTATTTACAAAGCTATGGAAACTCTCTTCGATTTCTTGGCTAGATTTTGTCGAATCAGAAACGATGGAATTCAAATGATTGATGAAATAATCCTGATTGGCACGGTCAATCGTATAAAGCTTGCTTCCTTCCTCTTCATCAAGAAGAGTGTTCTTCTTTTCTTTCAGTTCATCAGTCAGGAATAATTTGTCCTGATATTTTGCAGCAGTCGGAATACCAAAGACCGTGCTAGGCTTATAATCCTTCACTACATTTCTAAGAGAAGTCAAGGAAGTAGATAACACCTTCTTGATTTCACTGTCTGTCGCATCACTCCTCAATGAAGCAATAGCATCAGCATAAGACTGAATCGAAGAAGACAAGGAATCCAATGTATCAGATTCCACCTTCAGAACACTGTTATAGGTAGAGGAATCCAATTCTAAGAAAGCCTGATTCCAGTTCTTGTAATCCGAAACAGAGGAGAAAGCAGTAGAGACAGAACTCAAAGAATGAGAACCTTTGATAGATTCAGCCTTATAGAGTAATCCATAAGCGGTGATTGCCTTCTGAAGCTTCTCTCTAGCCTCATTGTATTTGGTCTTGATCTCATCTTTCTGAATGGCATCTGTCATCATGAATTTGCAGTCATCGCTCAAAGTATAATATAGGACAACAGCGGCATCAAGATTCTTGCCATTTTCTTCTGAGATATCCAAACTGGAAGCAGTGAAATCACCATCATAATAGGATACAGCCTTACCTACCTTCTCATAATAGGATTTAAACTCTTCCTTTACTTGCTGATAGTGTTCGTTCTTTGTTTCCAAGGCATTGAAATAATCGGAAGCAATGCTTTCGCCACTATCGCGGTCCATCTTCAGATCCAAAGTGATGTTATTCTTTTTTCCACCATCTTCCGTATCACCCATATCAAAGGCAAAGTTGAGATAGATTCCACCAAAGTGAGTGTACTGATCACTTCCCTTATAGAATTCAAGACCAAAGGTGAAATCCGTGAACTTGATTTCAGAAATCAAAGAACTGAGGATTGATGATTTACTGGCAACCTCACTAAGTGAATCCTGTAAAGCCTTATCCAACTGACCTAATCCATATTCATTCAGATAAAGTTTGAATCCAGCATCCGCTGTTCCATCATCATAAGTAGTACCATACTTTTCAATGTTGGCACCACCGACAAGGACATCCGCATACTTCTTGATTAAAGCATATTTCTCTTTGATTGTTTCATTTGTCTCATCAGAGATGATGTCTCCGTTTGCAATCTGAGTCAACAAGGACATGTAATCCAACTTCTGAAGTTCCGAAATCTCTAATTCCTGGAGAATAGAAATGACTTCTGCAATCTCTTTGATCTTAGAGTTTTCACCAGTGTCGGTAAACTCATACTCTTTATAAGTTCTGACTCTTGCATCATCACCTGTTCCATGAGTCTCGGATCCACTGACACCAGACTGATTGAGATAAAGGGAGAAATTCTCACTTCCTAATGCTTTCAGAGCATTTGCTCTTTCCGTCTCATTGGAATCGGTCTTTTCTGGAATCGTATCCATCATCTTCGTAAATGCATATCCTAAAGCCTTGTACTGACCAGGAATGACATCAGATAGCGGAACAGAAAGCAAAGAAGTGATTGTGCTAAAGGACTGTGGAACAGTAAGCAATGCTTTGACACCTTCCATATTGTTGATAGCAGCATCCGTAGAAGATACTGTGTTTCCATCGCTATCCTGATACGCATTGGCTTTCGTTATGTCAGCTTTGAATTCAACAGCCGTATTTCCGCCTTCAAGGTTCAATAAGCCATCACTGTTGACAGCATAATTGACATCAAGAGGCAAATCCTTGATTGTCGAATTCAGATCAGCAACCAAGAAGGAGAGATTGATATCGGAGTTGAAAGTTGCACCTTTGCTCTTATTCTTAATCGTTTCCGGTTTTGATGTATCGGTAGTCTTAGATGTTGAACTTTCTGTCTTCTTCTCTGTGCTAGGTTTATCAGTAGATGTACTATCACTGTTCTTTCCGCAGCCGGCAAGAACAAGGAACATCAGATTAGTCAAAACAAATACTTTCTTTTTCATATTTTCGGCTCCTTTCATAAGAAAACGAACACGCTTTCATTATACCTATATAACAATGAAATGGTGTGAGAATATCGTTTTTTTCTTTAGAAAAATGCAATGAAAAACAACTGTTGAAGGTTATAAAAACCATAAAAAAGAGGATAGGCAATAACCTATCCTCCAAATTGATTTCTAACGATTAGTAATCCATGCCGTCATTAGCATTAGCAGCAGGAGCAGTAGGCTTCGGAAGCTCTGTGACAACAGCTTCAGTTGTGATGAAGAGAGCAGAGATAGAAGCAGCATTGATGACAGCAGTTCTTGTGACCTTGGTCGGATCGATGATACCGGACTCAACCATATCAACCCATTTGCCAGTTTTGGAATCAAAGCCGAGAGAATCGCTTCTCATCTTGGATTCATCGATGACATCATCACCATCAAATCCAGCATTGACAGACATCTGGTAAAGCGGAGCAGTAAGAGAGTTGAGGACAACATCAATACCCTTCTGGACATCCGGATTTTCATCCTTGAGGTTGCCCTTCAATGCCTTATAAACATTCATAAGAGCAATACCGCCACCAGCGACAACACCTTCCTGGACAGCAGCAGAGGTTGCATTGATAGCATCCTCAAGACGGAGCTTCTTATCCTTCATCTCAGTCTCGGTCAAAGCACCGACACGGATGACAGCGACACCTGCAGAGAGCTTTGCAATTCTCTTCTGGAGATTCTTCTTATCATAATCGGACTTGGTCTGTTCAGCCTGAGCCTTCAATTCGTTGACACGGTCACTTACAGAAGCTTCATCACCTGCACCATCAACAATGGTGGTATTGTCCTTGGTGACCTTGACCTTCTTAGCAGAACCTAAATCATTGATGGAGATATCCTTGAGATTCATGCTGAGATCCTTGGAATAGAAGTTAGCGCCAGTCATGATAGCGATATCCTGGAGAATGTTCTTCTGGTTATCACCGAACTCAGGCGCCTTGACAGCAACAACGTTGAAGGTTCCTCTGAGCTTGTTGATGATCAAAGTGGAAGAGACTTCATTGTCGATATCATCAGCGATGATAAGCAAAGGTCTATGGCTTTCAACAACAGCCTGAAGCATAGGAAGGATATCCTGAATGTTGCTGACCTTCTGGTCCGTGACCATGATGAAAGCATTGTCTAATTCAGCAACCATCTTCTCATTATCGGTTACCATATAAGGGGAGACGTATCCCTTATCGAACTGCATACCCTGGACAACATCCAAAGTGGTATCGAAGCCTTTACCTTCTTCAACAGTGATGACACCATCTTTTCCGACCTTATCCATAGCCTCTGCAATTGTGTTACCGATTTCGGCATCACCTGCAGAAATGGAAGCTACAGAAGCGATGTCAGCGCTTGTTGTAATCTTCTTGGATGTATCAAGAAGCATGTTGGAGACAGCCTTGGCTGCCTTATCGATGCCGGAGCGGACAAGGACAGGATTTGCGCCCTTATCGACGGCGTTGAATCCGTTGTGGATCATTGCCTGAGCAAGAACAGTAGCCGTGGTTGTACCATCGCCAGCGACATCATTAGTCTTGTTGGCGACTTCATAGACAAGCTTAGCACCTGCGTTCTGTTCCTTATCGGCAAGCTCAATTTCACGAGCGATGGAAACACCATCATTGACGATGATGGGTGAACCATAGCCTTTATCCAAGGCGACGTTTCTACCCTTCGGTCCTAATGTGAGTTTGACAGTATCGGCAAGGGTATCAACACCCTTGAGCATATTGTCTCTTGCTTCTTTTCCGTATGTGATTTTCTTTGCCATAATTCAATTTTCTCCTATCTGAATCAGTCAACAACAGCAAGGATATCCTGATCCTTGATCAACATCATCTTCTTGCCATTCTCTTCGTAGTCAGTTGTGGAATACTTCTTGTAGATGACTTTATCACCAACATGAGCTTCAACCTTGACTTCGTGACCATCCTTGTCAATATAGCCAGGACCAACTGCAACGACAACGGCAAGAGCAGATTCGTTTTCATGAGTTGTAGCGATGATGATGCTACCAACTTTCTTCTCTTCTGGAATCTTCTCCAATACGACATAATCTCTCAATGGTTTAATCATTTTTATGACCTCCGATTTTTATTTCATTTCTGTCGACACGATTATTATAAGTCCAATTTTAGCAATTTCAAGTGGTAAGTGCTAAATTTTATTTTTCTTTGTTTTTTAACCACAGAAAATTCATAAAAATTAGTAATTTTCATCTAATTTTCATGAAAT
>CAVALL010000066.1:0-9797 GCA_963589675.1 Alistipes onderdonkii | reverse complement strand
CAGCAAATTTTCAATGCTTTTTTATTAAAATCGCTTAGTTATCTCCTTATTTAACATATGCCTATCTTATCTTAAAATTGTGAATGTCTTTAAGGTTTATGAATAATATTGAAAGTTAGTCTAGGAGGATACTGATATGAAAAAGAATAAGATTATTCTTACTGCTTTGATGGCACTCGTGTTAGGAGGCTGCGGAGCAAAGACAGATTCTGACTCGGAAAGACCAGTTGAAACATCTTCAACTGGTACTGCTTTTACAGAAAGTGCATCTCAGTCCGATGCACCAGTCAGTACGGATAAAGGAAGTGATTATCAGACTACTTCCGATATTATGGATAGCAGTACAGAATCCACATCGGAATCGGAATTGGATGAGGAATGGGGAGATGAGATTGTTGCCTTGATGGTTGAACATCTTGGTGGACAGACTCTTCCTTATTTCAACATGGGTAAGGCTCTTGAAGGCAAATGGGATGCCGATAAGAGCAATGTCATTATCTATGGTTCCAATAGTCTTAACAATAAGAAACTGCTTGAAGTCAAAGAGCAGTATGAAGAGAAAGGCTGGTTGGCCACAGAGGTCACTGCGGATAGCACAACTATGACAGTCACCAATGAAGAGAAACACCTTTCCGCTGTATTGTCAGAAGATAAGTACGGATACATCCTTTTCACCATTACCTATGATGAACCGTTTGATGCTTCTCTTGCTGCTGGTGAATGGAATGATGATGTGAAGGAGACTTTCAACAATTATCTCGATGGTCATATTCTTCCTTATGTCTATCTAGGAACGGATAATAACCTGTATCTTGCTTGGACGGCCAGTTCCAAGACATTAGTAATCCGCGGAAAGAAGTGGGACGACTCTGTTACCGATGCTGCAAAAGCTGCATTCGATGGCTATGAACTTACCTCGACAACAGTTGATACCAATGGACGCACACACTGTGTCTTTGAGAAGGTGTTTACTGATGGCTGCAAAGTCTCTGTTGCTGTCCATCCGACCAATAGCGAAGACAAACCGATCTGTAACTATATTGTCACCTATTCTGAAGTCTTTGATGCATCGACTGTCACAGACTGGAAACAGGATGTCAAGACGGATCTTGCGACATTGGACAATCACGAGATTCCGTATATCTATTTAGGTACAAAGACACCGACAAGCAAAGTGACAACCGATACCGTCACTCTTACTGGCGGTCCATATAACGTTGATGTCTTTGCTACTGCCAAGTCTCAGTTTGAAAAGGCAGGATGGGAAACCTATAGTGGAGGCTGCACATATGGTGATGCCGTCTATGCACTCCATACCTATGATGATGGCTGCACAATCTGCGCTACTGTGAAACCTTCTGGAAATACTGATTCATCTTCTACAACAAATAACCTTGTATTCACTAGATGGAACAAATTGGATGTTCCAAGCGATGTTACAGCATGGGATGAGAACATCAGTGCTTTGATGGTTGCTGATTTAGGTGGACATGTTATACCGTTCAGTTACATTGGCTCTGCTGTAAAGGGTTCTTACGTTGCGGCAAGCCGAACATTGACATTGACCGGTGATAAATACAATCCGACCATGTTATCTAATTTCAAGGATGTTCTTGTCGCTGATGGTTGGACTGCCGAATATTCAACGAATAATTATGGACGTATCATGACAGCGACAAAAGAATATGATGACGGAACTGTCACTCTTACATTCTCTTCTGCCTTGTCGTTCTCTTCTAAGTTTACAGTGTCAGCTGTCTATCGTGAGAAATTTGATGTTCCGAGTGATGGTAGTTGGGGTGCTGAGAATCTTGCTAATATGAAGGCAGCATTAGGTGGTTTCTCCGTTCCGTATTTCTATATGGCATCTGCTACACCGACCTTTGTCTGCAGTGAAGAAAATGGTACTGTGACAATCACTGGTGGAGATTGGAATGATCGCATTCAGGACTTCTTCATTGAGGCTTTGGAAGGCGATACGGAGTTGACTTGGAAATCCTTTGATACTGGTGATGTTACTGGCACTGTCGTTTATAAGGCTGAGGATGAAAAAGGCAATCTTATCATCGCAACACTTTCAAATACCACAGCGAAGAAAGCTCAATTGGCACTTCGCTATAAAGCGGCATATGATTCTACGATGATGACTGCCTGGGATGAAACTACTACAACTACAATGACTTCTGCTCTCAATGGTCATCAATTGCCGTTTGTGTATTTAGGAAGCAAAGATGTCAAGGCTGAAACGAAATCGGGAATCCTGACCATAGGCGCGAGAAGTTATGCGACATTCAGTGATAAGATTCTCTCCGAAGCCAAGAAAGTCTTTGATGCTGATGGCTTCACAACTGTGACAGACATCAATACATATGGTAACTGTTTGCAGGGAACGAAGACCTATGATGATGGCTATACAATTCGTTTTAACCTTGAAAAGGCTGGTACAGCTGATTATGCTGCCCCTCGTCTTATCGTCTATCTTGATGCACCTCTCACCGATACGAGAGCAGATGATTACTCTTGGAATCTATCGACAGCAAATCAGACAAAATTGGATGAGATATTGGATGGTGAAACCGCACCTGATATCTTCTTAGGAACGGGTGTTGCTACTACTTTGACTACCACCACATTGAGCGCGAATAATTATGCTACCTTGAAGACGACTTATTCCGCTAAGACAAAAGTGTTCACCAATGGATACATCATTAAGGCTAAAGCTGATTTGGAAAGTCAGGGATTCGCTTGTAAACTGATAATTGTGAATTCGTCATATGGATCCTTGCTCTATGCGGAAAAGGCGCTCTCCAATAATAAGGTCATGAAGGTTTCTATAGCCCCTACGGCAGCAACAACAGTGACGACTTTGATTTCTGTCATGCCTTCATTTGTTGCTACAGAGATGACGGATTGGAGCAGCACACTCAAAGAAAAGATGAAGCTGAATTTTGATGGCTATGTCTTCCCATTCTTTGATTTAGGTACGGATACGCCTACTATGACGTTCTCGAATACTCATGGTACCTATAAAATGATTTTGGGGAGCGATGTCTATGATGAAGCTATCTTTGAATCGGTAGAAAAGGCGTTGAAGGATGATACGTCCTTTGGAGGCACATGGACGTACTCTTATCAATATGTGTTAGGAACCAGCTATACTGAGACGCCAACAATTTTGAAGACTTTGGTTGCTTCGTCCTATAATTCGACGACTGGTCAGACAATGTGCATTACTCTCGAGACGAAACAG
This sequence comes from Alistipes onderdonkii, assembly GCA_963589675.1. Lineage (GTDB taxonomy): Bacteria > Bacillota_I > Bacilli_A > RFN20 > CAG-288 > Enterosoma. Next base: position 6,547 of record CAVALL010000066.1, on the reverse strand, counting down.
ACGACAGATAAGATGAGCAAGTATGTTACATTGACCGCTCTCAGATATTGATTGTTTGCTTTGTGATGTTATTGACCTATTGGCTGATTTGCTGATAGGTCTTTTTGTTCGTTTTATGAAATCTATATTCTAAAACGCATTAGAAAATAGCAAAGATATTTTATCTTTGTGAAAGCCTTTAAATCGAACTGATAGGCAGAAGGAATGTGCCATCACTGATAATTGAAATCTTATCAGCGGTGCAAACGATTGCGTTCTTTCCTTTTTCGTATTTTGTATCTTGAAGTTTTCTAAAACTTTTGGTGTTGCTTGCGTTGAATGTCTGGCCAGCTTTTATTTCGATGCAGGAAAGAGATCCATCCTTCAGTAAAATCAGATCAACCTTGTTTTGATCGGAGTCACGATAATAATATAGGGATTGCATCTGTCCATCATTCATATAACTTTTTCTGATCTCGTTAAATATGAAGGTCTCAAAGAATCTGCCTTTCAAAAAACTTCTTTGCAATGTTTCAGCATTATTGATACCGCATAGATAAGCAGCAAGACCTGTATCAAAGAAATACATTTTTGGTCTTTTGACTACTCTTTTGACGGTGGACCCTTCATTGTATGGTTCGACAAGGTATATGATTCCAGTTTTGATTAAAACAGAAACCCATGCTTTGATTGTATTGGTTGAGACACCGACATTCTTTGCGTAGTTGTCATAAATCAGCTCTTCACCTGTGTTTGAGGCTAGAATTTTCACGAAATTGATGAACTTAGTTTCATCATTTACGGAAATCAATTCCTTTAAGTCTTTTTCTAGATAGGTTGTCAAATATGAAGAATAGAAAAGAGAAGCCTTCATTTCTAGGTCGTCATATAGAACAGGGAAAAAGCCTCTGACTATATACTGGAAGGCTTTATTTTCATCGATTGAGTAATCGTTGACTCTTTTTGAGATAGTGTTTATATCAACTATAAAAGGGAGATTGTTTCGGCTATGAATTTCGGATAGTGAGAGATTGTTCATGTCAAGAATAGCAACACGGCCAGAAAGGGATTCTTTTGATTGATCTAAAAGCTGTTGCCTTTGAGAACCGGATAAGATATATAGACCGTTGCTTTCTTTGTTTCCTTTTTCAAGTCTGTATTTATTTACTATTCTTTCTAATTCAGGAAATAATCTAGGTGCTTTCTGGACCTCGTCGATGATGATTGGTGCAGGATGCATTTCTAAAAAAGTCTTTGGGTCTGTGATGGCGGATGCTAGTTCCAATGAGTCATCAAGGGACACATAGGAATAGCCCTTCTCAAGAAAGACATTATAAAGCAAAGTCGATTTTCCGACTTGTCTTGGACCAGTGAGCAAAGTTATTGGATAGTGCTTTGTTGTCTCTTCGATTACAGACTCAATGTTTCTTTTTATCATAGTAATTTCCTATTTTCTGCAATACGATTGCAAATTTTACGAAAATATATTAACAAATGGTTGCTCAAAAAACAACTAGTAAGTTGAACCATAGACACGTATTCAAGATTATTAGCTTTAAAAGTTATTGACAACTAACTTTCTAGATGATAACTTATATAAGTTAGTATCATCTAACTACTGGAGTACCTATGCTACTAAGACTGAAAAATATTGGAAAGATCTACAATTCAAATGATATCCTGACCATTGGTGTCAGAAACATCGACTTATCATTTGATTACAATGAGTTCGTTACAATTGAAGGTGAATCGGGTTCAGGAAAGTCTACTCTCCTCAATGTTATCGCCGCTAATGATACCTATGAGGAAGGTGAACTCTACTTCAATGAAGAAGAGACTTCTCATTACTCCTCTTTGGATTGGGAGAAGTATCGCGAGAATAATATCGCGATGATTTTCCAAGATTTTAATATCATTGAAAATCTTTCTGTCTTAGAGAACGTAGAACTAGCCTTGTTCCGTATTCCGGATATTGCAAAGAGAAAAGAGATTGCGAAAGGGTTGATTGAAAAGGTTGGACTTTCCAAACAGATGCATCATAAGGGATCTCATCTATCAGGTGGAGAGAAACAAAGATGTGTCATCGCCCGTGCCTTAGCAAAAGACTCTCCAATCATCTTAGCCGATGAGCCGACCGGGAACTTGGATTCCAAATCTTCGAGAGAGGTGGCTCGGATTTTAAAGGAAGTATCAAAAGACAAACTAGTTATAGTTGTCACACATAATCCTGAATTCTTCAAAGAATATGCAACACGAAGAATCTTAATCTCAGACGGAAAACTGAAGGAAGACAAAGTCATCACTCCTGTTGAACATAAGGAGATTGAAAAGACGGAGAGCAAAACGACAAAGAGACTGAAAGTGAAGAATATTCTTCGCCTTGGTTATCTCAATTATAAATCCAGACCGAAGTTCTCTACTCTTATGAGCATTGCACTATCGGTCATTGCAGTCAGTCTATTTGTTGTGTTACAGACTGTCAATTCCTTTTTGATCTCACCATTGACTAAGACTATCGATGATGTGGCTGTCTCAGGGAAAGTGATCATATCCAATACCGAAGGATATATCAAAGAGGATGCCTTCGATGAGATATGTGCTTCTACGGGTGCGTCCTACTTCATTTATGATAGAGACCTTTCTGAATTCACTATCACAGTGCCAAAGAAAGAGAACATGTATAAAGATTATGATGTCACATGCATCTATGATCCAATCAATCATAAGGTGAAGGATAAGGAAGGACTTCTTGTCATTCCTGAATCCTATAAAGGTGATGCCAATGACATTATCAATGTCATCCAGGATGCCAATTCCTTTATCGCTAAGATCGATGTAGAGACATCCTTAAACGATACCGATTTAAAGCTTTATCTCTCTTATGACAATATGCAGACAAATGGAAATAAAATCAAAGCAATCAATTCCACTGTCAAGATTGGAGAGAACGAGACGAATATCTACACCTTTGAAAAGAACGAGGAATTGAAGGATGGACAAGTCAATCTAGTCAACTCCAACTATTATGATGTCAAAGGAAAGTATCTGACTAGCGAGATAGCGACATCAAAGATATTCACGGTCATCGATGATACAAAAAAGGATAAAAGCGTAGATGGCATCATCGTAGAACTGAGTCAGAATGACTACACGGATATCTTTGAGACATCAAGTGAGACAAAGCAATCAGCAATCTACTTCGAAAATGATGATTTAGCTAAGAAGGCATTAGATAAACTTCCTTCAGGATATATCGGAATGCTATCGACATCAACCGTTTTTGTCTCGAATGCAGGAACCGTATTTGCACTGAATGTTGTCTATTACATCTGTCTTATTGCAATCAGTGTCATACTTGCAGCGGTGCTCTTTGTCATCTTCATGCGCTCTATTCGTATCTATCGTTCTGATTTTGCAATCTATAAGACCTTAGGCATCTCATCTTTCATCTCCAAAGGCTCCTTATATGTTCAGATGGTTCTTACCTTTGTACCTACATTGGTATTGATTCCGATTGTCTCTTACTTCTCTACGATGATCAAATCCTTCACTCTTACCTATCTAAGTTTTGGAAACTATTTGTTCATTGAATTATTGATTCTCTTGATTGTTCTTCTTGTTGCCTATGGATTCAACAAGAATATGAACAAATCCAAGATTTCACAGGTGTTAAGGAGGGGTTCAAAATGATAAAGGTATCAAATCTCTCCAAATCATATGGAACGATGTTCAGGAAGACGAAGATACTCAATGATGTCTCATTCGAACTTCCTGAGAAAGGTCTGTTTGCCATCTTCGGTAAATCTGGTTCAGGTAAAACAACCTTGTTGAACATCCTTGGCGGATTGGATAAGCAGGATGATGGTGAAGTCATCATCGATGGCGAGAAGATCACCGATTCCAACCGAGACAAAGTCAGAAATAAGAAGATAGGATTCATCTTCCAAAACTATTATCTGGAAGGAGATTGCACGATTGGCGATATCCTCGAACATCAGATGAGAATCGCAGGATTCACATCGGAAGAGGACATAAAAAGAAGAAGTGATATCGTTCTTGATCTAGTCGACTTGAAGAAATACGAAAAGAAGAGTTCGGATGCTCTCTCTGGCGGCCAGAAGCAAAGAGTCGCCATTGCAAGAGCACTGATCAAAGGCTCTGACATTATCCTTGCTGATGAACCGACCGGAAACCTCGATAGTCAGAATACGATCAAGGTCATGGATATCCTAAAAGAGATATCGAAGACAAAGCTAGTTGTATTAGTCACGCATGAGACAAGCCTTATCAACAAGTATGCAGACAATCATATCGAACTGATTGATGGAAGACTTGTCGAGAATACCATTGTCGAAGATGTCAATGGTTATAAGATGGAAGAGAGTCATGAAGTCAAAACTCTTGACTTCACAAAAAGCGAGAAGAGCAAGACGGGTAGACTCTTCCATCTGAAGAACCTATTCAAAAAGTCGGATCAGAAAGATTCCAATCTCCTAAAAAGAATCTTCATAACAATCATGGCAGTCTATACCTGTGCGTTAGGATTCTTGATCAATCAAGCATATACGATAACGAACATTCATAAAGCAGTGAATGACAAAGCCTTGTATACGAATCTGAATGTCTATTCGGAACTTCCGATGATTGATAAGGCAAACTACAGTTCCATCGATTTCTTTGAAATCAATATGAAGGAAGCAGCCTTCTCTTATGAAAACATTTCCTCGGTCAAAGGCGTGAAAGAGAAATATGCGCCAAAGCCGATTGAAGAGGATACGGTATTCTCCTCTCTCTATGGAACGATGCCAAAGAGCGGAGAAGTACTCTTATCAAGAGGACTAGCTGATCAGATCAAACACGATCTAAGAAATGATGACTTATCGAAAGATGATGCTCTTCTATTGATGAAGTTTGATAACGATTATCAGATATCCGGCATTGTTGAGTCAAATGACAGAGTGGTCTACTTCCCAAAAGAAGATTACGTCAATTATCTTGGCATCTATAACGATCTGAAGATTGTCGACAATCAGAACATCTTCTTCACAGACAACTATGCTTCCATGACCTACTCTGCGACTATCAAAGTCTATGATGGAGATAAGGACCTGAAAAAGAATCAGACAATCATCGATATATCAAGAAATTCACTATACAAGATGATGGAAGATACATCACAATGTGATTACTATGTCGAAGAAGCAAACAAAAAAATTGTGAATATGTCAACAGCGATTTACATCGAAAACAGTGAGATGTATGTAAAGAGTTTCAATATCACAAGAGACAGCATCTCTACTGATATCATCATCTATGTCACACAGGAGACACTAGCGAATATCTTTGTATACTTGACACCGAATATCGAAGTCTTAGGTAACGATACTTCTACTTCTTATTACTTTGAGATATCTGCTTCCACTGATGAACAGATAAACAGCCTCAGGGAAAGATTCAAACAAAGAGGCATCAATACAGTCGATATTAAGGCTATCTATGACAAAGAGGATGAAGATACTCTTAAGAGCAATCTTCAGATTGTCTATATCTTCTTAGCCGGCATGCTTCTCTTCTATATCATCTACTACTTCATGGAGATGTCTGATAGCACGAAGAACAGCAAAGAATACGGAATCTATCGAGCAATCGGTGTGAATAAGTCCAATCTCTTATTCAGAGAGATGATACGAACACTATACAAGAATGTCTCAATCATGCTCTTCACTATGATAGTAGCAACAGTGCTATGCATAGTCTACTATGCTGTATGCAACCTAACGATACCTCTCTTCTTAGTTATCAGCTTAGGACTGTTCCTATTGAGTTCGATGCTTATGGTTCTAGTCTCACTTCTTCCTTATCTGTTTGTCATTGTTAAGACGCCGAGCGAAATCATCGCAAGATACGATATATAAAAAGAGGAAAACAAAAATGAAAAAAAGAAAATTACTGTCGATCATGTTCTTATCCGCTTCCATCCTTTCTACAGCAGCTATCGCTTCCTGTTCAAAAGGTGGAGATTCGAATAGCCCAGTCAGCGAAAGTCAGAAGGTAGCTGACAAGGCAATCACCTTCAAGGTTCAGGATGAAAATGGGGAGTGGAAGAACTATGGAGAACCACAGATCATTGTCAATGGAAAGGTCACTCTTCCTAGCAATCCGACAAAGCAGTACTACACTTTCCGTGGATGGTTCTTGGATACGAACTGGGTCAATGAATTCAAGAACGAGAATCTGACTGATGGAGCTACAGTTTATGCCTACTTCGTTGCTGATGAAGTCAATATTGTCATCAATGGTGAATCTGAGGGAACAAGAGATTTGATTGATGTTATCAATGGAACCTATAATCCTGGAGAAGGATTGACCTTTGATGGTTGGTATACGGATCCGGACTGCAAAGTCAAATTCAATCCTGGTGATCCGGCAAAGACATTGTACGCGCAAAGCGTTGCTACAATCACATTCAACAATGGATATGAGGATGTCTATGTCACAAAGATCAAGCCGAATGAAACTGTGAAGAATCCTGCACTCGATTCCGTTGAAGTGGATGGTGTCACAACAA
>CAVALL010000065.1:0-9828 GCA_963589675.1 Alistipes onderdonkii | reverse complement strand
ACAATGTTATGATATGATGTGATTATAGCAGTCTAATTAGAACGGTACATATCAAAACTGTCTATTTTTCTTTTTAAATACATAATAAACACCTCACTGAGATAAGATTATCACAAAATATGAGGGAGTTCAATTAAGTTTCTCACATTTTATGAGGGACTTTTAGTATATCTTTACACATTTTATGAGCGGCTTTTACCATTTTCTCTGTGTTAAGAAGATGAATTAAGGCGGGAATGGTTCCGTTTGACAAGTGCTCTTTGTGTACGACATTAGAAACAAGATTTTGATTTTTTTGATTGATGTAATATACAATAATTGGAATAATAAATATGCTAGCCTACTAAACAACTTCTTATATGTCAAAAAGAGTTCTACATTCATTGTAGAACTCTAACAGAGGACTGATTTATTCTTACTCGCATTCACTGATTCTGTATTCAGTGATTTCTTTTTCTTTCTTGTCTAAATCATAGATGGATAAGTGGTCATCTCCGATGAAATCAATAGTAGAAGTATCGATGTGGATATGGACATGGTCTTGAGATTTGTATCCTTCTTTGTATGGTACATATAGATGGGAAATAGGGGAATCAAATGATGACTGATAATCTAATGAAAGATTTAATTCAAGTCGAGATAGTCTCTTCTTTCCATAGATGCCATCTCCTTCATAGATGGCTTCAATCTCACCATTATTATCGAATGATACAGAGTCTGTAGGAATGACCATCTTTACACGATGTGTTCCATTTCGATAGACTTCATTGATTTTCTCTTTTTCTATGAAATCGAGTGTAAACTTGACTCCGTTTTCAAAGAGGAATTCAAATGAGTCATTCTGATAGGATAAGTACCCTTTCATCTCCGTCAGTGAACTACGAGGAGAGATGATAAGGGACTTCTCGTCTTTCTCATCATTTTCGAAGAAGTGAATCTTCTCGGGTGGCAATGTGATAGTGATGTCTTCTCCCTTCTTTGCTTCGATTCTGCCAGGAACCTTGATGACAAGAGAGGTATCGCTCTCTTTGCTTCCATCATTATTCTCACCGAAGTCCGTATAGACGATGGCTTCATTACCAAGAATTTCCATGATGTTGATTCTTGTTTTGAAGTTACCGTTTTCTGTTATCTTGATGTCATCTGGACGGATACCGAGAATCATCTTATGCTCTTCACCATCTAATACACTTTGATGCAACTCTTTTAGTTCGGAAAGAGGATAACGAATCTCTTTGCCATGCATGGTGAAGAGGAAGTCGTTATCGACTTTCTTACCGATGCCTTCATAGAAGTTCATTTGAGGAGTTCCTAAGAAACCAGCTACAAATCTGTTCTTTGGATAGTCGAAGATATTGGTTGGAGTATCGATCTGCTGAACAACACCGCTCTTCATGACAACGATTCTGCTACCCATTGTCATAGCTTCTACTTGATCATGTGTGACATAGATGAATGTTGTCTTCAGCTTTTCGAATAGACGAGTGATTTCAACACGCATCGTAGCTCTAAGCTTGGCATCCAAATTAGATAGAGGTTCATCAAGAAGGAAGATCTTCGGTCTTCTAACGATGGCTCTCCCTAAAGCGACTCTTTGTCTTTGTCCACCTGACATCGCTCCAGGTTTTCTTTCTAAGAGTTCCTCGATATCGAGAATCTTAGCGGCCGCATGAATCTTCTCATCGATTTCTTCCTTAGGAACATGCCTGTTCTTTAATCCGAAAGCCATGTTCTGATATGCGGTCATATGAGGATAGAGTGCATAGTTTTGGAAGACCATTGCGATGTCACGGTAATTCGGTTCGATATCATTCATTCTCTGACCATTGATATAGAGATCACCATTTGTGATTTCTTCAAAGCCGGCAATCATTCTAAGGGTAGTGGATTTACCACATCCGGACGGACCGACAAAGACGATGAATTCGTCATCATCAGCAGAGAGACAAAAGTCTTTTACTGCTTCGACATCCTTTTCTTTTCTCTTTTTGGCCTTATAGGTTTTTGATACATGTTCTAGGCGTAGTGTTTCCATAAGATTACCTCATTGATTCTTTAGAGATTTTAAAACAGTAGACAAGACATCAGATATACCCATCTCTTTTGCACCATCACAGATTGCATAGTCATTTAATGTTGAGAATTTGACAATAGCAGATTCATTGGCAATCGTGGTTTCTTCTTTTACATACTTCAAATAGTATTCACCGAAATTCGTGATTCCTCCAGAGAGGATGAATTGATCGATATCGATGACACGGATGATTTCTTTTAGTGCTTTACCGACACTTCTTGCAGAGATGGATACTTCCTTTAGTACGTCCTCATCACCTTGATGGAACAAGTCGTATATCTGAGAGATAGGAATGTTCTTTCCTTTTCTTTCGGATACTCTTTTTTGAATGGCACGGAGAGAGGCGAAGTCATCAAGGTGATGGGATTCCCCATCAACTTTAACGACGAGTCTTCCGATTTCACCAGAATATCCTCTTGCACCCCAATAGAGTTTGTCTTCAAATTCAAATGCGCCACCAATACCATAATCGATATAGGCTAATAGACCAGAATTTCCGTCTTTGAATGAATTCTTGGCTAGTTCTGCCATCATCATCAGTTTAGTATCGTTCTCTAATGTCACAGGACAATGGAAGGCATCCTGGAATAGTGAAATCAGAGTCTGGGAGTTGGAGAAAAGATCCTTGTCAAACTGTGGTGAAACCTGTAATTGACCGGTCTTCTGATTGACCAATCCAGGAAGAGAGATGATGACAGATCGAATGGGAATATTCTTGAAAGCGGAACGCTTCAGAACTTCATTTACATTCTTGATTTCATTTTCAAAGACAGAGAGAGAATAATTCTCAATCTCATGATCAGACTCATAGAGATTCTCACCTAATAGGTTAGCTATGATAGGATGAGAATGATAGCTGGTTATTGAGAACACGAGAACCAATCCATAATTCTGGTTGATGGAATAGGTGACTCTTTTTCTTCCTTTGGCGTTGGTCTTCTCATTGGCACAGACTTGAATGATGCCACTAGCTAAAAGGGAGCGGAGAATGGAACTGACAGTGGCATTGGAAAGAGAAAGCTTCTCTGCTAATTCAGTTCCGCTTGTCGGTTTTTCTCTCAACTGTTTTAGAACTATTTCGTTATTCAGTATTCTTGCTATCGATTGATTTTTTCCTAATATTTCGTTCATTATTACTTATTACCTATCAAATTGATATTATATCCATTAAAGGTACAATATTTAATATCTGAAGACCAGGTTCTTCCGACAACACCGGCTAAATTTGTCTCATGGTTGAATGGCTGATCATCACCAGCGATGACAGTAGAAGAGGAGACATTGATATTTCTGATCTTTGCGGAATCGCCAACATAGCCGGATAAGATACCAGTGGCATCACCACCGGCTTTATTGATGGAGCAGTTTTCAAAGTTGATGTCCTGGACGACGGCATTGACTCCTTCTCCGCCGACCTGACGGAAGAAGCCATCACCCCAGTTGCTGCCTTCTTTGCTGATGCTGACATTTTTGATCGTATGTCCAAGACCATAGAACTTGCCATTGAATATCGTTCCATCGCTGCTTCCAAGACCTTCGCCGATAGCATGGAAATCAACATCGGAGAAATCAAGATCAGTAGTCAAAGCGTAGACGTTGGACTGAGACATATTGGAGACAAGATCAGAATGTGTAGCACCATCAACAGCGAAGTAGGTATAGAAATCGCTGAGTGAAGATATCTTCTTGTATCCTGTTGCACCAAAAGCATTGTTCAACCATTCTTCTGTCACCTTTTCTTCGTTTGTTGATGTGGCAAAGGCACGATAGCTACTATCATTGCTATCAGTGATTTTGATGACATGCTGAATGTCATCTTTTGTGATGAGTGAACTATCCAGTGTTAATGTATTGTCAGAGTATGTATACTTTGTGCTTTCAACTGAGACACCATCAATAGCAACATTCTTAATAGTCTCGACTCCGGAAAGAGTGTAAGAGAAGGAAGAGACATCATCCTTATAGTGAATGACATTGCTGTTATCCAATGTGTTCAGTTTCTTGACTGTGAATGTCTTTTCTGCGGTTTCACCGATTGCAGATGCCGTGACTGTGATTTCAAGGCCATCCGGGCAATCATCCTTGATGGAAAGCTTGTTTCCTGTTAAGGAGAAGTAGCATCCTTTCCAAGCTGGTGTTGTTGTGGCTGTGAATGTGGCCTGGATGTCGCTTTCCGGTGTGGTAGCAGTCTTTAATTCGATTGTATCACCTGCCTGTAATGTCGTTTCAGTATTAGCAATCTTAAGTCCACTGATTGAATTGTAGACTAATAACTGTGCAGTAGTTGACATATCAATGCTATACTGATCAATCTTCAACGTTGACTTGAGTGTGAGTGTTGCACCTTCTTCCGGCACTACAGCATCAGCTAATGAAAGAGAACCATCAACGATAGTAGCTCCATAGTTTTCACCTTCGATGCTATAGTTGATGTATGTCTTGTATTCTGCTTCTCTTTCAACTGGTTTGATCACTGTTGAGAGAGCAACACTATCACCTTTTAATGCGTAAGTAGGAAGATAACCAAAAGCGAAATATCCAGGCGTATGAGGAATGGATAATGTCTTTAATGAGGGAAGAGTATTCTCTTCAACATTGAAGTAATGGCTTGGAAGAGAGGAGAAATCATAGGCTTCCATTTCGGAAAGGGTTTCGAATACCTTTCCGGCACTCTCTTCAGTCACTTCTGTATTTTGACTGTATCCGAAGAGATTTCCATTGCCGACAGCGTAGCTGTTCTTGATGGAACCATCGGTTTCATTCAATCCGACAAGAAGACCGCTCTGTTTCCAGGAAAGATCGGGATCGATATTTCCGATAACGCTTTCGTTGATGGAAAGACAGTTCTGAATGATTCCGTGATTGACAGAGCAGAGTACGCCTGTTGCACTTTGTCCTTCGTTGACAAGGCTGATATCCATGATGATGTTTTCAATTGTTCCAGCGTTGTTTCCGACTAAGCCACCAGACCAGGATTTTGCACGCTTGATTTCGCCATTGAGTCTGAAGTTCTTGATTGTTCCTGTGTTTCTACCAAACAATCCATTGACGGCTCCGATTCCATTATAGGAGAATCCGGAAATCGTATATCCGTTTCCGTTGAAGGTTCCACTGAACGGGATGTCATAAATGCCATCGTTATAGGCACCGATAGGGGCCCAATCTCCATTGGCTTTGATCACATCCGTCAAATCGATATCGCAACCTAAAGCATAGTATCCGCTAAGGCTTCCTTCTTTGAAAGTTGGGGTATCTGTGGAATAGTCTGCTTCAAAGATAGTATCGAAATCAGTGGCATCATAGATGATCTTATCAGCGATTGCTAAAGAGAGAGGAACGTTGTTTCTCTTTGTTGTGACTTTGAGATTGTGTTCTCCGCTGCTTAATGTGGCAAGATAGGTATGTGGAATAGTGACAGTCTTTGTTTCCTTATCGTAGGAGAATCCTTCAACTTCTGTGATGATGTCATCGACAATCAGTTTGACATCCGCTTCTTTCGTTTCGCTTTCGCCTTCACTGTTTCCATTAAAGTTTAGTGTGAAGAGAGCATTTTCCGTTGAACCTTTTTCCAAGATGACATCATTTTCAGAGAAGATGATGTTATCTTTCATGACAATGAAAGACTTCTCACTTGTGACACCTTGGCTTTCAGCAACAATGGTGAATGAGGTACCATGATTGACCTTGTCAGAGAAGCTGACACGGCCGGTTTCAGCATTGATGCTGATTCCATCGATGTTATCCTTTAAAGAATAACTGACAGCATATTCTCTGCCTTTGTCTGTTTTGGCAGTGCAATAAACGATATCTCCATCGACAAGATAATCACTTGTATTCTGGAAGATGAGAACAGGTTTTTCCTGCTGCATGTTGAATTTGACGATGGTTGTAGCGGTCTTTCGGTTATAGCTTGCGATATATACTTTCTCCGGAATCGGGTTCGCGTAGGCGTCGAAATCGATTTCACCAGTTGAGCTATCCAAAGTGACTCCTTCTGGTGTTCCGCCTTGGAAGGAGTAGACAACACCACTGACAGCCTCTTTTACAGTGACTTTGTCCTTCGGATTGATAGTATAGGAATCCTTCTCGAAACTGATTGTATCTTCTTTCTTCTCTGTGGTGTTCGATTTGCCTGTGTCGACACTTGAGTTGTCGGACGTCTTTCCACATCCTGCTAAAACGAGCAATCCGGCACTGGCTAAGAAAATCAATGACTTTTTCATCCTTTTAATCCTCCTGCATTTGTATTTTCTATAATCTTCTTTTGGAAACATGAATAAAGAACAAGGACCGGAACAAGTGCGATGATGACGGTAGTGAACATCATCGGATAGTTTCCGCTTCCACTGAATTCACTCTGCAGTTCATATAATCCGACTGCAAGAGTGTAGTGACTCGGCATGAATAGATAAGGGGTAGAGTAATCATTCCATAAGGCGATGGCTTGAAGGATGGAACAGGCAATGATCGGTCCTTTTGCCATCGGTAGCATGACACGGAAGAAGATGGAGAAACGATTGGCGCCATCCATGCTAGCGGCTTCGGCATAAGACCAACTGATTGACTTGAAGGCGGAATAAAGCATGATGAAGTTGAATCCAAAACATCCTGAGTACAAGAAGATAACTCCGAAGAAGGAATCGTCGAGATGGAGGAACTCCATCATATTGACTTGGGCAGGAAGAGTTCCGACAATCGGCACGACCATTGCGAATATCGCAACAGCATAGATAACATCTCTTCCTGGGAATTTGTATTTCGCTAATACGTAAGCGGCAACGGCAGAGAAGAAGACACTGACAATGGTTCCGACAATCGTAGTCAGAACAGACCAGAGGAACATCTCCCATATTGTCTCATCCGTTCCACCGATTGTGGTTACTTTGTACTGAAGGATTTCAATGAAGTTCAATCCTTCAAACTGACGTGGAAATCCCCATACATTTCCGGAATTGAAGTCCTGATTGGTTTTAAAGGAATTCAACAGCATCCAGAAGAAAGGAATGCATAAAGAGAGAGCATAGATTGCAAATATTGCGAAGACAATCCATTTGGTTGCCTGATAGGATATGCTCTTTTTCGGTTTGTTGTTTTCGTTCTGCCTGATGGCAGTCATATTCTCGATTTTCAGCATATCAGTAATCTACCTCACTGTATTTCTTCGACATCAATTTCCTTGTGAGGAGGATGACTGGTGACCAGATGGCAGAGAAGATGAGACCCTTTGCTGCGGCTTCACAAAGATCCTTTGGATTTCTTGTGTCGACAGAATCCCAGATCTGAAGTGAGATAGTCCAGGTGTTACCTTCCCCTCCTGTTAAGAAGAGAGGCTGTAGATATAAGGTGAGAACATTTGTCATACCTAAGATGACAAGTGTGACAACAGTCGGCCAAATCATCGGGACAACGATGTGGAAGAATTCTTTGAAGTATCCACAGTTATCAATCTTTGCTGATTCAAGAAGCTCTTTTGGAATTCGTCCGATTGCACCGGAAAGTAGGATGATATTGTATCCAAGTCCTGCCCATATACAATAGAGATAGACAATGATCTGTGACATCGGATAGGTCTTAGATGCCGTCTCGGATATGCCTAATGCTTTGATGATGGGATAGAGATATCCTACATTTGGCTGATATGCCATCTTGAATGCAAAGGTAAGAACAACGACAGGAATGATGTTCGGAAGGAAGAAGATGATGCGGAAGAGATTCGCTAATGGCATTTTCTTTGATAGGAAGTAAGAGAATAGCATGCTTAAAGGCAAAGAAATGAAGATGGTGATGAGTGCAAATCCTAAGGAGTTCAGAATGATGACGGAGGAATTGTTAAGCCAGGATACACCTGTTGTATTGGCATAGTTGTGGAATGAGTCATACCAGACTCGGCTGATCGTCTCAAAGCCGACCCATTCATATCCAGTGATGGATCCTTTTTGAAAAGCGAGAAGCAAGGAACGGATATTGACAAAGCTCCAGGTGAAGATGAATTGGGCTAAAGGATAAAGAAGCATGATAGCAACGAAAATGTAATCTCTCTGTTTCTTGGAGAGTCTTCTCTTCTTCTCTTTATTTGTGGAATCCGTGAACGATAACACTCGTTCACTGTTTTCCAGACTTGGTGTAATGCTTTTCATATTATTTGTTTGTTATCGAGAAATCATCTAACATAATCTTATTTCCAGTTCCAGAAGTACGTGCTTCGATTCTTATCTTCTCTGTTCCTTCTGGAGCAGTCAATGTTCCTTGGTAGGTCTGAATATCAGTGGAATTGATATTGACTGTATAGGAATCTAAAGGAGTTTCGTCATTGGCGCCGTAGTAGTGGAAGGTAACAGTTCCGCTTGAGGAACTATCCGCTTTTGCTTTGAACTCGTAATTGTATTGATATCCGTCATAGACAGCTTCGATCTCTTGTCTTAAGACACCGCCATCCTTGACAAATGCGCTATAAGTAGCGTTCATTGTTCCATTTTCAATCCAACAGACTTCTTTCAAAGCTTTCTTTTCACTGACTTTCTTTGTGAATGTCCATCCTCTGTTCTTGAGTGTGGAATCATAGGTTTCCTGTGAGGCGGAATCAATCTTTCCTGCATATTCAAAGTCGCCATTGCTGACTTTGTTTGCGACAGGAGTCTTAATTGGTTTCTTCTGATAGAAAGAGTTGGATGCGACAGATAAAGAGGAAGAGGGAAGGGCATCATAGTCCGTATAGGGCTGATCTTTGAATGGATTGTATTTTACATAGTCGACAAACATATAATCCTTTTCAAAGTTAGCAGTTCCTGTGAATCCATTCGGGAACCAGACACCAAGCCAAAGTCTTCCGGCCAATGTTGGAACGAATGTATCTGAAATATTGGTGATCTTTCCATCACAGTAGTAGACAACAAGTTCAGGATCGGTATACCAGTCGAAACCGAAAGTGTGCCATTGGTTGTCGTTATAGGCGACGGATGTCTTATCTGTCTCACTGATATCTACTTCAACGGAGTCACTTGCTTTCTCTGTGATCCAGTTGGTGTATAAAGCTTTCTTGTAGGTGATTTTTCCAGATTTGGAACCACCAGGAAGCTCGACATCGATTTCAGCGTTCTCATTTTCTGTTTCACCTTCTACGGCTCTATTTCCATAGGTCCAGAAGGCAGTACAGGCACCGATACGAGGATGAACTTTCATTTTGATTTCATAGTGTCCTGGCAAGGCTTTGAATGTGGAAATCAAGGATGCTCCACATTTTCTGCCATCCTTGAACTGGCCATAGCTTTCTATGTCTTCTCTATTGTAATAGAGACCATTTCCTGCTAAGGCCAATGTTCCATCTTCTGTGATAGAGACATTGTCAGGTGATACACCACCATTATTAACGCCCCAATAGCCTTTCAGCACAAGCCAATTGGATTTGCTCAGTGTATCGAAACCATCATAGAATCCGTTGACGACATCTTCTTCGACATTGTTTAAGAGGTGATAGTCTTCACCGACTGTAAATTGATCTTTTCCAGTATTCTCGGAATTCTTTTCATCATTTGAAATAGGACTGGTTTCTATGGCAGAAGTCTTTCCGTTACAGGATGAAATGGAGAACTGTAAGAGAATGAGTGGAATCAAACTTGTTTTATATATTTTTTTCATAGCGCTTACATTATAAAGCACAGAAAAGGATTGCTCAAGATATTTTTTATAAAGTTAAGAAAATAGAAAATCAGCGGTTTCCCAAAAATAAATAGATGTAGAATATTTCCGTATAATAA
>CAVALL010000064.1:0-10254 GCA_963589675.1 Alistipes onderdonkii | reverse complement strand
GTCAAAGATACAATCAACAAGAAGCTTAGCTATGTCAAAGTCGATGGCTTAGCTGTAGTTGCAAATGATGAAGGAGTCTATTCCTTTGTCATGCCGAACAAGGATGTTGCCATTGAAGTCACTGTCAGTGATACGGGTGCTAGTGAGATCTTCGTCAATCCGGATGTTGATGAGACCGTTCTTCCTGAAACCTATGCCAAATTGAAAGAGAATCTTGCTGCCGATGGTGCATTGGAAAGCAAGTATGTCTCCAATGTTGTCATCGAAGATGAATTCAATAACATCAAGTATGAATATGTCTCTGGAGAGAGCGCTTCTCTTACTAAGAGCTATTCTTTGGATACGAAGAAGGATAATGCTAGACCGGAGAGAGCAGCTGCCACTGTTGCACAGAATGGCATTGTGGATGGATACTTTTATTCCATCAAGGCTGTTCCTACTTTAGGAACTGGTTCAGGTTCTGGAACCATGACAGAAACTGCATCCACCTTGAAGATTGTCGCAGATGATGCTGAGAAGGAATATGATCTTCGTTATCTTGCCAAGGAGAGTGTTGCTAAAGCAGCATCCACCAGCTTCTACACTGGTACATCCTCTTCCTTGACTGCTTCCTCTGTCGGTGCCAATAATTACATTCTTAGCAATGTCTTTGCCTATAACAATTACTTCGATGATGGTGATTGCACGGTCAAATCTGTCTTAGCTGAAGATAAGAAGTCTTATACAGCAACTGCTACTTGGACCTATTACTCTAAATACAACAAGACATTGAGGGTCTATGAATCTGTAACTACATTTGATGGCTTAGGATTAGTCACAAATGAAGAATTCAGTGAAAAGTCTTATGCAGAAGGTTCCTATACTGTTGATGGTGAAAATTACACTGTCAATGATGATGCTGTTGCAAGCTCTGTCAGAACTCTTAAGGCAACACTAACAAGAGGCGTAAAGAATGATTTATCCTCTGAACTCAAAGATATCCATGACTATGTCCTGGATGACTATGATATCCATCTCCAGTATTCTAAGCCAGAAAAGAAGAACACCTACTATGATGCAATCGATGGTGATCAGGTTGAAAACGGTGGTATCTTGAGATACACAGTCAACAGTGATGAAAACTGCATTGTCACACCTGCTATCAACTCTATCTCCACCGATCTCTTCAAGTATACAAGCATCAATGATATTACTGCTATTGCAAATGGTGCTGGTGTCATTCAGTTCGATAATGGCTTAGGTGTCATGAAAGATGTTCCTGTTGAAGTAATCGATGCCATTCCTACTGCTATCACTCCTACCATTGAAAAGAAGGCGATTTATGTCGGAGATAAGACAAAGCTTACCGCTATTGTTGCTCCGGCTGTCGCAAATCAGGACTTCACAGTCACTGCCGCATCTACATCTGTCGGTGAAATCAAGGCTACGAAGAATGATGATGGATCCTATGATATTGAAGGCGTCAAGGAAGGTGCTGTCACTCTTGATATCGCCTCTGTTGCTGATCCTACACTTGTCGCCCATATCGATATGAATGTCTTAGTCAAACCGGATAAAGACACGGTAACTACAAACCTCACTACAAAGACTGTCCGCTTTGTTGGAAATGTACACTGGGGTTCTAGCAGTTATGATTCAAAGGTCGCCATTTACATCAACTTCAATGCTGATGGTACCGGTACACAAAGAGAAGCCGCATATAGCTCTTATAGTGGTTGGAAATTCCAAAGCGCAAAATCGTTCAGCTATACAATGGATGATAGTTTCAACTTCACATTCTCGGATCAGACGACAACTGGTGGATTCTATATCAAAGCCTTTGAAGTTCTTGGCAACGATATTTTCAACTTCACATATCAAGGCCAGTATTCTGCAACGACGGTTGAAGGTGTTGGAGTAGTCGATAGAGTCACTGATTTGTCCACTCTTACATCAGCTGATATTCCTACTGTATAATATTTAATCTTATTTGCAATAAGGCTGTTACGAATTGAATCATTCAGTTCTGACAGCCTTTTTCTATGCGTGAAAGTTGGTATTGTTATTTAAGATAATATAAGAACTACTCTAACAAATATTTAGAAATACAAAAAGAGGTTGGATTTAGACTTCTAGTAAAGTCATATCCAACCTCTTTATTAATCAACTAAGAATGTCTTCTAAGTAAGGAATTAGAGAATTTTGAAGGTGGAAGTTTTGTGGATGTGAAGGTTATCATTCAAAGAGGAAGTTTCACCATTAACGGTGAATGTGCAGTTCTCATCAAATGTTGCAGAACCAGTAGTGTTATCTCTGGCATCAAGGAAATATTCATCAGCTGCTCCTGTCTTGGTGACAGCAATTTCGGTGCTCTTAAATGTTAAATTAGTGTTTTCAGTATCTCCAACAAGAACGATGGTTGCATAAGTATCGTCATCACCACTGTTGGTATTTTCTCCGACTAATTTGCAATCTTCGAATGTTGCTGTGGTATTATCAACCCAAGTGTCGAAAGCAGAATAGCCAGTGATAGTTGAGTGTCTAGCGTTGACAGTGATGTAATCACATTTATTACCGATATCAAGAGCATATTTTGCAAGCAAACTTGCACTATCAATTGTGATGCTGAAATCGCTAAGATCATAGGTGAAGATAGCCTGGTTGTCATCACCTATATAGATATCAGTGCCCTCTTTATTGGTTTTAATAGCATCAACGCCAACAAGGCCGAAAGAGCCGCCGTTAAGAACCGGGTGATCATCACCATACAAAGTAATGACACGATCTCTGCTGTCCGAAGCAAACTTCAATTTAGAACCATCACCATAGATGACGGTATCCTTATTGATGATGTCAACTTTGCTAGCTAAATCGATATCGTCTTCAACAAAGATGTACTTTGTTTCATTGGTTGTATCTGCAACAGCAGCCTGTAATGTGTCTTCAGAGTTGACAAAATATGTCTTACCATCTGTCTTGAGCATATCAAGGACATTGGAACCAGTGACAGTCGGAACTCCTCCAGGATAGGATTCCTTGGACAAGTCTTTGACGATTCTGGCATTGACCGGAACTAAAGCATTCTTATCACCGACCCATCCTTCTTTGATTCCATCGACATCATTGGTGAAGTTGAACTTGACACCATCAGCAACAGTTGTGTTACCGGATCTAGCTAAGACACCGCAGCCATTGTAGATGTTGAATTCACCAGCATTGATTTTGACAGTATCATCATTGGCAACATAGACACCGCATCCGATGTAACCCTTGGATTTGATGTGTCCATTGAATGTACCACCATTGATGGTGATGACGTTTTTACCATGACCAGAAGTGCCATTGGTACCGACAACGAAGTTATCAGTTGTTGTGAATGTGCCGCCATTGATGGTGAGGTTACCAGCATATTCAGCTAAAGCACCATATTCAGGAGCAATGAATTCACCGCCGTTGATAACGAGTTCGCCCTTATTTTTGACAGAGACTGCACCATAGCCAGTGCTAACTACTTTAACACCATTGATGACAGCTTTACCACCATCGACACGAATAGCAGTATCTGTACTTGTGATAGTAGGCATAGAGACAGCATTGGCACGTTTGATTCTTCCCTGAGTGGAACCGGATGTGATTGTTTCACCATCCAATGTCAATGTGCTGCCGTCTTTGACAACGATAGCAGATTCACCCTTAGGAGCTGTGAGGTTGCTAGCGAGAACAATGTTTAGATCCTTGTCGACTTCGACAGTCTCTTTCAGTTCGGTATCCGATGCGATTTCGACAGTGGAACCCTCTTCAGCATCAGCAAGGGCAGTGACCAATTCATCAGCAGTCTTGGTGACGCGGTATTCGACTTCATCTTCAACCTTGGCATTGCCCTGGATAGCCTGGATCTTGATGGAGACTGTACCAGATTTGACTGTTCCATCGGTGACCTTTGTATCCTTATCGATACCGAAGGTGAGTTCATAATCGCCTAAACTCTCTGTGGCAGTATCAGCGGCAGCATATGTGGTGAAAAGACCGCCTTTGCAAGGCTTCATGGCCTCGCCATTGGCTGTACCGGATAAACTGACAAGATCAGCGAAATCGCCATCAGTTGTGACCAAGGCACGATACTTGATGTTGACATTGGACTTATTGAGAGCGTGGACTTTGACTGTGACCTTATCGCCGGCGACGATGTTGGTGAGCTTGACATCTCCCTTTTCATCGATAACTGCTGTTCCACCGCATCCGAATGTGATGGTGTCGCCTTTTGCTTCGGCTGCGACGACTTCACCATCATCTAAGGTTTCACCGCCTTCTAAGGAAACGGTCTTTTCAACTAAGACCTTACCAGTTGTGACACTGACATCTGTCTTGGCATCACTAGTGAAGAGAGCGTAGGTTGTACCAGCAGCGACACCGCCGAATGCAAGTGCTGCAAGTGTGGATAAAAGAACTGTCTTACCGAATTTTGTCATCTTTTTCATAAAGTGTATTTTTCCTTTCTTGAATTTAACTTATTCTGCTCAATCATCTTGTGACGCTCGATACAACGAAGACAAGGTCGAGATCGATTGTCTGAGACATGACATCGTTGTTGTCGTCACGGTCAGCAAAGACATAGCTTACTTTGATTTCGGCTTCTTCGCCTTTCTTGATTGTGGAACCCTCAGGAATGTCTGTGTTGAGAGTGACCTGATCAAGAATCTTTGCTGTCTCTGACTTTGTTCCGTCATCAAGATAAGCTGTTCTCGTATCCTGAATGACATAGTTGAAGGCAACATCTCCTGTGTTCTTCAGAACGAATGTTGCTGAACCTGTCATCGTTGGTACGAGTTTGACTGTGGAGAAGACGCTTCCTTTGTAGTCGGTCAGGTCAACATAGCCATCTTTATCAGGGGCTATCGTTTCACCTGAACTGTTTGTGATCGTAGAGAGCATATCACAGTCCTTTTGAATCATTCCGTCGCTGGATAGGATATCTTGCTTTAGCTCTTTTAAGTAGAGGCTAGCTTTGATGGAATTCTTTCCGGCAATCTGAATGTGTGTGTTCACTTTCTTGGAAGAAGTGAACAGGGAGTATGTTGTACCGAGTGCGATGCCTCCAAAGAGTGCGATGGCGCCAAGGGAAGCAACAAACTTTCTCATTGAATTCTTTTTCTCTGCCATTATCCTTTTTACCTCCTTTCCTATATTGCAGATGTAGCATCGAATATGACCTGGAAGGATAGCTTGGTATCAAGCATATTTTCCGGTATATCCTCCGCTAAAGTGTAAACAATCTTAACTTCCTTCGACTGTTTCGTAGCAACATGGAAATGGAAGTCTTTGTTTCCAGTCACATAGTCCGTAAACGAAGCGTTAATTTCCTCTTTATCCTCAATCAGCACAGAAAGGTTGATATAGGAGTAAGGTGCAATAGCATCCGTGGTGTTGAAACTTAGCATACAAACAGTGTTTAAGCTGATAAGCGAAGTCACAGAGAATCTCTGTGTCTTGCTTTCTCCAGGATTGACCTTTCCTAAATCGGAATCGGTAACGATAGCATTATCAAGATTCGTAAGCTTGATTGCCTCGCATTTTCCTGAAGTGTCTGTATGGTGGACGACTGCGATAGCGATTCCGCTACCGATGGCACCAGCAAGGAAGACAGTTCCGATGATAGAGAGAGTCTTAATTATCTTAGTCATTTCGTTTCCTCCACTTCTAAGCCTTGTGTCAGGGAATCGTTCCTTTTCTCTTTTCTATGCTGAATCAGGAAGACAATACAAAAACTTATTGCCACAAGGATGAGAGCAATAAGACAAACCATGAAGATAACGTAGATAATCCCAAGCTGCATTGCACGCCTCCCTTTTCAAAAGAGTCTACTAATATTTTAGTCATTTGTTCGCTGTTATCAAGCATCATTTGTTGATAGGTACAACAATTGGTACATAAAATATAAATTGTTCTTAAAAATTTCAACAATATATATATATATATTCAAAATTTGAAAACAAAAGCCACGGGATATCCCGTGGCTAGTGATTATGAGTAGATGATATGATTCTGATTTTAAGAAAATTTCAACAATCAGAGATTACTTAGAGCGAATGTAATCGTCGATTGCCTTAGCAGCTTTACGACCAGCACCCATAGCAAGGATGACAGTGGCAGCACCGGTAACGGCATCACCACCAGCGAAGACACCGTCCTTTGTAGTCTCATTGGTCTCTTCGTTGACGATAAGGCAACCATGCTTGTTGGTTTCAATGCCAGGAGTTGTATGCTTGATAAGCGGGTTCGGAGTCGTACCGATAGCGATGATGACACAGTCGCAAGGAATGGTGTAGATGGCATCGGGATCCTCTTCCAATGTGACAGGAACCGGTCTTCTTCTACCGGATGCATCCGGCTCACCTAATTTCTGCTTCTGAACCTTGATACCAATGACACTTCCATAATTCGGATTGAAATCGGCTGCTCTAGGAGATGGTGATCCTGTGCGGTCTTCTAAGATTTCGACAGGATTTCTCAATAAGTCGAATACGACACCTTCTTCCTCGGCGTGTTCTACCTCTTCCTTACGGGCAGGGAGTTCTTCTTTGCTTCTTCTATAGACACAGGTGACATGTTCGGCACCGAGTCTTAACGGAGTTCTCAAAGCGTCCATAGCGACGTTTCCACCACCGACAACGACGACATTCTTAGCGTGCTGAATCGGAGTCTTGGATGTGTCGAGATAGGCCTTCATAAGGTTAGATCTTGTGAGGAATTCGTTAGCGGAATAGACGCCTTTGGCATTTTCACCGGGGATTCCTAAGAATCTAGGAAGACCAGCGCCAGTTCCGACAAAGCAGGCTTCAAATCCATACTGTTCCATGAGTTCATCGATAGACATGACTCTTCCGATGACCATATCGGTAAGGATCTTGACACCCATTCTCTTCAAGCCTTCGATTTCATTCTGAACGATGGCTTTCGGAAGACGGAATTCAGGAATACCATACATCAAGACACCGCCCGCGACATGGAGTGCTTCGAACATGGTGACTTCATATCCGGCTTTGGCAAGGTCGTAAGCGCAGGCAAGACCAGAAGGTCCAGAACCGATGACAGCGATCTTATGGCCGTTGTGTTTGACTTCACAGGCTGTAGGGACAACATGGTTTCTATGCCAGTCAGCGACGAAACGTTCCAAACGTCCGATACCGACAGATTCACCCATACCGGTGACAACCATCTTGCCTTCCGCATTCTTTTCACGGACAGGCATCTTGGCTCTTAAGCAGTTCTGTTCGCACTGTGTTTCCTGAGGGCAGACACGTCCACAGACTGCCGGAAGAGAAGAGGACTGGGAGATAATCTGATATGCGGCTTCAAATTCGCCTTCTGCGATTTTGGCGATGAAGGCAGGAATGTTGATGTGGACAGGGCATCCAGGAACGCATCCAGGGTTCTTGCACTGCATGCAGCGCTTTGCTTCATCGATAGCAAGCTCTTCTGTATAACCTATAGCGACTTCATCAAAATTATGTCTGCGGACTTCAGGAGCCTGAGTCGGCATGGCATTCTTCTTAGGGTTCATGTTAAACGGCATGGTTATTTTCCCTCCTTGAGAAGATTGCATTCTTCTTCATATTTCTGGCGTTCCCAGCTGCGGTACATGGTATTTCTTTCCGAAGCGGAATCAAAGTCGACTTCCCAGCCATCGAAATCAGGACCGTCGACACAGGCGAATTTCATCTCTCCGCCAACCATGACACGGCAGCAACCGCACATACCGGTTCCATCGATCATGATCGGGTTCATGGAAACGATTGTCTTGATTCCGTATTTCTTGGTAAGAATGCAGATATTCTTCATCATGACGATAGGTCCGATAGCGATGACTTCATCAAACTGTTCGCCAGTTTCCTGACGGCGTTTGATCTCATCTTCCAAACCTTGGGTGACAAATCCCTGTCTTCCCCAACTTCCGTCATCAGACATCTTGACGAAAATCTTGGAGGCTTCCTCAAATTCCTTTTCAAGGATGACTAAATCTTTGTTTCTGAAGCCAGCGACAGATGTGACTTCAGCGCCTCTCTTATTCAAGGCATAGGCCAAAGGATAGGCGATAGCACAACCGGCACCGCCACCGACAATGGCGACTCTCTTTAAGCCATCAAGTTCGCTCGGTCTACCTAAAGGACCGACGAAATCGGCTAAATAGTCTCCTTCATTGAGACGGTTGAGTTCAACAGTTCCGGCTCCGACAATCTGGAAAATGATGGTGACAGTGCCCTTTTCCGGATCTTCGCCAGCAATTGTGAACGGGATACGTTCACTGTCTTCGTAGGTTCTCAGGATGATGAACTGACCAGGCTGAGCTTTCTTTGCGACATAAGGAGCTTCAATAACCAGACGGATGATGGTCGGGTTAAGAACATCCTTCTTTAGGATCTTAAACATAGTTTACCTCCGTGTGAATACTTATATTCTAGTATGATGGGAAGACATTTTCTATAAAAATCAATGTCTTTATAATTGATGAAAACGGAAAAAGGCAGGCCCAGATTTTCTGGGCCTGCTTTGTTATTTTGTGTTAGTCAGTGACAACTGTGTCGTAGTAGCAGGCGACAAGGACCTTCTCCATGAGAGCGTCATCCATCTTTCTAGGATTCTCAGGAGTGCAGGCGTCTAAAACAGCATTGTGTGCGATTTCAGACTTCTTGGCATTGAATTCATCCTCAAGGACACCGAATTCCTTCAAGCCGTGCGGAATGTTGAGATCTCTGTCGAGCTGACGGACTCTGTTGATGAGGTTCTGGACTTTCTCGTCTTCAGTGTTTCCGCCTAAGCCGAGGTAGTCAGCGATTTCAGCATATCTTGCATGAGCTCTTGCATCATGAGCATTGCACTCGATGACGTGAGGCAAATACATAGCGTTGGCGCATCCGTGCGGGACGTGACCTGTAGAGAAGGCGGCACCAGTCTTATGGGCTAAGGAGTGGGTGATACCTAATAAGGCGTTGGAGAATGCCATACCGGCGATGCACTGTGCATAGTGCATGTTGCCTCTGGCTGTCATATCGCCATTATAGGAAGCAACAATGTTGTCGTTGACCATCTTGGCAGCCTTTAAGGACAAAGGATCGCAGACATCATTGGCGAAGATGGAGACATAGGCTTCGATAGCATGTGTCAAGGCATCCATACCAGTGTAGGCGACCTGCTTCTGCGGCATAGACTGCGGAAGAGCAGGATCAACGATGGCGATATCCGGTGTCAATTCGAAATTGGCAAGAGGATACTTGATACCCTTATCCGGATCAGTGATGACGGAGAAGGCTGTGACTTCAGTTCCGGTTCCGGAAGTAGAACCGATAGCAAGGAATCTTGCCTTGTTTCTGAGAACAGGAATCTTTTCTTCAGCGAGATCTTCGAATTTATAATCAGGATATTCATAGAAGACCCACATTGCCTTTGCGGCATCGATCGGAGAACCACCGCCGATAGCGACAATCCAATCCGGCTCGAATTCTCTCATGGCAGCACCACCGCGGAGAACGGTCTGGACAGTCGGATCGTTTTCAACGCCTTCGAAGGTTCTGACTTCGAATCCTGCTTCTTTGAGATAGTTGACAGTCTTTTCAAGCCAACCGAACTTCTGCATAGCATGGCCACCAGTGACGACCATGGCCTTCTTACCCTTAAGGTTCTTAAGTTCAGCAAGGCTCTCTTCGCCGAAATAAATGTCTCTTGGTAATGTAAATCTGTATTTCATCTAAATATACCTCCTATTACCATGCAAATATTTTGAGCATTTTAAATTAATAATGCAAGGGCTTTCAAATAGAAGTGTGCAAGAGGGTGAACAGTGAACATTTTGTGGTTTTCTTCGCGCTTAAATATATAAATATATTTACATTTTGTATATATCCTGAAATTGTGTGACATAATTGCGCACTTTTTCTTTGCTTACAATGAAATGCGCAAATAGCGCTTACGAGCTGGCTTAAAATCATCGACAAAAGTATAAATTTTATCGAAAACTTTTTTGACAAAATTGGCTTTTTGTCAAAAATGAAATCTAGATGCATCATTGACTTGCAATCTAACTATCGAATTGATTGTTTTATATTCCGCATATGTTTTATAATATTGTTTAGGAGAAATACCTATTTACTATGCCTATAAAATTGATGCTTGACTCAAACAAAATCTATCACAAGATCTTCGAAGGTACGAAACCAGGATATGATGCCCTTCAAGTAGATTCTTTCCTTGATATTGTCATTAAGGATTATGAATCTATGG
>CAVALL010000063.1:0-10441 GCA_963589675.1 Alistipes onderdonkii | reverse complement strand
TATGTATATAGGAAGAGAAATCCGTTCAGATTTTGTCTTTTTTTCTTTTTGATAATGATAATTATTTTTACAGATAATAATACTAATAATAGTGGGTGTTATTAAGGTGGATAAGTCTATATTTTTGATTTCGTTTTGATTTTATTTTATCCGAGTTTATCGCTAACTATCGATATTTTGAACATGTTTACTCATTAGATTACGTTATCCACGTTGATAGTGTTATCCGTGGATAGTCTGTGAATGGATTTGGGATAACTTTTTATCATTGTGGATAAGCAAAAAGGCTAGATGGAATAGACTGTTACAGTCTTATTCTCCTAGCCTTATGTTTTTCATTCTTGAGCGAGTATCTTCTTGCTCAATTTGTCGATTGTGATCTTCATCTGAGCATCGGATTTGACACTGTCCTGTATCTTCTGAACGTTTGCCATGACGGTCGTATGGTCTTTACCGAATGATTTGCCAATTCCCTGATAGGTCATATTGAGCAGTGTTCTTGCTAAGTACATCGCAATCTGTCTTGCTAGAGCTATCTGACCGATTCTGGATTTGCTCTTCAATTGGCTTTCTGTGATGGAATAGTAGTCTCCTACTTCATTGATGATAGTATCGATTGTGATCTTACCACTGTTTTCTTTTCTCTTCTCATCTACCTGGAATACAGTCTTTGTAAATGCCATATCGATGACATCAGGATGCTTGCAGGTGGTGATAGCAAAGAGGAGTGTTGTGAAGGCACCTTCTAATTCTCTTACGTTTTTAGAATAATTCTGAGATAAATAGTCTAATACTTCCGGATCAAACATCTTCTCATCGAGTCCTCTTACCTTGATTTTCATCTTTAAGATGTCGACAAGAGTATCTTTGTTCGGTGGAGTGATAGAGACCGTCAATCCTCCAGCAAATCGAGTGACAAGACGGTCAGGAAGGTTCTTTAATTCACTAGGAGAGCAGTCTGATGTGATGATAATTTGTCTATTATGGGAGATAAGGAAGTTGAAGATGTTGAAGAACATAGTCTGAGTTTCCTTTTTTCCGGCTAAGAACTGAATATCATCGATAAGTAGCATGTCTACAGTGGTAAAGAAGTCTCTTAATTCATCTGCTCTTTCACCACGTATGTATTTGACATATTCATTGAGGAAGTCGTCACTAGTGATGTAGAGTACTTTTGCTTCAGGATGACGGCTTTTGTATTCATTTCCGATAGCCTGAATCAAATGAGTCTTACCAAGTCCTGACTTGGAATAGAGGAAGATAGGATTGCTAGTGCAGGGACTATTGATTGCATATAATGCAGCGGCATAAGCGCTTCTGTTGTTCGGTCCTACGACAAAGGTATCGATAGAGAAATGAGGAAGAAGGCAAGCGTTCTTGAAGAAAGAGGATGTGGTCTTTTCAATGCTTTCCTGTCTTCTTGCATAGCTTCTCTTATCTAAAATCTCTAACTGAATATTATCATTCTCAAGAAGGGAGGATAAGATACTCTGAAGAGAGGCAAGACAGGTCGATTTGATGATAGTGGCGGTAGTGGAATCTTCGCATAGGAAAGTAGCTTTGTCTCCTTGTATCGCCTTCAGTTGGAAGGAGCCATCAGAGAAAAGAGTATCAAATAATTTTGGATCGAGTGTATTGCTAAGGCTTGCCATGAGCTTTTCGTTGATTTCATTTAGTTGGCGTTCTTTGTTTGTTTCGGGCATGTTAGGCTCCTTTGTAAAGCGGTATGATTATAGGCTATTTTTCTAAGATTAGAAAGAAAAATTTTATAGTGAAAAAAAGTTATCCACATTCTTTATATCGATAAATACAAATAGATCAGATACGCACAAAACACTTATCCACCATTGTGGATTGTTGATAACTTGTTGATAACTCTATGGTGGATAACTAAAAATGTGGATATGTGGATAACTTCAGTGGATAACAAATGCTATCCACAATCAAATTTATCGGTAGTTATGGGCAAATATAGACTTATCAACATAGTATGATATTGTTATCCACATAGGGTTGATAAGCCCTATTTCAGTGGATAAATCGGTGGATAACTATGTGGATAACAAAATTTATCCATGTGGATTCATTTTTTCTATACACAATGGAAAATCTAAGATGAAATGAAGAAACAGACTACTATGAGTTAGGAAACTAATCAAAAAAATATTTTTGTGGATAAATCAAAAAAAGACAGATGGTAGACTCATCTATCTCTTGATATTGAACAAAGCTATAAGAAATATGTTTTCGTCTTGTCTGATTTAGAGGGAGTAAGGAAAATCAGGAGTGACTGAGTATGGGATTTGACTGTTTTCAAGTGTCTTGATTTTGTCTTTGATATCAATGGCATTGCCCTTGATAGTTACATCTCCTTCTTTGATGAGATTCAAGGTTGTCAGGATATTGGCATTGAATATTTTGGATAGTATCTGCAAATCAGTTTTTGTAGGTTCCGGTATTTTATTTACTGTTACAGTATAGATAGTTAAATCTAGGTATATTGTGTTGCTTTTTGTAGTTACCCAATTACAGTCACAGTATGTGCATTTCATTCCTTCACAAGTATCTGTTTCGAAATGGACCATGTCATGTCCGCACTTTTCACATTTGATGCTATCCATAGTTATCTCTTTCCTTGTTGTAATTATATCTCACTATATACTTCCTGTAACCACTTATATAGTTCTGATAATGGATTCTATCTATACTTTATATCTAAACAATGTATGATATTGAGGTATGAAAAACAAAGTTAAACCAATCCTTGATAAACCAAATCGATTAGGATCCTATTGGTTAGCAGAATGGCCATTATGCATTGCTATTACGATAACTGGAATTCTATACAATTGCGGAATGCTTGCCTTTCCATTCTTCCAAGGTGTTCTGATCGATAGTATATCGTCCGAGACGGATAAGAATATATTGCTAGTCTCTTTACTTTATGTTGCTGTTGTTCTCTTTGTTCAGATTGTAAGGAGTGTCAAACGATATACGGTAAGACTCTTTGCGAATCGTATCTCATCTATCATGAGATTCAATATCTATGACAATCTTCTGCATAAGGATGAAAAGGAGTTAGAGAACATAGCTGTATCCTCGTTACTGACACGCTGCTTCTCCGACTGTGATCAGTGTGTTGAGGGAATGAGAAAACTGACAACGGAAATCTTTGATACGGGTGTTCTCTTTGCTGTCTATATTGTCTACCTATTCCTCTTTGACTATAAGATTACACTCTATGCCCTTATACCTATCTTCTTAAGCATCACCTTTGCATTCCTATTCAAGAAGAAGATCTTCTCCAATTCTCTTCAAAGCAGAAAGAGCAATGCCAAGATGGTAGGAAAGACCTACGATATGTTTGATAACTCACTACTCTATCGTACCTATGCTAGAAATGATGATTTCCTGAAAGAGTATGATAAGTCCTTGTCTGAATATGAAAAGGATAATTACAAGACGTTGTCTTTATCTGACACCATGATTCCGATAGCGGATATGATTGCACTTCTTGGTCTGATATTCGTTGTCTATTTCGGTGTTGGATATGTTGTGAACCAGAGTCCTCTTTTTGCTCCTCTTCCCTTTATGCAGCAGTATTGGACAACAGGTGCACTCACTACCTATATCACAACGTTTGTCCTTTTATCGACAAAGGCGAGTCATATTGCAAAGCTATTCACATCGATTGAGAAGGGTTTGGCTAGCTGGAAACGTATCTCGACTGTCATCACTCCAGTGAAGGAATTCAATCCTGCTGTTGAGGTAAAAGGAAACAGTCTTGATGTCTCTCATCTTGTAATGAAGACAGATACAAGAGTATTGATTGATGACTTATCACTTTCTCTTCAGAAGGGACAGATATTAGGTGTCACAGGTGAGATAGCAAGCGGAAAGTCCGCTTTTGGAAAAATCTTCATCTCTCATATCCCTTATTTAGGTGAAGTTTCTCTATTCAATAAGGAAATGAGAGATTACTCATCTGATGAGATCAAAGGCACTGTCAGCTATATGGGACATCGAAGTCAATTATTGACTATGTCGATAAAGGATAATGTTCTATACGGAAAAGATGAGGATGTGAGAAAGTATCTAAGCATTGTCTCCTTTGATAAGGATTTAGAGAACATGAAGGAAAAAGAGGATACCGTTATCGGTAATGAGGGTGTCATTCTTTCCGGTGGTCAACAGGAGAGAATTGCGTTAGCAAGAACACTCGCACATCGAAAACCATTGATCATATTGGATGATCCTTTTGCATCCGTTGACAAGAAGACAGAGAAAGAGATCATCTCTCATATCCGTGAACTATCAAAGGATAGCATTGTCATATTGATTTCTCATCGTCTATCTCTATTCCCACAGTTGGATCAGGTTTTAGTGCTTCACGGAGATGGAACTTTCTCTTTGAACAAGCACGACATCTTGATGAAAGAGGATAAGGTATATCAGCACCTCTATCTTCTTCAGGAGAAGGAATCACAATGAAAACGAAATACAGAATGAAAGACTTTTTGATTCCTTTTGTCAAAAAGCATTGGCTGATGGTATTCCTTCTTTGTGTGTTGATGGCTTTATGCTCTATCAGCGCACTTCTTCCATCCTATGCCTTACGATATCTTATCGACTCTGTGATAACGAAGAAATTAGACGGAGAAGAGGTAAGTAACCTTACGTTTATCTTATCCGTATCTTTCTTTGTCCTTTCCTATGTCTTTGTCTCTCTCTTTACGATATTAGAAAACTTAGTCATCGACTCCTTTGGTCAGAAACTGATTCATTCTCTTCGTTATGAGATGATCAAAAAGTCGACAAGGATGAAGTACTCCTATTTCACACATCATGGAACAGGAGAGATGACAAGCAAGATCACAGATGATGTCAATGCGATTGAGACTTTATTCGCTAGTGGTTTAGTCACTTTGATTGTCTCTTTCCTTCAGGTCATTGGTATCCTTGTATCCGTCTATATCTTCTCATGGATGCTAGGATTGATTCTGACATTTGTGATTCCGATTCTGTATTTTGTGACACGTACCTTCCAGAAACAGATGCTGAAGAATCAGATCGCAAATAGAAAAGCCATCAACAAACTGAACAATCATCTTTCAGAAAGTGCAGAGAATATGCTCACTATTCATAATCTCGATGGTGAAAAGTATCGAGAAGAGGGTTTCACATCCTTGTTGAAGGATAGTTTTGACAGTCGTAATAAGTCCGCTTTGTTTGATTCTACTTTCTCTCCTATTGTTCAGATGATCAAAGCGGTACTGATTGCAGGAGTTTCTCTTTTAGTCTTCTATCAGGAAGGTAAGAACAATGTGTTCGCATTAGGAATCACAGTCGGTACCTTTGCTGCATCCTTATCTTTGATCAGCGATGTGTTTGATCCGATTGAAAAGATTGGACTTCAGCTTCAAGAGATGCAGGAAGGCATATCTGGTGTCAAGAGAGTGGAAGAGTATATGTCAGAAGATGAGATACCAGAGAAAGATGAAAATATCAAGGCATCTGATTTGCTCACCTTTGATGACATCATCAATATACAGGATATGACCTATCATTATGATGATGGAGAAGAGGAGATATTCTCTTCCTGTAATCTTACATTGAGAAAGAATGAGAAGGTCACGGTTGTTGGTAGAACCGGTGCTGGAAAGACAACGCTCTTTCGACTATTGATGGGAATCATTGTTCCGACACAAGGACATATTTTTATCGGAGACAAAGACTCCTATCTGATTCCGGACAAAGAGAAGAGAAAAGTGTTTGGATATGTAGAACAGAGTTTTTCATCCATCGATGGTAACATCATGGAACAGATCACATTGAAAGATAGTTCCATATCATTAGAACAAGTAAAGAAGAGCATGAAAGCTGTCTTCCTTGATGACTATGTTGAGAATGAAATCAAAGGCGGATATCAGGCAATATTCAAAGAGGAGATGTTCTCAAGAGGACAATTGCAATTGCTTTCATTAGCAAGAGCGCTTGTCAATGAGCCTGAGATACTCTTATTGGATGAAATCAGCGCTAATTTGGATGTAGAGACAGAACACAAGATTCTAGCTGCCTTATCCTCAGCAAGTGAATCTAGGACTGTGATTTCTATCTCCCATCGTTTGTCTGACCAATTGGGATTTGATAAGACGATTGAAGTCGAAAACGGAAAGATGAAGATTGTCTTCAATCAAGAAAAACAATAACGAAAAAATCCAACACACAGTTAGTTGTATGTTGGATTTTCTTTTACAGTGCGAAATCTGTGAAATGGCAGGAATATCCTTTTCTTTCAAAGATATTGAGACAATGTTCTAGATATCTCTTATCTTTGCTGAGTGCAAAGCAAGCGGAACCAGTACCAGACATGCCACAAAGATTGAGTTTAAGAGATTTCATTTCATCTAATAGATCCTGAATCTGAGGAAGTGCCTTGATAGCAGGATAGGATAAGACATTGATCATATTCTTTTCAATCAATGCTTCATTCCCTTCCTTTAATCCAAGGATCAGTTCATCAATATTCGGATGCTGTATTTCATTCTGATCATATAGGTCATAGGCTTCATAGACCGATTTTGTCGATAATCCGATGTCTGGTTTCACGACTAAGACATAGTAATGATCTTTGACTGTAATCGGAGTTAGGATTTCACCGATTCCCTGTACACGGCAAGGCTTGTTGTGAATGCAGAACGGAACATCGCTACCGACCTGCAAGGAAATATGATCCTCGATAGAAAGGACATCGTTTCCTTTTTCCTTGTTGTAGTTATCGAGAGCTCTTATGACAGCAGCAGCGTCTGCGCTGCCTCCGCCAAGACCAGCTTCAACCGGTATTCTTTTATGAATGAGAATCTGGAAAGCGCCGCTGATTCTCTTGTTCTCTTTCATCAGATTAAGTGCCTTATATGCGAGATTGGATTCATCGCAGATGATAGTTGGGTCATCACAGTATAAGTAGGTATCGTTGGATCCATTTGTAGAGATTGGTGCAATCTCGATGGAGTCATGTAATTTAAGAGGAATGGTTACCATATCAATGGTGTGATAATGGTCTTCTCTCTTCTTTTTGACGTCTATGGCTAGATTGATTTTGGCTAACGCCCTAACAATGATAGTGTTCATATTTTTCTTTCTGTTTTTTCGCCTAACTATTATAGTAGGTTTGATTTCATGATAAAAGAAATACTCTAATTTTCATGATTGTTTCTTTGCAAAATGTTTCCTATTTCCTATCAATCGGATAGAATAATACAAGAAGGCGAGGAAAAAGTTATGAAAGATGAAAATCATGCCAGAATCGGTGTCAGGATGTGGATGTTTATCATTCTAGTCGGATTAGTCGGGCAGTTAGCATGGGCAATTGAGAATATGTATCTCAACACTTATATCACCTATATCAACTTCTCAGCTCCGCTCAATGAGAGATTCGATTATTCTCTCTACATTGCTGTAACGACAGCAGCCAGTGCTGTTGTTGCGACATTGACAACGATATTCATGGGAGCACTGACAGACAAGATAGGACATAAGAAATACTTCATCTCCATCGGTTATGTGCTCTGGGGTATTGCGACAGCATCATTTGGTCTATTCAACGTGAATTCGAAAAATGAAATGATACCTGTTACCATGGTATCATCTCTTGCTGCTATCATGGTCATCGTGATCGACTGTGTCATGACATTCTTTGGCTCTACTGCCAATGATGCTTCATTCAATTCCTATATAACAAAGAACATCAAAGATGAAAACAAAGGAAAGACTGAGGGTGTCTTATCTGTCCTTCCTTTGATTGCGATGCTAATCATATTTGTCCTTTTAAATGGCCTTACAACAGATTCCACAAAAGGTGCAAACGATGCAAGATGGGATTTGTTCTTCTATCTTGTTGGTGGAGTTGTTATCTTCATGGGTATCGTATCTTTCTTCCTGATTCCGAAAGAAACAGAAGAGAGGAATGATAGTGATTATGTTAAGCTTTTGATTGTTGGATTCAAAAAGGAAACCATCAAGAACAATTCAAAACTATATCTCATCCTTTTGATCTACTTTGTCTATGCAACAGCTTGTCAGGTCTTCTTCCCTTACTTGATGGTCTACATGGAGAAGACTTGTGGAATCGCAAATACAGGAGATGGTTTCTTGACTCCTTTTGCTATCGTAATGGCGGTCAGTTTGTTAGTAGGTTCTTTGCTATCTGTTATATTGGGCTTCATAGCTGATAAGTTTGGCAAGGACAAGATGATTCTTCCTTCTTTTGCTGTTTTTGCTATTGGTATGATAATGATGTTCTTCATTCCGAAAGTAACAGGTGGAAAGACAGTTTATGCTGCATTCAGTGGCCTTATCATGATATTAGGATATGTCGGTGTTCCGACAATACTCAATGCTCTTGTCCGTAATTATATTCCGAAAGGGGAAGAAGGAATCTTCATGGGTGTTCGTATGCTATTTGTCGTTGCTCTTCCTATGTGTATCGGACCATTCATTGGTGATGCTTTGAATCGTAATTTAGGAAGTGAAGTTCCTTCTTCTACATTTGAGGGAGTGATGGATACGGTTCCTAGTGAATATGGATATCTTGTTGGATTAGGCATCCTACTTCTCGGTTTGATTCCGATTTATTTCTATATGAAAAAGGAGAAACTCGAACATGAAAGCAATTAAGAAACAAAGTGGTAAGAATCATGGATATCTATTCAAAGGGGAACAGAAATATCTAGATGATATTCCGTTGAGTGAGTATCCTCGTCCGCAGTGGGTAAGAGACTCCTATCAGTGTCTGAACGGATTATGGGACTTCACTGTTTCAAAGAAAGATTCATTGCCTGTTTCATACGATAAGAAGATTATGGTTCCGTTTCCTGTAGAAGCATATGACAGCCGTGTGAATATCCTACCGGAACCGGATGATATCCTCTATTATCATAAAGTCATCACATTGGATGATGATTTTGTAAAGGATACTATCATCCTTCATTTTGATGGTATTGATCAGGATGCGACGATCTATGTAGATAATAAGGAAGTATGTCATCATGTCGGCATGACAGATGCGTTCCAGGTTGAACTTCCATCTACGACTCCCAAGAGATTTGATCTTGTTGTCAAAGTGAAAGACTATAGTGATGAGACATATCACTCTAGAGGAAAACAGGCTTTGAATCCGATTTACTGGTCCTATACTACGACAACCGGAATCTATAAAACAGTCTGGATGGAATCCGTGAAATCCAATCCAATCATCAACGCAGTATTCTCTCCTGATTTCGATAATAATGGTGTGAGAGTAAAGGCGTTATCGAAAAATCCTTCTCTCATCACTATGAAATGGAAAGATAAGATTTATCAATTGAATTCAGGCGAAGAGAAACTTTTCCACTTTGGAAATCTAAGATACTGGTCGATGGATGATCCTTATCTATATGATGTTACATTAGAGAATGATTCTGATTTTGTCCGTACTTATTTTGCAATACGAAAAGTAGAAATCAAAGAGGACAAAGGCAGAAAGAAACTATATTTGAATGATAAGCCATTGTTCTTATCTGGTCTTCTTGATCAGGGATATTATGGATATGATAACCTTACACCAAGATCATATAAGGAATTAGAGAAAGATATCCTTCTTACGAAGGAGTTAGGCTTTAACTGTCTTCGTGTCCATATCAAGATTGAATCAGATATGTTCTATTATTTAGCGGATAAGTTAGGTATCTATCTAATACAGGATTATCCATGCGGTGGAGATCGATATAAACTGATCCATGTTGGCGCTCCTCGCATACTCTCTTTCATGAATAAGGAGAAGTATGCCACATATAAATGGTTAGGAAGAGAAGATGAAGAAGGAAGAAAAGAGTTTGAAAAGGAATGTCTTTATTATCTAGGACATTTCCATAACCATCCCTCTATCTTGATTCATACGATATTCAATGAAGGATGGGGAGAATTTGATCCTTCTAAGATATACGATGAATTAAAAGAAAAGGAAAAGAATGTACTATTCGATACAGCATCTGGTTGGTATGAGGCGGATAAATCTGATTTCTTCTCTGTACACACTTATTCTTTCCCAAAGATGAAGAGAAAGAATCGTTTTAATCGATGTTTTCTTATTACAGAAGCAGGTGGTGTGTCATTGAAGTTTGGAAATAGTCCGTACAGTAAATTCACAGGACATGGAAAAGCAAAGACACAGAAACAACTGATGAAGAAAATCACAAAACTATATGATAAGAAGTTATTGCCTCAGATTTCCAAATGGGGATTATCCGGTATCATCTATACTCAGTTTGCGGATGTCGAGACAGAATACAATGGATTATATGATCTGACAAGAGAACATTGTAAAGTTGATAAAGAAGAAATGAGGGCAATCAATCAGCGTCTGTACGACAAATATCAATCAGAATGAGTTGATAAACCACAA
>CAVALL010000062.1:0-10605 GCA_963589675.1 Alistipes onderdonkii | reverse complement strand
CTATAGTTATCTTAAAAATTGCTATATGTTTGGAGGGCTGTTATGGATAAACTTATCATTTCTCATATTGCCTGTGAGGCAGAAGGAAAAGAGATTCTCAGCGATGTTTCACTCACTGTCAATCAAGGCGACTGCATCGCTTTATTAGGACCGAATGGTCACGGAAAATCAACGCTTCTCAACGTTTTGATGGGAAGTCCGAAATACAAAGTCACTGGTGGCTCTGTCTCTTTTGATGGTGATGATCTTCTATCTCTTTCTACGGATGAGAGAAGCAAGAAGGGTATCTTCATGGCTTTCCAGAATCCTCCAGAAGTTCCTGGTGTAGTCACAATGGACTTCTATCGTGCCATGCTCAATGCGAGAAGCGAGAAGCCGATTTCGTTGATCAAGTTCTATCGCGAGACAACTTCTTCCTATGAGAAAGTCGGATTGGATTCCGCAATGGCTAGCCGTCATCTTAACGAAGGCTATTCCGGCGGTGAAAAGAAGAGAAATGAAATCCTTCAGATGCTGATGCTTTCCCCTTCTTTGGCTTTGATTGACGAAATCGATTCTGGTCTTGATGTTGATGCCCTCAATGTCATCTCCGATGTCATCAATGAGATGAAGGAAAAAGGAACCACATTCATCATCATCTCCCACTACGATAGACTTTACGATTTGGTTCATGTCAATCGTACCGCTGTCATGGTCAACGGAAAGATCGCTTTAGAGGGTGATGCTTCTTTGGCTAAGAGAATCTCAAAAGAAGGATATTCATTCCTCCAGAAAGAATATGATATCAAGATCACCAAGGAAGAGAAGACTGCAAATGATGTCTCTATCGGTTCCTGTGGTGTCAAGCAGGTCATCAATAAGTAGGTGATAGGATGAAAAGCGTTTTTAGAAATCCGGATTCATTCCCATCATCTTTGAAAATCACTGAGGATACGCATCTAGTCTATTTCATTTCCGATAAGATGAAGAGTGATTCCTTTAAGATGGAGATTGAAGTGGTGGATGGCGTCTCTTTGAAATTGACTTACATCGATTTCTCCATGTCGGATGTCGATGCTGATTTTGAGGTTGTGCTTAATGAAAGCACTAATGCCGAAATATCTCTAGCATCCTTGAATTCATCTTTTAAGAAAATTTATCGTTTCAATGTCTATCATAATGGAATGAAATCCTATTCCCGTACCAAGATGGGTGGAATCAATTCCGGAACCGGTGTGATGAAGTTTTTAGGAAGCTCCTATATCAAAAATGGTGCTCATAAGTGCGATACACGTCAGGAAGGAAAAATCACCAATCTTTCACCTGATTGCAAGAGCGAAGTCTCTCCTGCTTTATTGATCAAGGAAAATGATGTCAAGGCTAGCCATGGTGCTGCTTTAGGCGCCTATAATCCGGACCATCTGTACTATCTGATGAGTCGTGGTCTTACCTTGGATGAGAGTAAGAGACTTGTCACTTATGGTTCTCTTCTTCCTATGATTGAATCGGCTGAGGATGTTGGACTCATCGAAGAAGCAAAGAATGCTTTAGGAGCTCTGACAATATGACATTCGATCCCTACAAGTACCGCCACGATTTTCCGATGTATGAGGAACACAATAGTGAGTTCAAAGGTCTTCCTCTTGTCTATCTAGACAATTCTGCAACGACATTCAAACCTTATTCTGTCATTGAGGCGGAAAATCATTACTATAAAGACATTACCGCAAATACAAGAAGAGGAGATTACTCTCTTGCTCATGAAGCTGACCTTGCCTTGGAACAGTCTAGAAAGACTGTCAGTCAGTTTTTGAATGCGGAGGAAGAGGAAATCTGCTTCACTTCCGGTGATACGATGGCGATGAATGAAATCGCATATGGACTTATTCCCCATCTGAAAGCAGGAGATGAGATTCTTCTCTCGATGGAAGAGCATGCTTCCAATGTCCTTCCTTGGTTTCAGGTTGCAAAGATCACTGGTGCAAAGATCACCTATATTCCTTTTGATGAAAACGGTAGACTGACCGTCGAGAACTTCAAGAAGTCACTTACAGATCATACCAAAGTCGTCTCATTGGCCTCAGTAAGCAATGTCCTAGGTTATTCCCTTCCTGTTAAGGAATTTGTCAAATTAGCACATGAAAAGGGTGCAATCTATGTCGATGATGCGGCACAAAGCGTACCTCATATGAAAATCGATGTAAAAGACAGCGATGTTGACTTCCTTGCCTTCTCCGGACATAAGATGGTCGGACCGACAGGTACCGGTGTCTTATACGGAAAGAAGGAAATGCTTGAGAAGATTTCTCCTACCTTCTATGGCGGTGAGATGAATGCAAGATTCGATTCTACTGGATATCTTTCCCTGGATGATCTTCCCTATCGTTTAGAGGCGGGAACACAGAATGTTGCTGGCATATTAGGCTTAGCAAAAGCCTGTGAATATCTCTCCGCTATCGGATTTGACAAGATTCATGAACATGAACTTCATTTAAGAAGATTGGCAGTTGAAGGATTGAAACAAAATGGCAACGCCATCTTATATAACGAGGATGCTGATAGTGGCATCGTAACATTCAATATCAAAGATGTTTTTGCACAGGATGTTGCCACCTACCTTTCTAGCAAAGGTGTGTTTGTCAGAAGCGGTCAGCATTGTGCAAAGATTCTTCCTGAATATCTGAAGACACAGGGTACGGTCCGCGCCTCGTTCTATCTTTACAACACGGAAGAAGATGTCAAAGCCTTTGTCAAGGCTTGTTCTACAGCGGAGGATTTCTTAGATGCCTTTTTCAATTAACGATCCCGAGATCATGAGGGAGATCATTGTCGATAATTATCAAAACCCGAGAAACTTCAAAGAAGTGGATGACGACCGTTATATCACCATCCATATGGATTCGGCTTCCTGCATCGATGATATCTACATTCAAGTCTTATTTGATGGTGATATCGTCAAAGACTGCAAGTGGCATGGAAAAGGATGCGCTATCTCAACCGCTTCCACTTCCATTATGAGTGAGATGATCCTGAACAAGACAAAAGAAGAAGCTCTTCAGATGATGGATGAATTCAATAAGATGCTTGCAGGCAAGGATTTCAATGAGGAGATATTAGGAGACGCTATCTGCTTTGTCAATGTCAACAGACAGCCTTCTAGAATCACCTGCGCCAATATCTCTTGGCGTGGACTTCAGAAAGCCTTTTTAGAAGAGGAGAAGAAAGAACATGAATGAGAAGGAGAAAACATTGCTCGATCAGGATGATCGTGCCAAATATGAATTCCGCGATAAGGATATCGCCATCTACCGCACACCGAAAGGTTTGACGGAAGATACCATCCGCGAGATTTCTAAGATTAAAGATGAACCGGACTTCATGCTCGATTTCCGTTTGAAATCCTATCATGAATTCGTTAAACATCATCAGCCGAACTTCGGACCAGATCTCAACTGGATCGACTTCCAGGACTATACCTACTATACAAGAGTCTCCGACAAGATTGCTCAGGACTGGAAAGATGTTCCGGATGAAGTCAAGAACACCTTCGATAAATTAGGAATCCCGGAAGCAGAACAAAAGTTCCTTTCCGGTGTCACAACTCAGTATGAGTCAGAAGCTGTCTATAGCAACATGCTGAAGGAAGTCACGGATAAAGGTGTTGTCTTCCTAGATACCGATACAGGATTAAAAGAGTATCCTGAACTTTTCAAGAAGTACTTTGGAAAATTAGTTCCTCCACAGGACAATAAATATGCTGCATTGAATTCTGCTGTCTGGAGCGGTGGAAGCTTCATCTATGTTCCGAAAGGCGTGAAATTGGATAAGCCTTTGCAGTCCTATTTCCGTATCAACAACAAGAGAAGCGGTCAGTTTGAACGTACTCTCATCATTGTTGATGATGATGCAGAACTCAACTATGTCGAAGGCTGCACTGCTCCGATGTATTCAGAAGAATCTTTGCATGCCGCCATTGTCGAAATCTTTGTCGGCAAGAGAGCAAAGATGCGTTATACAACCATTCAGAACTGGTCTAACTCCATTTTGAATTTGGTTACACAGCGTGCGATTGTCGATGATGATGGCTTGATGGAATGGGTAGACGGAAATATCGGCTCCAAACTATGCATGAAGTATCCTTGCTGTGTCTTAAAAGGCGAGAGAAGCAAAGGTTCTGTCATCTCTGTTGCTGTTGCCGGTGAAGGACAGTTCCAGGATACAGGTGCTAAGATGATTCATTTAGGAAAGGAATCCTCTTCTACCATTATTTCTAAATCCATCGCTAGAAATGGTGGAACGAGCAATTTCCGTGGTCAGATCCATATTGCGAAGACAGCTACGAATTCCAAGGCTCATGAAGAGTGCGATACATTGATCTTAGATGATCATTCCTATTCGGATACGATACCGAATAACGTTGTCGAGAATGCATCCTCCTATCTTGAACATGAGGCTAGCGTCTCACAGATCAATGAAGATCAGCTCTACTACTTGATGAGCCGAGGTCTCAATAAGGCCAATGCTACACAAATGATCGTCATGGGATTCTTAGAACCGTTCAGCAAGGAATTGCCGATGGAATATGCGGTAGAACTCAATCAGCTCATCAAATTTGATATGTCTGGTTCGATTGGATAAATATGTTCAATATCATCAAGAACGAATATGATGTCATCGTTGTCGGTGGCGGCCATGCCGGCACTGAGGCCTGTTATGCTGCAAGTCAAATGGGGCTTAAGACACTGTTGCTGTGTCTGAATTTTAAGATGGTCTCCAATATGCCATGCAATCCTCATATCGGAGGAAGCGCAAAAGGCATTGTCGTCAGAGAGATTGATGCTTTAGGTGGCATCATGGGAAAGATGGCTGATATGAAAGGCTCTCTTCTCCAAATCAAGGAACTCAACACTTCCAAAGGTCCTGGTGTACGCTGCCTTCGCGCTCAAGAGGACAAAATCGGATATCCAAGAAATGTACAGAATCATCTTCTGACACTGGACAATCTTGATATCAAGGAAGCTGAAGCAAAGAAGATAGTCGTTGAAGATAATGTTGTCACTGGCATTGTTTTAGAGGATAACACTTTCATTAAATGCAAAGCGATTGTACTTGCTACCGGCACACATATGGAGTCGAGAATCCTACGCGGACATGAGATCAAAGACGAAGGACCAGATGGAGAGAAATCCTCGCACGGCCTTTCTGCTTCTATCGCATCCTTAGGCTTGAATATGCTAAGGCTTAAGACCGGAACTCCGCCAAGACTCGACCCTTCTACAATCGATTACTCTGATCTTGCCATCGAATTAGGAAATGAAGGAAGGCACGCCTTCTCTTACGATACAACGGAGTTCATGCCCTTAAAGGATATGCTACCATGCTATCTTACCTATACGAATGAAAGAACACACGATATCATCCGTGAACATCTGAAAGAGTCTAGCATGTATGGTGGAGTCGTGGAAGGTATCGGTCCTCGTTACTGTCCATCCATTGAGGATAAAGTAGTCCGCTTCAAAGATAAGATCAGACATCAATTATTCCTTGAACCAGAGAGCAAGGAATTCTCATCCTGCTATGTGGATGGTCTATCGACTTCGATGCCTCAGTATGTTCAGGAAATGATTGTTCATTCTATCCATGGATTAGAGAATGCAAAATTCCTCAAATACGCCTATGCCATTGAATATGATGCGATTGAACCAAGTCAGCTTCTTCACTCTCTTCAGGTGAGAGGCATCAAAGGACTCTATGTCTCTGGACAGATTGCAGGCACTTCCGGATATGAGGAAGCGGCTGCATTAGGCTTGATGGCTGGTATCAATGCTTCTCTTGCTATATTAGGAAAAGAACCTCTTGTCTTAAAACGCGATGAAGCTTATATCGGCATTATGAT
Source organism: Alistipes onderdonkii (assembly GCA_963589675.1). Classification (GTDB taxonomy): domain Bacteria; phylum Bacillota_I; class Bacilli_A; order RFN20; family CAG-288; genus Enterosoma. The sequence continues at coordinate 4,730 of CAVALL010000062.1, read as the reverse complement.
CGATGATATCGTCACCAAAGGAACGAAAGAACCTTATCGTCTTCTTTCTTCGAGAAGTGAGTTCAGACTCATCACAAGAAGCGATAATGCGGATAGTAGACTTGCTAAGTTCGGATATGAAGTCGGTCTCAATTCAAAAGAGAGATATGATAGACTGAATTCTAGAACAGAAAAGGTCATGATGGCGATTCAGGAACTGAATTCCCATCAGGTTGCCTCCAATGGTAAATTAAGAGATTACATCAAATCCTTAGGCTTTCCGGAACCGAACGGAAATGAGACGATGAAACAGACCTTAAGAAGGCAAGGTGCCAAGTATGATGAAATCCGTAAGTGTGTTGACTTCCTTCCTGTCTTGGATGAGGAAGAACAGTTCAAATGCGAAACGGAAGTCAAATATGAAGGCTATATCCTAGCTGAGAGGAAAGAAGCCAAAAGAAGAGAAGACTATCAGGAACTTGAACTACCGGATAATCTTGATTACAAGAACATGCAAGGCTTGTCCTTGGAAGCAAGGGAAAAGCTTACCCTCTATCGTCCTAAGACTTTAGGAGAAGCGATGAGGATAACCAATGTCCATCCTTCTGATATCGATGTCCTTTCCTTCTACGTCAGACATCACGAGAAATAAAATAACTTCTGTGACTTTGTATGAATCATACATTGCCACAGAAGTTTTTCTTTAGTCTTCGATTTTGGAAGGATCAAGATAGGTGTGTTCTAAAGGAGAGAGAAGTCTAGCGTTGACATAGGCTTGCTTGGAGGTGAGTATTGTCTGACCTTGATAGTTTCCGCTCTGGGTCTTTTCGACAAGCAGAACAGCTTCAATGCCATTTGTGCTATTGAATTCAAGAGGTAGCATCATTGAAATCACATTTCTAGTCGGGAAGAAAGATGCTAATGCGGTTCGATAGTCGTATTCGACCATCCTCTTTGCCTTGGCAATTGTGTTATCAAGACTGGTTTTTAACAGTGTGTATAATAGGTTGTTCTTCTCTATGCTATTCTCAAGTTTACGATAGAGTCTTTCCTTGTTGACATCAGATTTTGTCTTTTTGATGGAATCCAGTATTGATTTCTCTTCATTGAAGGGAGCAACCATAGTGGAAAGATAATCGATAGGAAAACGGTCGATGTTGTCCAGTATGATATGCTTCTCATCGGTATGGATATCCTTTGTTGTATCGAAGTAGATTTCTTCCGGATTATCGATATAGACGGCCTTATGAGGAAGGGGATTGAAGTGTTCAACGATGATCTTTCCTAATCCTTGGCTAGCGGAGACGGTGAAACCTTGGAACAGGTATTTCTCCTGGATGGTTTTGTCTTTGCTGACTAGAAGCACAGCATAGATATCTTCATACTCATCGGTCTTCAAGCCAGTATTGAAAGCAGCAAATCCGCTCTTCTCATTCAACGATATTTTGTTCTGACTTTGTAATCTATAATAAGTGTATTGAAGATATATCTTAAGAATGACATACGGATCTTTGGAATGGCGGTAGCACCACTTCTCTTTCTTGGCTAAGAGAGCAAGCTCTTTGATGCTCTTTTCGTAATCGGAAAAGTGAATGTCGTTCTTTAATGCATTCTTTGGTTTCTCTCTGTCTGCTCCAAGGAAGTTGATGAAGTATTTGTAATCGGTTTTGCCATCCGCTTTCTTGATGCTTGCAATGAGATTCTCTTTATCCTTGCTTAGGAAAGAAAGAGGGAAGACGTAGCAGTCATCTTTTAAAGTGACTTTACCCTGCTTTCTGCACTTCAGATAGTCCTGAAGAACCTGTTGTTTCAGAGAATTGTTATCAAGTCCTAAATCAGTGAAATCCTTGATGGAGAGAGAAAGGGAGTCACTCAAAAGTAGTTCTTTTGCTGAAATGGTGGGATATTCATTCTCTTTCTTTGCATTCTCTTTCTTAGAGACTTTCTTTATCGGCTTATCCCCTATGATTATCATGGAGATAATATGAGTTTTCTTGTCTTCGACAATCTGAAACTCGGGAGCGAATTCGTTGAGAAGATTTTTGACTTTTGAATATCCGTATTCCTTGTAATTGATTCCGGAATCCAATAGATACTGACAAATATTCGATAGCGGATAAGGAGTATTTGCAGCATACTTTTCCTTTAACAGAGAACGAATCTTCTCCTTTTCCTTCTCTGTCAGGATCTTTTTGTCATCCTTTGTTTTTCCTCCATCGGAAAAATCATGAATGACAACGTAGACATTCTCATGACCCTTTGCTTTACGCGTTTTAAGAGAGAGGAATTCCAAGTCATTGAGCAATGACTTCATTTTTTTATAACCGAATTCCGTATAGTCGATATTCTTGCTTTTTAAATATAAAGCGAGTGAAGCAAGTGGGATATCGACCCCTTTCTCAAAATTATCGAGCAAAAGGCCGTAAATGTCCTTCTTTTGTTTTAAAGTTAACATTGTATGACCTCTTTGTCTTTAGGGTTTTAAAGACAATTCATTATAACGCTTTGGATTGACTGTTTCAAAATACAAAATAAAAGCCAAAGAATCATTCTTAGTTTCCTAAGACGGATTCTTCTGATTCTTCACCTTTCTTTAAGACCTTAGGGAATACGATCAAGAAGACTATTGTTGATGCAATAGCAGAAACAGCATCCGCAATCGGTTCTGCTAAAAAGGCAGTTGTTGCATCCTTTGAACAATAAGGGATCAATATCGTCAAAGGGATAAGAAGGATGATCTTTCTATTTAGAGATAGCCATAAGGAGATGTTTGCTTTTCCAAGACCCGTAAGTCCATCAACCAACGTGTACTGGAAAGTAAGGAGTATGATAGGTGTCATATAGTAATGGATGAATTTCACAGAGTTCTCGATGATGCTTTCGGTATTGGTTGCCGAGGATGAGAAGGAAAGGAAAAGAGATGCAAAAGGCTTAGCGACAAAGAAAGAGAGGACAAAGCAGATAGAAGTGAATATGACTCCACAGAGTGTGATCTGCTTTTCTGCTTTCTTGACTAAGTCCATCTTCTTTGCACCATATAGATAACCTAATACTGGCTGAGTTCCTGAGGATATACCTAATAATGGACCGGTTACTAAGGAGAAAAATGCCTGAACGATTGTTGAGCACTCAATATAGAAATCTCCTTGGTCTCCACCTGACTTCTGAAGAACCGCATTTAAGACAATGACGATGACAGCATCGGTGGAAAGAATGATGAAAGGAGAGATACCATATCGAATCATCTTAAAGATAATTTTGAATGAGAAATTCTTGAACTCTGGTTTGATCCTTGCCTTCTTCCAAACAAAGAACAAAGCCATAAGGAAGGATAGACACCATGATATGGAAGTAGCAATGGCTGCGCCTTTGATTCCTAAATCGAAAACGAATAGGAAGACAGGATCCAGGATGACATTCATGATGCTAGCAAAGATCGTGCTAGCCATTGCACATCCAGAATACCCTTGAGACATCAAGAACTGAATCAGTCCAATGGCAAGGAAGGCAAAAGGAACACCGATAAGAAAATACACCATGTATTCCTTTGCGTAGTAATAGCTTTGTTCACTAGCACCAAAGGTATAAAGCATCGGTTTCAGACATGCATAAAAGGTCAGCATGATTACAAAAGACAGTATGACTAAAGCCAGTAATGCGTTAGAAAAGATCTTCTTTGCATCCTTTTCATTCTTCTGACCTAAGGAGATAGAGAAAAGAGGGGCCCCACCTAAAACGATTAGGTAAGCAAAAGACGTGCATAATGTCGTAATCGGTGCACAGACACCGGCTCCGATCAAGCTGATGTTTCCGACTTCCGGAATATTTCCGATGTACATTCTATCGATGATGTTATACAAGACTGTCGATAACTGAGATAGCATGGCTGGAATCATCAGGCGTAAAACAGTGCTTAATGTATTGGAAGATCCTAAATCAAGTTTTTTCATAATCAAACTCATCGATTATATATCTTTTGAAGACAAAGAGTAAGCCTTTATTGAATCAGTATTACACTTTAGTGTAAAGAGTGAAAATTCCATTTTCTTTTCTATCTACAGATGCTACAATGAAGGCATGAGAACGCTAGGAATGTTTCTTTTTCTATCATTGTATTTGTTGGTATGTGTCATACATCTTTTCTTTTGCTATCGGCACAAAGACAAAGAACGCAAACTGACAAAGCCATTTCTTCTTTTATCGCTTGGTATCTGTCTTTGCTTTTATGTTCCTTCCTATCCTCTTATCATCATCGCATGCTTTCTAGCCTGTCTTGGTGATACTCTTCTTATCTTTGAGAAGAGAAAGATATATTTCCTGATTGGAGCCTCTTGCTTTGGTGCAAGCCATGTCTTAAATGCTCTTACACAAATACAGATTATCGGACAGCCATTTGCGTGGTGGCAGTATCTTCTTGTCTTTCTTCCTGTTCCATTAGCAGGTGTTATCGGTTATCTCTTTATCGAAAGAGAACCGTTCTCTCTATTCAAATACGCATTCTCTACACTTCATATCATCAATGTGATAATCAGCATTGTCAGCTTCTCTTTAGGACAATATGCAAGTGGAATGATCATCTTTATCGGATATTTCTGCTGTATCATATCCGATATCATTTTGGCAAAGAATCTTGGCAAAGAGGAAAAGAGTGATCATAACTTCACAATCATGCTTACCTATCTTGTTGGACAGCTATTCACTTATTTCGGATTGGCTTTTGGAATATTAGGCGTATTTTAAGTTTTGCTTAA
>CAVALL010000061.1:0-10647 GCA_963589675.1 Alistipes onderdonkii | reverse complement strand
ATCCAGGAATGGAATTCAAAACATGAATAAAATCGAACTCAAGTTAAAAACAAGAAAAACAAAAAATTATACAGTTTATGATGGAGTAAAAAATATGAAGAAGTAGTCGGCATGAAATGTGTCACTTGTGGATACAAAGAAGCAGTTGATGCCGATATAGCTTTTGAATGCTAGGAAATCAATGGTGGACCATTTCCAATCTTTTGATGTCCAAATTGTGGACATGACACATTGATACCATTGCAAGTCATTGAAGAAACGGAAGAAGCAGAAAAGAAAGAAAAGTCCCCTAAGTAAACTCTTAAAGAATTTACATAATGAATATTTTGTTATTCTAGTTAATGCAATTTTTAAACAAAAAATGCTACCCAAAAAGGATAGCATATATATTATTAAATTTTGCTCTATATTTTTTTTGGTGGAGCTGACGAGGATCGAACTCGCGACCTCCTCCATGCCATGGAGGCGCTCTCCCAGTTGAGCTACAGCCCCAAAAAGTTTACCGCTTGTTTTTCAAGCGGTAAATAGTTTACCTTAAAAACATATGATAGTCAACTATTAATCATATATCTTCTACGAAAAAAATCACTTTTTTGTAGCATCCTGGAAAACTTTGCTAAGAATATCTTCGCTGAATTCATTTGTGGATTCTCTTGGATGCGGTTTTCCATCCGTCGCTTTATCAAGTTCTTCTTTGAAGACACAGGAGAGAACGTCGATGGCAAGGTTTGCAATACCATCATTGTTGACAATCAAATCAGCATAGTTTGCGCTTGGAGCGATGATCTCCTCATACATAGGAGCAACTGTCTTTATGTACTGATTGACGATGTTCTCGTAGCTTCTTTTGCGTTCTGTATGGTCTCGAATGAAACGTCTTAAGAAACGGACTTCTGGAGTTGCTGTGATGAATACTCTTAAGTCGCCAAGCTCTCTAAGCTGCTTATCGACAAGTGCCATGATTCCTTCAACGACGATAATCTTTTTCGGAACGATATGTTCACATTTATCGCTTCTGTTGTGAATGGTGAAATCATAGATTGGCTTATCGATGGCGATATCGTTCTTCAGATCTCTGATCTGGGATCTCATCAGCTTCCAATCGAATGCCTTAGGATGATCGTAATTCACTTTGATACGTTCTTCCATCGGGACGCCAGTCTGGTCTTTATAATAGTCATCAATTGTGACTCTGGTGATATATTCTTCACCGACATTTTTAATGACGCTTGTAGTAACGAATGATTTTCCAGATGACGAACCTCCACCAACAAGAATGATTCTGGCCATAATAGGTACCTCAATTTCCAATTCATTATAATATTTATCCTTCTAGGAAGAAAGATTGTATTGTTAATGTTTCCGCTTTTATGTCTATGTGTTACAATTTGAGTATGAAAAACAACAAAATAAAATCTTTGATACTCATTGTGTCAACATTGCTTGTCGGATGTTATCAGAATAATACAGATGGCCCTATTTCTAATGAGCCTGAATCAAGGACTGAGAACAATACTGCAAATACGACCTATTCAACAGATTCGATTCATTCGGAAATGGAAACGAAAGAATCAGAACCCATATCATCGGATAAGAAATCCGATGTCATTTCTGATACGGAGAAAGATTCCGACGGAAATGAATATAATTGGACCATTCCATCCTATTATAAGTCTTCCATTGATCTGACACTTAGGAATGCAGATCTGAAGACGAATCTCTTTCAGATCATCAAAGACCATACTGCTATCGGATATGGAAATCTTTACAGTGCATATTTAAAGACGGATCTTAGAGAAGACGGAACGATATGGGATATGTATTCCGATGTAAAATATAGTCCTTCTGAGAATCAAGGAAACTATAAGAAAGAGGGTGATATGTATAACAGAGAACATACCATTCCTCAATCGATATTCAATAAGAAGAGTCCTATGGTCTGTGATATCTTCCATGTCTATCCGACAGATGGATATGTAAATAACAGAAGATCAAATTATCCGCATGCGGAAGTATCTAATGTTGATTTTGAATCCTCAAACCATACAAAAGTAGGAACACCTGCTAATTCATCTATTTCAGGAAAAGTATGTGAACCCGCTGATGAATATAAAGGGGATTTTGCTAGAACTTATTTCTACTTTGTCACATGCTATCAGGATAAGATGTCCGGTTTCGGTAGCTATGCTAGCTTTAGCCAAAATACGTATCCATCCTTATCGAAATGGGCAATCAGTCTCTATAAGAAGTGGTCTTTGGAAGATCCAGTCTCTGAAAAAGAAATCAATAGAAATGAAGCTGCATATACAGTTCAAGGCAATCGAAATCCGTTCATCGATTTCCCTGGAATCGAAAATCTGATTTGGTAATATCAAATCCTATTTACTTTGCTTGTATAGATCGGTAATCCGTTTCTATCATAGATCGTATAGATGAATGGATGATTCAATTTGAATGAATAGTAGTCAAGAGCTTCAGTTGCCTTAGCACCATAGGACATCATTCCTAAAGATTTTACGATGGTTCCGTCTTCATCGAATGTTACCTTGTTCTTCTGTTTTGATAAGGCGAGATAGACATTCTTTCCTTCTTCTAAGGAAGAGAATGCATTGTTTAAGGCGGGTACTTCAGGATTTACGATGTCTTCTAAACCAACAGCTTTGGTGGTAGGGATGAAGTCTGTCATGCTCTGATCTGTGAATTTCGGCATAGAGATCTGAACGATGGAAGTTTTCGCTTCTTTTGTTTCTTTGTAAAAGTTGGTTCCTTTGACTAAGGAAGAGATATCCGCGCTATCATCTTTTGCAATCAAATACTGGACACTTTCTCCATTCTTATAGTAATCATAGAAGGAATAGTAGGTGTCATATTCATAAACATATGTGTTGACTGTATGAGTCATAAACGGGACGGTAGAGGAATTTCCATCCTTTGAATAGAAGAAATCATCTGTTGTATCGTTCTTCATGTACTTGGTAGACCATTTGGAACGGAAGTAGAGAGTATTGAACTGGTAGGCCATAGTCTCGGCGTCAATCTCTAAATCCTTCATGGTGATGAAGTTCTTTTCATCGAGCCTCTCATCGATCCAGTTCAGCATTTTAGAGGTGCCTTCATTTGATTTGAAATCGACAGAATAGGCTTCACAGTATCTTTCTGTCATCTTGGAGATGAATTCATTGTTTGCAGTGTAATCGCTGTTGAGGAATAATCCTTGATAGAGCTGAAGTGTTCCATAGTCGTTAAGATAATAATCGGCCGGATACAGCTTCTTCAATCCTTCGTCTCTTTTCTCTCTTGTAAGACCTAAGACATTGTTCCATTTGTTCGTCAATGCAGTATCATCGCTTCCCCAGGAAAGAGTGTCATAGGCAAAATAGAGATTCAACGGAGAGTAGGAGAAAGAGTCCATGTTGGATGTGAATAGATATGTGAAATCAAGAATGCTGTTTTTATAATCCTCATCGATTTTCGTATCTTTGAGTTTTGTGTCTGGATAGGTCACCTTGTTCAATGGCAGATAGGAGTTCCCTTTGATTTCTTCTATCTCACGAATGCTGAACGATTTCTTCAGTTCCTTCTGATTGGTTTTGACTTGTAATGTCATGGCTAGTGGAACAACAGCAATTGCAATAAGGACTCCACCGGTTACAATCAGTGGAATAAGCCAATATCTCTTTCTCATATATTTTTTCTCCTTGTAACTATAAAACATTGAGATTGTATTTATCTCTCAAAAAAGGTGATAGCCGATTTTTAGCTATCACCTAATGATTTAGTCGCTGATGTAAGGATGTGTCGGGTCTGTATAGAAGCAGTTTTCGTAGATATAGATTTTCAAGTCTGTGGAATCGCCGGATTCGTAGTAGGCGACAAGTTTCTTTAGGAATTCATCATTTCTTTCCGGTCTGATGGAGAAGATGCCTTGACCATGTCTTAATAGGAATTGATTGCATAATAGGTTTGCGCTTCTCTTGTTGCCATCGAGGAAGACCTGAGTTCTCATCAAATAGCAGTATAAATCAAGTCCTCTTTCAATGAATGTCTTGTTCTGTTCGACGATATCACGGATTGTGTTGTTTACGATATAGGGATCAGGAATCTCAGGAACGTATTCCGTTCCGGAAATTGTGACAACATTTCTTCTTACACGTCCCGGCTCTGTGCTGACACCTCTTCCGTTGACGATACGATTGAGTTCGCATAATGTGCTTAAGTCGGTCGGCTCTTCTAACATATCTTCTTCTTTTAGGCGGAGATAAGCGGTCTTCAGATTCTTCAGTTTCTTCAGTCCTGTCGGTCGAGGACCTGTCGGCTCTGTTCCTTCCAAGATGAAGGCTCTTGCTTCAACGAAGGACGTTCTGACACCTTCCAAATAGGCTGCGTTATAGACGAAATCTACGAGATTCTTGTCGATGAGATTGTTTTCTTCTTCCAAAGTCATAGGCTCCTGATCTTTGAAAATCGACGTCATGTCTAAATGCTCCTTTCCCTTTCTTCACTGCTTGGTGAAGTACTTGATATCTATATTGTATCGCATAGTAAGCGCTTTCGTTAGTAAAAAGTGAACAAATTTTGAATTTTCTATAAAAGAGATGAAAATGAAAAACAGGCACGTGTCCGTGCCTGTCATCCATCTTAGTTTTGTGTGTTCTCTGTTTTCTCTTCGTTTTGCTTCTCTTTCTTGAAAATGGAGCCGACAAAGTATTTCTTCATCTTCGGAGAACGACTCATAAAGACGAATATGAGTCTATTGAACAATATCTCATAGAGTACTGTGATCAATGCTCCTTTTAATAGATTGAATGGGAAATAGACTAGTGCGATTAACCAGAAGTAGGAGCTACCATTAACACCCATCGAATTGAATCCATCCACTACCATTTTGACAGAGTCGCTATCAAAACAGGTTGTGAATTTTCCGCTTAGATAAGTAGGTGTAATGAATAGTTCATTGCATAAGGTTAGGATAATAGCGACAAATAAAGTGATGACAAGATAAGATAGGATACGGAAACCGAGTCCCTTCTTAAACCATTTCAGAACATGGGATGTGATGAATAAGGCTAAAACAAACATCATTGATGTTAGTAATGCAGTGATGTTACCAATGCCGTATACACCAGTCAGTCCATAGATAGCCATATCTAGTCCCGTCTTCAAGACAGAGACTGCAATACCTCCTGTGAATCCATATAGTGCATAAGCGACTAAGACGACAACATCGGATACTTCAATCATCAGCCATGGTGCTAAAGGATAAGGAAAACGAGCAAAAGACATCAAGACAAATCCTAATGCTGATAATAATGCAATCGTTGTCATTCTTGTGAGTATTTCACTTCCACTTCTTCTCATAGATACCTCTTTCCGGGAATGAAAAATCCCTAAGATAAAATCTCAGGGATGATAAAATACTCAAAAATAAGTTTCTTGATTCTTCTATCCAGCCTTTACTGTCGCCTCCGGAGTTGCACCGGATCATGAAGCCGTAGCTCCTAGCGGGGTATACCGCCGAGAAGGAATTTCACCTTTCCCTGAATCAATAACATTATAGTCTAGTGTTTGTCTTTTTCAACGCCTTCTTTTCTCTTTTTGAAGAATGGGAACTTCCATTTCTTCTTCTCGGTCTCTTCCGGCTTAGGAAGAGCTTCTTTCTTATCTTCTATTTCTTCTGGTTTATTGCTGAGTTCTTTCACTTCGACTTCTATCTCTGCGTTGATCTCATGAACGGTAGCTGATGTCATCTCAATCTCATAGTTCTTCAGATCTTTGATACGATAGAGATCCTGGATTCGATACTGGCTTAAAAGAGCATTTACTGTGTATTTGCCAACAAGGTAAGTCATGGCTCCGTTACCTAAAAACTGTGCTCCCATGTCGATAGCCTGTCCTAGTAATTGAATCAAGAAGTTAGAGGAATCTTTGTTGAAAACTTTGCTAGCCCATGTAGTGCTTTTTGGCATTGAGTTGAATCCGATGGCGACACAGACATTTCTGACGACTCTAGATAGGATTTTTGTCATCTCAGCATTGGTAGGACGGAAACCATATAACCAAATCAGGTCTTTAATCAATTGAACATTCTTGATGGCTACGACACTGGCATCAACAATCGCATTCTGCGATAGAGCAGTTAGGCATCCTGTCGATACTGCTCTTCTTAAGATCAGCTTTTTCGCCTTCTTGTAGATGACTCCATCTTTTCTCATGGAGATGGATAGAGATTCTGCAAGCTTCTGTGAATCCGGATTTGTGCTTCCGGGAATGTGGTTCGGATACTTTTCCAGTAATTTCGTTATTGTCGTAAAGGCATCGACTTTTTCGGCTTCTGCTTTGTTGAGGAATTCTTTCTTTTCCTGATTCTCAACATAATTCAATACGACAGATTGTTCAGTGATGTTTTTTGCGATTTCCCAACGTACTTTGTTATTGGCTCTCTCAGAGAAATGACCTGTGTTTCTCTTTTTGAATTCTAAGTCAAAGGAGTGTTTTGAGAAGATGGAGACAATGACAATCACAAAACAGATAGTGTATAGGACAAGAAGAACAGCGCCGGTAACAAGACCGGCAATCTGGTTGATGTTATAGACTGTTTGTACAATGATTGCAAATAGACCTAGTCCTAAAAGGTAGATGGCTATAGTCAATGCAATGAGTATCCATCTTGTTCTCTTTTCTTCTTTTGATCTTGTTACGTTCTCCTGGTATGCGATAAAGGCAAGTTCTTCATCCTGTGAAGGGGTTGTCTCGTCGATGTTCTGGAGAAGCTTTTCCGTGTTTGTTTCTTTTTCCATGATTTTTATTTTTGTCTGCTATTACGCCAAAAGGGAAATGGCGTAATATCCTTTTATTCGAATGTTTTCAGATTCTCAAAGGATGGCTTTCTCTTTCCTTCTTCAATCTCGTGAATGATACGGACCACCGCTTCATTATAAGGAGTCGGGACACCATTCTTCTTTCCGTAGAGGACTACACTTCCGTTGATGCTATCTACTTCAGTCAGTTTGCCTTTCTCAAGATCCTGAAGCATACTTGCCTTTAAGGCAGCATGCTTTTTGATGCAAAGCGGAATCAGGATGAAAGATATCTTCTTCTTGAAGCAATTATGATAGTCGAGTAGCTTGACAACGTCTTTTCCCTGAATCGGTTCAATTTTGATTCCGGCTTTATCACAGACATCAATGCATTCCTTGATGATCTTCTGTACACAGACACGGGAATCTTTTCTCTTGCTGACTTCACCGAATGTAGAACCACAGACAGCTGACATTCCCGAGAATGCAGCATTGATGAGCAACTTTGAGAATCTCATACCAATGAAGTTCTTCTCTAATTGAACAGGACACATCTTCTCTAGAATCTCTTTTGCTCTAAGTAGTCTATCATCCTCTTTTCCGTTCAGTCTTCCTAACGAGAAGGACATGCTATCTACTTCACTAGTTAACTCAGAAACACCATCACCTTTTAAAGTGGCGCCCCAGGCGACTGCAGAACCCATTGTATGATCTTCACCGATGATTTCACTGATTCCTACTTCAGGAAGTCCGTTCTGCATCGTGCAGATATCACCATCCTCACTAAGATGTTCTTTTAGGAATGTGACAACATTTTTATTATCGAGCTGTTTGGTCATCAAGAAGATCAAATCATATTTTCCATCCATCTCTTCTGGATAATATGCTTTGACAGGAGCAGTAAAGTCTACCTTTCCTACAATGTGTGCACCATTCATTCTTAATCCTTCTACATGATTCTTGTTGTGGGAATATAGATCGACATCGACACCGTTCTTTGTTAGATATGCTCCTAAAACGGTTCCTAATGATCCAGCACCAAAAATTGCGATTCTCATATCAATACCTCTTTCGGGAATATTTTAGTATAGGAAAGAAGAAAAACAAATAGTGAGTAGTATTACTATGCTTGAATACGATACAAAATGAATCAATCTAGATTATAATGAGTAAGATTCAAGGAGGAAGGAAAGATGAAGACTATTGCATTGATTGCACATGACAATAAGAAGAAAGAGATCATTCGTTGGGCTAGTGAAAATAAGGAACGCTTATCAAAGTTCAATTTGTGTGGAACAGGTACAACAGCCAAACTCATTTCAGAAGCGACAGGATTGAATGTGAAAGGATATCTCTCTGGTCCATTAGGCGGTGACTTGCAGATTGGTGCTAAAGTAGCAGAAAAGGATATCGACGTTGTCATATTCATCTGGGATCCGCTTCAGGCACAGCCTCATGATCCGGATGTCAAAGCGTTGCTTAGAATTGCAGCCTTATATGATGTTCCGATTGCAACGAACATATCTACTGCTGATTTCATGCTTCATTCTGATTTGCTATACAAGTAAGGAAAACGAAACATTCAGCATTGTCCTGAGTATAATCTTTTAGTCAAAGAAGGTATATGAATAATGTTTCAAGACAAGTTTAAAGTACCGAACTATTACAATGACTTTCACTGCAAAGGAAAAGATTGCAGGACATGTTGCTGTCAGAGCTGGAATGTGACATTGTCTGAGAAAGAATATTTCAGACTAATGGATGAGGATTGTTCTCCTTATCTAAAACAGAAGATAGAAGCCTATGTCGGAATACTTCCTCATCCGACAGTCGATGAATATGCAAGAATCAATTTTGACTACAATGGAGAGTGTCCTCTGCGTTTGGAAAATGGATTCTGTGGTCTTCAGGTTGAATGCGGAGAAGAGAATATTGCCGCTGTGTGCAGATATTATCCACGTGCTCCGCATCAGTTCCCAAAACCATGCTGTTCAATCTCGAATAGCTGTGAAGCTGTTTTAGAACTATTGATGGACAATAACTATACATTCTCACTAGAGAAGAAAGAATTGGTTTTTGCATTTGATTCGGATGAAAGCGATATATTTCCAAAAGATTACTTAGAAAAGAATAGGCAATGCCTTTCACTTATGAAGGATGGAAAAGGAGATGTATTCAGTCGAATAAATATGATTGCAGACTTCCTTGTTCAGTCTAAAATCAACTTTGACTGGTCCTTACTAGTCGATGTCTGTCACACCTTTCAGAACTCAATCAGCATTGGTGATTATCTTTCTTTTTCTAATCGAAATCCATGCTCTATCGAGCAAGCTTATGCTTCTCTAAAAGAGAGTTATCCTGCTTTAGATCAATATATACAGAATATACTTTTGAATCATTTTCTCTTTATTCGATTTCCGTATGTTTCAGAAAGAACGAACTATCAAGAAAATTCAGTAGCTCTATATTATCTAGTATGTCTTTGGATCTTTATTCTCTTCTTCAATCTAAAAAAGAAAACAAAAGAAGAATTTGTTGATATCACCGGTAATTTCTTCCGTGTGGCTGAGCATAGCAATCTTTATGATGTGATTGCGTTCTATTACCGAAAGCGCAATAATTGATATAAATCGATAGAGGTAAAGAATCATGAAAGACTTAAAAGAAGCCAATGACTATCTGAAAAGCCGTAAGCATGAAAAGGAAGAATATAGACCAAGATATCATTTATCACCAGACTATGGATGGTGCAATGATCCTCATGGAATTGTTTTCTTTCAGGGAAAGTATCATATCTTCTTTCAATATAATCCGTATGATACAAAGGCTGAGAATGTCTTCTGGGGACATGTGACAAGTGAAGATTTGATTCGTTTTTCCAATACATCCTGTGCGATTGCACCTGATATGCCATATGACAATTCAGGATGCTGGTCAGGTTCCTCTATTGTGATTGATGACACATTATATCTAGTCTATACAGGCTTCTCTAAACATGATGATGGAAAGTATTATCAGACTATCAATATAGCCTATAGCAAAGATGGCATTCATTTTGAAAAGTATGAAAATAATCCCATCATCGATACTTGTGATATTCCTTCCTCTGGATCTATTTATGATTTCAGAGATCCTTGTGTTTTCAAACGAAATGGTAAGTACTATATCATAGTAGGAAACAAATCTAAGGATGAAAAAGAAGCGATGCTTCAACTTTATGAAGGTGAGACTATATATCATTTTCATTTCCTGAAGACCTTAGTTTCATCCTCGAAGTTTGGAACGATGTTTGAATGTCCAAATCTAGTTTCATTCCTAAATCATGACTATATTGTCATGTCCCCTCAGAATGTAAAGGAAAGGGATGGTGACTTTGCTAATGTATCTTCTTGTGTTTATTTTCCACTGAAAGGTGATTTCATTCACGATGAACAAACTTTGGATGAAATTATAGAAATTGACCATGGACTTGAGTATTATGCACCTACTATCTATGATGGTGAAAAGATAGCACTTGCTTGGTTCCAGATGTGGGGAAGAAGATATTACCAAGATGAAATCGGAAATGATTTCATCAACTCTTTCTCTTTGTTTAAGAGAGTCGGTGAAAGAAGCGGAAGACTGTACTTTAAACCACTTCTATTCAACGAATTTGTGAAAGATAGAAAAGAAGAGAAACTCATTCTTAACGGAAAATCAAAAGACTATGATTCCTCTCATTATGTTATCCATTTTAAGAAAGATGAGAATTTATTGTTCACACTTATCTTCTCAGACTCGAATGATGACTATGTCACATTCTCTGTCGACACTGAAAACAACACTTATACATTGGATCGAAGTCATGCAC
>CAVALL010000060.1:0-10670 GCA_963589675.1 Alistipes onderdonkii | reverse complement strand
CTTTTGAGTCAGAGTTTGTCAGTTAGCTTTTTCAATGAGCAATCTCTGTATGTTATAATCAATCTGTTTAAAATAATTGATAAAAAGTAGAAAATTCAGGTGAACATATGTATCGAGTGATAATCGCAGATGATGAAGAGTCTGTCCGTAATCGACTGAAGACGATGATAGAGAAATACTCGGATCGTTTTACAGTGGTTGGATGTTTTGAAAATGGATTTGATGCTTTAGAGAGTGGAGCAAGTCTTAATCCGGATATTCTGTTTACGGATATCCGTATGCCGTATATCTCCGGAATTGAATTGATACGTCATTTCAAGATGGATTTCCCATTGATGCAATTTGTGATTGTATCCGGTTATGATTCCTTTGATTATGCTAAGGAAGCTATCTCATTAGGTGTAGTCGGTTATCTTACAAAACCGGTCTCTTCAGAAGAGATGGGCAAGGTTTTAGAGAAAGCGGAAAACATCCTCAATAAGCAACTTCAAATGGATAACAGCATGAAGTCCTTAGAGGAAAAAGCACAAAATTCAATCCGTTTCCTTCAGTCTGAGGATTTGAATAGACTCATTAAGGTAAAAGAGATTCCTGAAAATTTTGCAGGAAAACTTATTGAAGATGGAATTGATCTCAATCACGTTTATCAGGCGATGGCTGTCTTTGATGCGGATAGTGATGACTTGGAATATGATAGACAGGATCTACTTTATTTTTCAGTCAAGAAGGCAATCGAAGAAGAGTTTGCTAATGGTGTAGTCTATTATTTCTTCTTAAATGACAATCAGATGATTCTCCTTTTAGAGAAGGATGATAAATTCATCGAGGAAGAGCTGATGCTGAAATTGAATGGAATTTTAGCAATGGTGAAGAGAGCAGTCTCTATCTCTGTTTCTTGTGGTGTTTCCGATATTATGAAAGCACCAGTCAACTATAGAAAGATGTATAGACATGCTAAGAGATCCTTGGAATATCGAACAGTCTTAGGTGTGAATATGGTCTTCTCTTTTAAGGATTTAGAAAAGGAAAATGGGAGTTCGACTGCATCGACAGGAAAGATTGATGACAACGAGTATAAGAATCTATCCTATTTGATTTCCTATGGAAAAAAGGCAGATGTGAAAGCAAGTCTCGAAAAACTGATCGGCCAGATTACGACTCCGGATTACAAAGATAGTTACTTCTATATCCTTTCCAATATTTTAGATGCCATTATCAAGTCTTGTATCTCACTGACTGAATTCTACCAGGACTTTGATTCTCAGGCTGAGATCACTACAAAGCTTTATAGCATCAAGGCACAGCAGAATATTGTCGACTACTTATTCTTATTATCAGAGAGAGTTATCAAAGTAAATGAGAATAAGAGACTTTCTGGACTTGAAACATCATATGAAAGAATTATTCATTTCATTGATATGAATTTTGCCAATCCTAATCTATTGATTGAGGATGTTGCTAAGGAATTATCCTATTCCGTCAGCTATATCTCGACAATCTTAAAGAGAAACGGAACAACATTCACAAAAGTCACAACCGACTTGAGAATGAAGAAGGCGTTGGCTTTGTTATCTGATCAGAACAATCGAATCATTACTATTGCAAGGGATGTAGGATATACTGATCCTTATTATTTCTCCCATTGCTTTAAGAAGTATACAGGATTATCACCGGATGAATATAGGAAGAAGAAATCGTCTTAAGCGTCATTCATTGAAGTCTGTTCTCTTCTTTTCGTTTGTTACAGCCTTCGTATTTTTCATGGCTGGTATTTTCGCAATTGTCACATGGACCTATTCCGCCTCGGTGGAGACAACCTATCTGAAACAGGTCATATCAACCTCGGAACAGGCACTATCGAATTATTCCAATTACATGGATAATGTCATCAATGCCTCGGATGCGATTCAGACAAGGCTTATCAATGAGAAGAATGAGACGATTGAAAAGAATGGTGGAACATTCTTTGATGAGGTTATGATTGTCTCACAATCCATCAAATCCATTTCCCTCTATGATACGGATGGTAATCTGATTGCAAGCGATAGCGGAAATGTTTCAAAGGAAACGGCTGAAGTCATTAAATCGGAAGAGTGGTTTACCTCAGCGATGAATACTCCTTTGATCAATGTGTTCTCCCGTGTATCTTCAGCCTCATTCTTTACTTTGTCGAAGTCGATGTCAATCGACAATGGTAAGGAATCCGCAATTCTGAAGGTTGTGTATGACTTTTCCGGTATTGCCTCCATGATTGATGAAGTTCAGTTAGGAGAAGGTGGACATGTCTATATCTATGACAACAATCGCCAGAATGTTTATTCTTCTGCTGAAGTCACAGAGGAAGAGAAAAAAGTGATTGCAGAAAATGTCATCGGAAATGTTCAGTTCAAGGTTGGGAAAAACAATATTTTCCTTTATATCTCTGCCATTCCAAAGACAAGATGGGGACTTGCTATCGCAACGAATATCAACGCCTTGTATGAAGCAAAGACAAGGATGCTTATCAATAGTGCTATTTTCTCAACTATTGCTTTGATTGCATTCCTGTTCTTGTTCTATGTTGTATCGACACAGATATCAAAACCGATTGTTAGACTTCAAAAGGAAATGGAGGCTGTGGAGGATTTCAGTTTCCGCTTGAAATCGGATGCGTCTGTCGGTGGAACAAAAGAAATTGTATCTTTGAATCGCTCCTTCTGTAAGATGATGAATCGTATTCACGATTTGGCCCAAAAGGTCGTTGATGAACAGAAAGAACAAAATAAAGCGGAATTGAAGGCGTTACAGAATCAGATCAATCCTCATTTCCTTTACAACACACTAGATTCCATCATCTATCTTATCGATGAACATGAAAATGAGAAAGCTCAGAATATGATTGTTGCTCTTTCACGCTTCTTCCGTATCTCTATCTCGAGAGGTAAGAATATCATACCTGTGGAAAAGGAACTAGAACATGTCAAATACTATCTTCAGATACAGAAGATGCGATTTGGCAATAGTTTCACCTATGAGGTGGATGCTGAGGATGATGTACTATCTCTTCCTATCATTAAATTGATCTTGCAGCCAATTGTCGAAAATGCAATCGTCCATGGGTTAGGTGAAAAACCGGAAGAGGGCAGCCTTATTAAGATAAAAGGATATAAAGAGGGAACATTCCTTTGCTTTGCGATTGAAGACAATGGATTTGGTATGCTACCTGAGAAAGTGGAAGAGATTTATCATAGTTTCCAGGATAAAACGATTCATAAAGGTGTCGGCTTATCCAATGTATATCAAAGAGTCCGTATCTTCTATGGTGAAAAATCGGATGTGAGGATTGATTCTTCCCTGGATAAGGGTACTAGGATTGAGATTCGTATTCCATTAGAGGAGATTAGAAATGATGAAGAATAATAAAATGATTTCTCTTTATTTATCTAGCTTGCTGCTTATGGTTTCCTGTGGTGCGAAATCCGAGGATGCTTTGATCTTTATCTATGATGAAAACGACACTTTCATCAATTCCTTTGATACCGCATTGCAAGGTGAATTGACAAAACATGGTTATACATTCACTCCTTATTATGCGAGCAACTCCTTTATCAAGCAGAATGAACTCTTAGTTGAAGCTATTGAAGCGAAGAATCCTAAGATGCTCTTTATCAATCCTGTTGACCGTCTTTCTTCTGGTTCTATTATCGATAAAGTCGCTACTAAGGATATTCCAGTTGTCTTCTTCAATCGTCAGCCATTGGATGAGGATATCATCCGTGGAAGAATGAGGAATGATAAGATCTTCTATGTCGGAACGGATCCTATCTATGAGGGAAAAGCACAGGCGAAAATGGTGGAAGGACTGTTCGGAAGCCCAGACTCGTTAGATTCATCCTATGACAAAAATGGAGATGGTGTCATTCAGATGGTTATGATCAAAGGTGAAATCGGCCATCAGGACTCCGAGAAAAGAAGTGTATCTGCATTGAATGCATTTACGGATGATGGATATAAGATCGACAACCTATTCTCTACATACTGCAATTGGAGCAGAACACAGGCAAAAGATAGCATGCGAGAGATTGTCCAGAAATATGGTGATGATATTGAAGTTGTTCTTTGCGGCAATGATGATATGGCATTAGGTGTCATTGACTATCTTCTTTCAGAAGAGAACACACTGAAGTGGGAAGATGCATCTCTTCCGTTCCCGGTCTTTGGTGTTGATGGAACTTCGGTCGGTATCGATTCTGTCAAGAACGGATTGCTATCTGGAACGGTCAAGAATGAAGCAAGTCTACAAGCGGATGCTTGCATTCGCATTGTGGAAGAATTGAATAACTATGGTAAGATAACTGAGTCATTCCCATACAATATGGTCAATGAATACACGGTGTATGTGGAAGGCAGTGTGATTACGTTGGATAGTCTTTCCTGAATGAGAGGAGAATAATCATGGAAAAAGTCAGAGTTTTGATCAATCTTAATGAATTTGAAGACAAAAGTACGATTTCCGCTTTTATGAAGTCTACCGCCTTGAAAGAGGACACCTATCAGTTCGATGTCCTTTGCTCGAATGAGGATTTTGCAGTCCTTTCTAATTCAAAGGATATTGCTCATATCGAAGATTTCGATAAAGCGAATTACGATATGGTCTTGACCTCTCATAAGGAAAAAGAAGACCGACTTCTTTTTCTAAGCAGCGATGAAAAGAAGAAACTATCTTATCTATTGATATTAGATGAGAATGAAGACAAGGAGACAAAGGTCAAGAATTTCATCAAGGCCAAGAAGATTGTAGATGATTATTTTGAAAAGCCTGTTTCCTTCTCATTGCTTTCTGAGAGTCTTATTGATTCGATACCAGAAGAAGAAATGACAAATAAAGGAGAAGACGCACATATCGAAGATCTCTTCTCTTATGAAAAGGAGATGATTGTCATCTCTAACCGAGATTTCGATTTCATCGATGAATCTATTGCTTGTTTCTCTAAATTACTGAGCATCAAGAAGAACGATAAGAAATCATTCTTCTCTTCTATCGGAGATTACTTCTTTAAGAACTACACATCGAAACCAGAGAATATCACTTTGAAAGATTATCTTTCTGTTTACGAGATTCTATTGAACCATGATAACTGGGATATCAATATCATTCGTAAGCCTCTTGTCGGCGATTATTTCTCTTTGCTCAACTTGATCCAAAACAAAGAATAAGACTGAAATTTCAATCTTGATTTAAACGGCTTTCCTGGAATGAAAACGATGGGAAAGCCTTTTCTTGTGTGGAATTTTCTATCATTTTCATGGTTCAAAACATGCTTTTGCATTAAAAATATCGCTGCATTTTCACTAAAAATGAACTATATATGCTAGTTTTTATCTAAAACATAGCAAAAAGCACTATTTTTGTTATTGTGTAGAAAATTCCGAAAAGAGTGTATGATTTTCCATTCTAACTTCTTGCTGATTCCGTTATTATGAAAGCGCTTAATGAAAAAGTCGTTTGCACGTCATTAAGCAAAAAGGAATAAAGAGGAGGAAAAAATACTTTATGAAAAAACTTATTCCGCTTATGTCGTTACTTGGATTGGCCGCATCTTTAGTCTCTTGCGGTGGAAACACCACTTCCGAATGGACATGGAAAGATGCCATCAAAGATGGTGAGCTCGGCTATGTCATCTTGGTCGGTGAAGATGGAAACCCGGAAGCTATCGATCGTACCAATGGTTGCGTTGCTGCCATGGAAGAAATCGCCAAGGAAGGCGGCTTCAAGGCTGTTGAACTCGAAAGAAAGACCTGCGTTGATACCTCTGGTTCTTGGGTTGACTCTGTTGCTAAGGAAACAGTTGAAACCTGGACAAAGAAGTACAAAGGAAAGCTCGACTTCATCATTTCCAACAATGATGGTATGGCTATCGCCGCTGCTAACGCTACTGGTTTAGCCAAGAATACTCCTATCATCGGTTTCGATGCTCTTTCCTCCGCTTGCGATATGATCAAGGCTGGCACACTTGCTGGTTCCGTCTCTCAGAACGGTGATGATCAGGCTCTTGCCGCTGTTACAGTTCTTACCAACCTTATCAAGGGCAATGAGACTGTCATCGATTCTAGCTATGGCGGAAACGCTGACCTTGAACTTGCTGATTTAGACAAGCACATCGTTCAGACAAAGTTATCCGCAGTCACAGCACAGAATGCTGATTCTAAAAAGCCTGGTTCCTATGTCAATGTTGCTGAAGATTCCGCTGTCAAGGGCAAGAAGCTTCTTGTCGCTACCTATTCCGCAAATGATAACTTCATCAAGGAAACCTATAGAAAAGCACTTCCTCATTATGCCGAAGCCTTAGGTTACACTGTTGATGTCATTGAAGGCGATGGCTCCAATGATGTCGAGTTACAGAACAGAATTCAGACTCAGATTGCTACGGGCGCATATGATGCATACGCTTTCAACGTCATCACTCATGCAAACTGGGAAGATTATAAGAAGCTTGCTGGTGATAAGCCGGTTGTCTTCTTCAACAGACAGCCTAAGAAGTCTGACAACTCTGATGTCGCTGACCTTTCCAACGTTGCCAATACCTACTTTGTCGGTACTGGTTCCACTGGTCAGGGTGCCACACAGGGCCAGATCATCAAAGATTGGTACAAAGCATTAGCAAAGTAAATCCCTAAAACTTCATAGTAGGGTGCTATGAAAGTAGCATCCTACTTTTATATTAAAAATAGGAGGTTCCGAATCAAAAATATGTCTGAAAATATTTTAGAGATACACGGCTTATCAAAATCCTTCGGAAAAAACCATGTTTTGAAGAATATTGATCTGACCGTCAAGAAAGGCTCGGTCATGGGCCTTATGGGTGAAAACGGCGCCGGAAAATCCACAATGATGAAATGCTTGTTCGGTATCTATGCCAAAGATGACGGAAGCATTGTCTTTGATGGAAGACATGTTGATTTCCAGGATCCGAAGGATGCTTTGGAAAACGGTGTCGCTATGGTTCATCAGGAACTCAACCAGTGTTTGGATAGAACTGTTCTTGATAACATGTGGTTAGGCCGCTACCGTACTAAGTTCGGTGTTGTCGATGAAAACTACATGCTGTTTGAGACCAAAGGTCTCTTCTCCATGCTTGATATCCATGTCAATCCAAAGCAGAAAATGAGAACAATGTCCGTCTCTCAAAGACAGATGGTTGAAATCGCTAGAGCTGTCTCCTACAATTCCAAAATCATCGTTTTGGATGAACCTACTTCATCGTTGACAGAACCGGAAGTCAAGAAACTCTTCAAGATTGTCAGAGAATTGAAGGAACAAGGCGTTTCATTCGTATACATCTCACATAAGATGGATGAAATCTTCGAAATCTGCGATGAAGTTTCCGTCCTCCGTGATGGTGAAATGATCATGACGAAGGAAACGAAGGAAACCAACATGAATGAACTTATTTCCGCAATGGTCGGAAGAAGTCTTACTCAGCGTTTCCCTCCCGTTGACAATAATCCTGGTGAGGAAGTCCTCAAAGTTGAGAACCTCTCCACGATGTACACTCCTCTTCTTCGTGATATTAGTTTCTCTGTCCGCAAAGGTGAAATCTTCGGTATTTACGGCCTTGTCGGTGCAGGTAGAAGTGAACTTCTTGAATGTCTCTTCGGTATGAGAACAATTAAGACTGGTAAGATCTTCTATAACGGAAAACAGATATTCATCAATACACCTAGAGAAGCCATGGAATATAACTTTGCTTTCGTCACTGAGGAAAGAAAAGCAAATGGTATGTTCATGAAAGCGAATCTTACTTTCAATACTACCATTACGAACATGGACAAGTATAAAACCTTCGGTATTCTTGATGACAAGAAGATGAAGGATGCCACGATTCGTGAAATCAATGTGATGCATACAAAATGTATGGGACCAAATGATATGATTTCAGCGCTTAGCGGTGGTAACCAACAAAAGGTCATCATCGGTAAATGGCTTGAACGTGATCCAGATGTCTTCTTGCTTGATGAGCCGACCAGAGGTATCGACGTCGGTGCGAAATATGAAATCTATCAGTTGATTCTCAATTTGGCTAAGAAAGGCAAGACCTGTATCGTTGTCTCTAGTGAAATGCCTGAGATTCTTGGTATCACCAATCGAATCGCAGTCATGAGCAACTATCATCTTGCTGGTGTCGTCAATACGAAAGAAACCGATCAGGAGGAACTCCTGAGATTGTCTGCAAAATACTTATAGAGAGGTAAATCAAAATGGAACAATCGAATCAGAGTGTTCTCACAAGAGAGAACGAATTCATTCCTGAGATTGAAAAGAGATTATCTGCTATCGACGCCTTACGCCTTGATGGTGTGACAAAGATCGAAGGTTTGAAGAATGAAATCAGTAATCTAAAGCGTAATCACCAACTCGACAATGAAACAAGAGAAAAGTTGATTGCGAATGACAAAGAGCAGATCGCTGCTGCGACAGAAGTCAAGAATCAGAACAATCCTGAATTGACTGAGAAAGTCAAAGAAGCCATCTCCTACATCGAAAGTCAGTACAAGCCGCTTATCGAGGCTGATAAGAATGAGGCCAAAGAGAAAATTGCTGCTGCAAAGCTTGATTACGAAAACAAGACAGCACAGTATCTTGAAGAAAGAAATAACAGTCTTGCTGAATTGAAAGCCAAATTCGAAAGCGAACCGCTCACGGATGACAACAAGGCTGAAGAGTCAAAGAGACGTAAGCTTCAGTTGAAGGAAGTTGACTCGATTTATCATCAGAAATGCAACGATGCACTTGTCGCATTCAACGATGTCAAGGACGCAGCCAAGGATGGCAATCATGCTTTGTATCTTAACAAATATGCTTATATCGAAAAAGCTAACAACAAGAAGCTTCCGTTGAAACAGACTTACGAACAGAAGTTCGAAAACTACAAATATGGTTTCAACATCAAGAGCTTCATGCTGAAGAACGGCTTGTATCTTTCAATCCTTGTGTTGATGATTATTGCTGCAATTATCTATGCCGTTCAGACAGGTAGCTTCTTATTCGACTGGGATAACATCCTTCTTATTCTCAATCAGGTTTCACCTAAGATGTTCTTAGCTCTCGGTGTTGCTGGACTTCTTATCCTTGCAGGTACCGACTTGAGTATTGGTCGTCTTGTCGGTATGGCGTCTGTCTTTACGGGTATGTTAGTTACGACAACAGGTAAGACATCCGTCACCTTCTTCGGAAAGTCACCGGATTTCTCTGCCATTCCTTTAGGCGCTCGTGTTGTGATGGCCTTTGCACTCTCCATCTTCGCTTGCTGTCTCATGATGGGAATCGCAGGCTTCTTCACTGCTAAGTTCAAGATGCATCCGTTCATTGCTACCCTTGCCACACAGCTCTTCACCTTCGGTATCATGGCAGGTATCACCGGAAACTCCTTCACTGGTTCTCCGGATCCGACTGTCACTGCTATCGTCTCTGGTAAGAACCTTGGCGATTCCGACTTCCCGATTATGATTATCTGGGCAATCATCGGTATTGCAGTCATGTGGTTCATCTGGAATAAGACAACATTCGGTAAGAATATGTTCGCTGTCGGTGGAAATCCGGAAGCAGCAGCCGTCTCTGGTATCAACGTCTTCAAAGTCACAATGTTGGTCTTCCTTCTCGCCGGTCTCTACTACGGTCTTGGCGGAAGCATCTACGGTATCTACACTGGTAACGTCAGAGCTCAGACAGGTCAGGGTATGGAAAACGATGCTATCGCGGCTTGCGTCGTCGGCGGTGTCTCCTTCTCAGGCGGTGTCGGTAAGATCAGCGGTGTCGTCATCGGCGCCCTCATCTTCCAGGCTATCGTTGTCGTTCTTCCTATGATTGGTATCACCGATGCCAACTACCAGCTCGCTATCAAAGGTGTCATCATTCTTGCTGCCGTCACTCTTGACTGCGTCAAGTACCTTAAGAAGAAATAAATTAGAACAAAGCAAAAGCTTCGGATTCATGCCGAAGCTTTTCTTTCTTAAGAACTATTATGCAAATACAGTTTTATTGGGCCTATATGGTCATTCTGATTGGATTTCTGTATGGAATCATGGTCAGCTTTGCTTATGTTAAAGGCGTAAGAGGAGATGGGAAAAGGGTATCCTGGGCTGAATTATTGGTCTCTTCTTGGATCCTTGGTGGACCAGGCATATTGCTTGCCTACTCGATGTCAAAGGAAATCCAACTAGAAGATAAGAGCCATAAGCGTATCGTCCTCTTAAGTGCTATCGCATCCCTTCTGATTGAGATCGCAGTTGTTGTACTATTAAGCTATTTCAAAATCATCATCTATACACAAGCATCGTAATGATTAGCTGTAACGTGTTCATTCCTATATTGACTAGGTGAATGCGTTACAGCTTTTGTTTTGACGTGTTTTCTGGTAGAGAAATAGATCGATGTCACTGTTCTTTTCATTCACAATAGTTAGATGATTGATTATTTTGTCAGTTTTTCAAGTCAATCTAATGCTCTTGGTCCAGTGCTAACGTGTTTTCCGGATTTCTGAACTGCTTTTTTTGTCAAAATATGAAATTTTTAGAAATTTCAAGAATCCTAAAAGTGATATATAGGCATTCTTAGCGTTGCAGTAGTGACAAATTAGTGACATAACCAGTGACAAAATGTCACCAGTTTGTCACTGGTTTACGTTTAGTAG
>CAVALL010000059.1:0-10763 GCA_963589675.1 Alistipes onderdonkii | reverse complement strand
AGCAAAAAAGTGGAGAAATGTTGCCTTTTAACCAACACTATTCTCCACTAAACGAACTGATTTTCATAAATCTCCACTTATGACGATATATCTAGTGGAGGCATTTATGAAACTGAATGAATTTATCAAACGAAGAGGTGTCTATCTTTTCTCACTTCTTTTGCTCAGTGTTTTATATGCACTGATCATTCCGAATACGATTCTTGCCGTCTTTTGTTTTCTTCTTTCCTTTTCTTTATCCTTCTATTCACTATACACCTATGAGAAAAAGTCTATGTCGATGGATAAGGAGATCTCTTCCTATTCCTTCTTCTCTTCCTTTCTCAACTCTTTGATGGCACAGATACCGACAAAGCAAAGCTATGAGTTTGCTCTTCAGTATCTTCTCTCTTATCAGGAACAGGTTCCTTATGAATCCATCAAAGAGAATCCAAGTCTTCTCACTCTCTATTCCTTTCAACCCTATTTTGAAAGAATCTTCCAAAAGGATAAGAAAGAGGAAGCTCATCTATCCGATTATGTTCCTTTAATCAATTCAATAGAGGAGAAAAAGAGTTCGTATCAAAAACTAAGAGCAAGAAATGAAAGGAATCTTCGTTTCTTCCTTTCTGTCCTAGTTTGTTTCTTCCTTCTTATCCTTGCTTTGTTTCTCATCAATTCCTCATTGAAGGAATTGACGAAGAATACGATGTACTGTGTCTTCTCCTTTCTCATTCTTCCATTTCTCTATCCAAGTTCTGTCTATTTCACAATCCGTAAAATGAAGAAAGGAATTGAGTCATGAAGAATCCATTCAAGAAAATGAAAACAACAAAAGAAAAGAAGAAGATAGACATACAAGAGATACTCTTCTATCTTCCTCTTCTTTTCTCACTTATCCTATGTTACTTCATCTACTCTAAATCAGAACAGATACTGCCTTGTATCTTATATCCTTTGAGTGCGCTTTGTCTTTCTCTCTTATTCAAAAAGGAAAAGCAAGAAAAGGAGAAAGGACTCGATGATGCTATCCTTTTCTATCACCGCTTTCTTTACTTCTCTGCATTGGAAGAGGATTACACCTTAGGTTTCACATCCGCTATCTCTTCTCTTCCTATCTCTGATTTAAAAGATAAGCTGCTTGATTATCAGGAACAGGAAGGAAAAGAAAATGAGATTCCTTTAACAGTCAACAAAAAGCAATCCGAATTTGCTCTCATTTCCTTTATCAGCCTCCTTCTACACAATCAGGAAGAGTATTCAAGCAGTACGACAACAGAACTGAAAAGGAAGGTCGCACTATTTGAGAATGATGGAAAAGAGGATAATGAAACATCCGCATTTATCATCCCATCTCTGATGTTATCCATTTATGTCTTCCTTTTCCTTTCTATGCTGCTTTAAGATGAAGGATCGATTTTTTCTTTTCTTTCCTATTCCTCTATTCCTCTTTCTATGTTTCAGTCATGACCTTATCATCCGTCATGACTTTTATACTCATGCTGAAATGGATGCCATCACAGTCAGAAGCAACATCGATAATGAAATCAGCATGGAAAGAGGAATCCATGATGACGTCTATCTCGTCTGTATCTCAGGATGTAATGATGATTTAAACACCTACTTCTCAACGATACAATTCACTCTCAAAAGCAAGAACACTTTGATATTCTCCTATAAACCCTATTCAATCCGATGCACTTACAATCGACAACAAAATACTTTTGCGATATACTAAATAATTGTCTAAGGACAAAATGTTTTCGAAATTAAGAGGTGAATTATGAACATTATCGACGATTTAGAAAAAAGAGGACTTTTGGACAATTTCTCCGACAAAGAAAAGATTCATGAGTTGTTTGATACTCCGCAGACTCTCTACTGTGGATTCGATCCGAGCGCGAAGTCTCTCCAGTTAGGAAACTTCATCATGATCACAATCCTTCAGAGACTCCAGAAGGCTGGACACAGAGTCATCGCCATGCTTGGCGGTGCCACCGGCATGATCGGTGATCCTTCCGGAAAGAAGGCGGAGAGAAAGTTCCTCACTCCGGACCAGGTCATGGAGAACGCAGAATGCATCCGTAAGCAATTAAGCAAATATGTTGACACAAGCGATCCGAACAAAGGTCTTATCCTCAACAACTATGAGTGGTGGAGCAAGACAAACATCCTTTCCTTCTTAAGAGATTACGGAAAGAACTTCCAAATCGGATACATGCTCTCTAAGGATATTGTCAAATCCCGTTTAGAGGCTGGTATTTCCTATGCTGAATTCTCCTACATGATTCTTCAGGCTGGAGACTTTGATAACCTTTACCGCGATTATCACTGCACGATGCAGTTCGGTGGCGGTGATCAGTGGGGTAACCTCACTACCGCATTAGACTTCGTCAAGAAAAAGGAAGGCTCTGACTGTGGCGCTGAAGTCTTCTCCTTCAAGCTTATCACCGATAGCCAGGGAAAGAAGTTCGGTAAGAGTGAATCCGGAGCCTTATATCTTGATCCGACTATGACAACTCCTTATCACATCTATCAGTACTTCATGAATGTCTCTGATAGTGATGTCTTAAAGTATCTCTATATCTTTGATGATAGACCGATTGAAGAGATCGATGCTATTTACAAAGCACATTTAGAGCATCCTGAACTCAGAAACGGTCAGAAAGAGCTTGCCCGCGTCATCGTCACAAGACTACACGGTGAAAAAGCCGCTGACGACTGCTTAAAGATGACCACTGCCTTATTTGCAGACTCCTTCCATGGACTTGATGCTTCTTCCTTAAAGGAACTCACTGACGGTCTTGTCGTTGTCGAAGAGAGTGAAAACATCAACCTTCTCGATGCTTTGATCAAGACTGGTCTTGCCAAGAGCAAGAGAGAAGCAAGAGAGTTTGTAAATGCTGGTGCTGTCAAGATCAACGGAGAAAAGACTTCCGACTTAGAAAAGGTCATCACAAAGGATGACGCTTTAGATGGTGGATACATCTTCATCAAGCGCGGCAAGAAACTCTACGCTGTCTTGAAGTACTAATCCTTCAGAAACTTCTCTATCTCCTCAACGACTTCCTGATTATAGGGATACATCTTCCTACGATCCAATGAGGAGATGAACTCATTCATCTGACTGCTATCCTCTCCGTAGTCGGAGAGGATTTTTTGATACGCATCAATGCTCTTCTTGTAGTTATCTAACCCTTCTTTTGCAATAAGTGAGTTATGTTCTCCCTTTTCCGTAATGAAAATATGAACGTTCTTGTTCTTCTTTTTTTCTAACATCTTGGCAATACTATCCTTGTAGGATACGACATTGTCATCCATGGCATGGATGACTAGTATTTCTGTGTTCTCGTTTTTTCCTATTTTTGCATGTCTTGTATTACGGAAACCGAATAATAGGACATAACAGATCGAGTACATAGGAAGAATAGAATAATAGAATCCTTTCTTCATTCCTTTCAGTAAGGATAAGACAATCTGATTCGGTGAAACAAATCCAGAACGGAGTATCGCTTTCTTGACCTGTGGATACTTTCCTAATACACAAAGAGAACAATACGCTCCCCAGCTATGTCCATAAAGGATGATGTCTTTTCCTTGATGGATATTGTTCTTTAAGACATATCGAATGACATTTTCAAGAACATAGCTTCCATTTGCTAAGGATACCTGATTCTTGCCTTCGCTGTCTCCTACTCCATATTGGTCATAAGCTAAGACAGTATATCCAAGACTGGTCAGATAATAGATATCCGCTAAATACTGAATATGAGTCCCGAAGAATCCATGAGAAAGGATGATGAATCCTTTCTCATCCTTCTTCTCTTTCTGTGTATAGAGATACCCTTGTATCTTCTCTCCGTAATATCCGATACGGATCGGTTCTCTATCCAGTTCCGGATAGTCGAATAACTGTAAGTAACAAGGATTCTCAGGATCTTTCCCTCGGACGAGAAAGAACTTCTTGTTGATAAGAAAGGTAGAAATCAGAGCATAGACAAAATAACAGAATAGTAAGCAAAGAAGGATGATAATCGTGATCAATACAATGTCATTCATAGTGAAATGATTATAGCATAGTGGGCTTGGTTTGGGCTATTTTTCACTTTTTAGCACTCTCTACTTGAAACTGCTAATTTTTGCACTATAATTAAAATGACGTCATTAAAGGAGGTCAAAATTATGGCAGAACAGAAATATACAACCAAAGTAATAGACGCAATCAACAAAGGAATTGAGATCACCAAGGATAAGCAGTTATCCTGCTTTGATGTGCCGGTCCTTCTCCGTGTCTTATACGATCAGGAAGGCTCGATGTATCTTAGCATCTTAAAGAAACTCGATATCAATATCAAAGAGGTATCACAGCTCATCGATTCCTATATCGATCATTCCGTCAAGACAACAAGCACAAGTGAACCTGATACGAGTGCTGATGTCAAAAATATCCTCTACAATGCAACCAAATACGAAAAGGATATGGATGATGAGTATATGTCCATTGAGCACTTGCTCTTAGCTCAGTTTGACTGCAAGCATACCTTGATCGATAAACTTTGCAAGATCGAACACTACAACAAGAATGAATTCAAGAAAGCAATCGATTCCATCCGTGGTGGAAACCATGTAACCAGTGATAATCCGGAAAGTCAGTATGAAGCTTTGAAGAAATACGGAAGAGACTTAGTCGCATCTGTCGCCGATGGTAAGATCGACCCTGTCATCGGAAGAGATGATGAGATTCGCCGAGTGATGGAGATTCTTTCAAGAAAGAGCAAGAATAATCCGGTCTTGATCGGTGATCCTGGTGTCGGTAAGACCGCTGTTGTCGAAGGATTGGCATGGCGTATCTTCAAAGGCGATGTACCAGAGACCTTGAAGAACAAGACCATCTGGGAACTCGATATCGGATCTTTGATCGCCGGTGCAAAATACCGTGGCGAATTCGAAGAGAGACTCAAAGCCGTCATGAAGGAAGTCAGCAAGAGCGAAGGTAGAATCATTCTCTTCATCGATGAGATTCATACCCTTATCGGTGCAGGTGCAGGCGGTGACTCCTCTCTCGATGCCGCTAATATCTTAAAACCGCTTCTTGCACGTGGTGAATTGCACTGCATCGGTGCAACGACACTCAATGAGTACAGAAAGTACATCGAAAAGGATCCGGCCTTTGCCCGTCGTATGCAGAAAGTCATGGTAGATGAACCGACCATTGAAGACTCCATTGCTATCTTACGTGGCATCAAGGACCGTTATGAACAGCATCACGGAGTTGAGATAAGCGATGATGCCATCATCGCCGCTGTCACTCTTTCCAAGAGATACATCACCGACAGATTCTTGCCGGATAAGGCAATCGACTTGATCGATGAAGCGTGTGCTAAGGTCAGAATGCAGATCGATACGATGCCGGAAGAACTCGATGAGGTCAACAGAAAGCTCATGCAGCTTCAGATCGAGAAGGTCTCCTTGAAGAATGACCACAGTGAAAATGCGGAAAAGAGACTTTCCGACATGGAGAAAGAGATCAGTGAACTCACATCCAAGAAAGATCATCTCTATGCTCAGTGGAAAGCCGAAAAAGGAGATGCCGAAAAGCAGAAAGACTTGAAGAAACAACTCGATATCGCTTCTCTCAACTTGCAGAAGGCAATGCAGGATGCTGATTACAACACCGCTGCTAGACTCCAGAATAAAGATATTCCGGAACTCAAAGCAAAACTCAATCAGGCTAAAGAAAATACCAAAGAGTCCACGATGCTCTCCGACCATGTTACCGATGAGACTGTTGCACAGGTCATCTCCATCCAGACTGGTATTCCTGTCAGCAAATTGACCAAGACCGAAAGTCAGAAGATCTTGACTTTGAAGGATGAATTGGAGAAGAGAGTCATCGGTCAGGATGAAGCTTTGACCCAGATTTCTAACTCCATCATCCGTTCCCGTGCAGGACTCTCCGATAGCAATAGACCGATTGGTTCCTTCCTCTTCTTAGGTCCGACTGGTGTCGGTAAGACAGAAGTCGCTAAAGCACTTGCTGAGCAGCTCTTCGACAGTGAAAAACAGATTGTCCGTATCGATATGTCCGAATATATGGAGAAGGAATCCGTATCCCGTCTTGTCGGTGCTGCTCCGGGTTATGTCGGTTATGAAGAAGGTGGTCAGTTAACCGAAGCAGTAAGACGCAAACCATATTCCATCGTCCTCTTCGATGAAGTCGAGAAAGCACATCCCGATGTCTTCAATATCCTACTTCAGGTACTCGATGATGGTAGATTGACTGATGGTCAAGGTAGAACAGTTGACTTTACCAATACCATCATTATAATGACTAGCAACTTAGGTAGTGAATACCTACTTTCTGACAACAAGGAAGAAGGAAGAAAGAAAGTCAAAGAACTTTTGAAGAAATCCTTCCGTCCTGAATTCATCAACAGAATCGACGAGATTGTCATGTTCAACTCTTTGAGTGAATCTGTTGTCGATAAGATCGTTGAGAAATTCCTCAACCTTCTTAAGACTAGACTCGAACGTAAAGATATCTCTTTCGACTATGATGAGAAAGCAGTCACCTACATACACAATCACTCCTATGATGAAACCTACGGTGCTAGACCGATCAGACGTTACATCCAGAGTGAAGTTGAGACTCCTCTTGCAAGTAAGATCCTCTCTGGTGAAGTATCCAAACATGTATCTCTCACCTCAGATGGAACAAAACTAGAGTTTGTTTCAAAATAACAGGTGAAGTCAAAATCAGACTGCCGCAAGGCGGTCTGGTTTTTTTGTGAATAAAACAAACTATAGTGCTTATTAAAATTGCTTGTTTATAAAAACAATTAGTTTTTCCCCTAGATTAGAGCAAATCAATATGTGTTTACATGATGAATTCTTGCATTTATTCCATCATAAAGTTTTCGAAAGACGGTGGTCTTTCGATTCTTCATCAAAATTCACTCCTTTTGCATGACAACAGGTCATCTACGATTTTTCGTGTCTTACAAGAACATAGTCATATAGAAGGGGATATAGCTAATGTTTCCAACTCTATTGATATCCTTAGAATAGATTACGTAATTGGTTTTGATTCTTTCCGGATACTTTCTATTGAATTCATCAATGGATTTATGACTTGAATAGGATGAAGACTTAACTTCTATCGGTATCAGTTTCTTACCTTCACTCAATAAGAAGTCAATCTCGTAATGATCAAACATATGGAAATACAAGTCATGATCATTCGCTTTCAGCATTTGAGCGATTGAATTTTCGAGTATCGTGCTTAAGTTAACACCAATCTTATCGAATATGATTTGCTTATAGATGGAGTTCTCAATCTTTTCATCAGAATCCCTGAAAATCTGAGTTACCAATAATCCGGTATCATTGAGATATATCTTCTGTTTCCTGTAATCCTTTGTTTGATTCAATCCGACAGTAGGATCTGTTGCATTATACGCAATATTGACAATCTTAGATTCTTCTATCGCCTGAAATGAAGACAGTGTTCTAGATAGTCTCGCATTCTTATCCAATGCCGTAATCTTGAATACCTTGCTGTGTGATGACAGTTCAGACGGAACGGCATTCAAAATCAAGGAAGTAGATAATCTATTATCAGAATCCGTCTTCTTTAAATCGCTCCTATATAGATTCAATATGTCCTGCTTTACTTCATCCACTCTTGAAAAGTCATTCGATTTCAGTAGTTCATCGATTGCCTGTGGCATACCACCAACAACGAGGTATGTTCTATATAGTTCCATCATTTCTCGATGAATGGTTTCACCTAATGGTTTAATATGATCAAAAGAGTCCTTCAGCAAGTCTATCGCATTATCTCTACCTATCGCCCATAGAAACTCCTCAAAATCAAGAGGATACATTTCCATGCTTCTCTCTTCACTAGGAATCAGAATGTCTTTCACATTCTGTTTCAATGAAATCAAGGAGCCTGTTTCAATATAATGATATCTTCCATCTTTGACTAACTGTTTTATCGATTGCCTTGCAAGGGGAAAAAGCTGTATCTCATCAAAGATGATCAAGGAATCATTCGGATAGAGGGATGTCCCATATAGCAAAGACAACTTACGAAAGAAACTATCCAAGTCACTTATATCATTTTCAAATAGGCTTTTGACTTTTGCTAAGTCACTTTGAAAATTGATCAGGATATAGGATTTGTATTCTTTTTTTCCAAATTCTTCAACGATAGTAGACTTACCAATACGTCTTGCACCTTGAATAAGCAATGCTCTTTCATTAGCCCAATTGTTTTTCCAATCAAGCATTTTAGAATATATCTTTCTCTTGAAAATCATGGAAACACTCCTTCCTATCTCATATATTTTAGCATGTCGTAACTATATTGGTAGTCAAAATGCACAAATTTTAAAAATGTTTTAGCATAGATACGCACAAATTTTAAAAATGTTTGTTGAATGTTTTGCACATATTTTAAAAATCATAGTCCACACGATGATAAATTTACATTGTTACAATCGATAGATATCTTCTGAGAAGACATATATAAGTCAAGTGGTCAAGCCTCAAAATTATTAGAAAAGTTGCATTTTTGTCGCCACAGAGTATTAGAAAAATAGCATTTTCAGTGTAATAAAGTATTAGAAAAGTTGCATTTTTATGACTAAAAAGTATTGGAAAAATGTATCCGCAATGCTAAAATATCGGTAAATAATGGGGTGATTGATATGTTTCATAGAAAAATAGAGAAAATATTAGATGAATATTACAAATCAGCGGATGATAGCATCATCATCATCGATGGAGCTAGACAAATCGGTAAGAGTTTCATCATCCGTGAGACGGCATCTAGTTATTTCAAGAACTATATCGAGATTGACCTGAAGGCTGATTTCGAGGGAGATAAGGCTTTTGCTGCGGTTAGAACCACGAAAGCCTTTTATCTGCTTATCAGTTCCCTGTACGGTGAAAAAATGGATACC
The DNA here is from genome assembly GCA_963589675.1 of Alistipes onderdonkii. Classification (GTDB taxonomy): domain Bacteria; phylum Bacillota_I; class Bacilli_A; order RFN20; family CAG-288; genus Enterosoma. The sequence continues at coordinate 1,815 of CAVALL010000059.1, read as the reverse complement.
ATAGATAACACTATCATCTTCCTTGATGAGATTCAGTACTATCCTCATTTGATATCGATGCTCAAAGAACTGAAAAAAGAGAATAGATATCGATATATTGCCAGTGGTTCCTTATTAGGTGTTACTTTGAAACATATCTTTATTCCGATGGGTTCTATCCATGAAGTTAAGATGTATCCACTCGATTTCGAAGAATTCCTTTGGGCAAATGGCGTTGGCGAAGAAGCCATCGATTATCTAAGAGAATGCTTTGAGAAAAGAAACAAGATTGAAGATCCTATACATAGGAGAATCATGTCTCTATTCAAAGACTATCTTATCTCTGGTGGCCTTCCGGATGCCATCAAGGAATATGTCATCAATAAGAATGTTGCAAAGACAAGAATCGTTCAATTCCAGACTTTGACTTATTACAAGGATGACTGCTCACGATATGATATCGATAGGAAACTGAAGATATCAAAGGTATATGACATGCTCATATCAAATATGTCCAATAAAGTCAAAAGAGTACAGTTCAATAAAATCGAAGATAATGAACCAACACCACGTGACCATTATGAAGAGGAAATCGATTACCTTTTAGCTTCAGGAGTAAGCAATGTATGTAGAGCAATCAGCAATCCAGTATTCCCATTGAATGAATCCATGGCAAAGAATCTGTTGAAACTATACTATAACGATGTCGGTATTTTAACCTGTCTGCTCTATAAAAATAATATCAATGCGATATTAGAAACTGACAAAGGTGTCAATCTCGGTTCTGTCTATGAGACAGTCGCCAGCATGGAATTAATCGCCCATGGCCATGAACTGTTCTACTTCGATAGCAAGAAAGTAGGTGAAGTAGACTTCCTTATCAATGACTATGATAACCTTACTGTCCTTCCTATCGAGATCAAATCCGGAAATGATCAGAATAACTTTAAAGCAATACCAAAACTAATAGCAAAAGACGGAAACTATAAGTTACCTCATGGCTATATCTTCGGAAACAAAAACATCGTCGAGACCAAGGATAGACTCACTACCCTACCGATTTACATGATTATGTTCTTGTAAGGGCTAATTCAACTCTTTTCTCTCTTGCTAAAGAATATGTTTCCGACCAAAATACGATGCAATCTTATTTTTTTCGGAAAGGAGTTGCTTATGAATTACATCAAAAGAGATATGGAATGGAGGAATGCCTGGTCTTGTAAGTGGCAAATACACAAACCGTGATATCTTTTTCTCCAGTTATCTACAGACCTATATCTCTCGTGATGTACTAAAGGATATCGATATCAAAAACGATAGTCATTTGTTGATTTCATCCGTGCTGTCGCATGCAGAGTCGGACAGGAACTGGATATCCACTCTGTCGCCAGTGATGTCGAAATCAGTGATGATACTGCAAAAAGATGGTTAGGAGTTCTTGAAAAATCAGAAATCATCTTCTATTTACACCCCTATTCCAATAACCTTCTCAAACGGGTGGTAAAAACACCTAAGGTATATTTCTTTGACACTGGTTTAGTCAGCTACTTAACAAAATATTCCAGTCCTGAGATTTTACAGAATGGATCCATCAATGGTGCGATACTTGAGAACTATATTGTCTCTGAAATCAGAAAATCCTATATGAATTCCGGAAAGGAATTATATATGTACTACTACAGAGATAAAGACAAACGAAAAATCGACCTCATTCTTGAATCGGATGGATTATTGCATCCGATTGAAATCAAGAAGTCATCCAATCCAACACTATCCATGGTGAAGAATTTCGATGTTCTTAAAAAAGCAAAGATACCACTAGGGCTTGGTGCAGTC
>CAVALL010000058.1:0-10920 GCA_963589675.1 Alistipes onderdonkii | reverse complement strand
ATTGTGGAAGATTCAAATATTGTTATAATCCGCTTAATCTATCATTTTTAATGACATTAAGCGGATTATAGAGCCCGGAACCATTGATTTTCTGTGCGTTATCCTCTATAATTTGCTTAATGTATCAAAATATATGAGATTAAGCGGATTATAATGAGGTCTATCATGATAATTGGAAGAAAAAATGAAATCAAATTGTTGACTAACATCTATAACGACAACAAATCTCACTTTGTTGCTATTTATGGAAGACGCAGAATTGGAAAAACTTTTCTTGTCAATGAAGTATATAAAGAGACTATGCTTTTCCATCATTCAGGTATTGCAAGCGGAACATTGAAAGAGCAGCTATTCTCTTTTACCTCTTCGCTAAAAAACAGTAATCATGTTCCAAAAGAAAAGATAACGAATTGGTTCATTGCATTTGAAGAATTAAAAGACTTTATCAACTCCTCAACATTAGAAAGAAAAATCATATTCATCGATGAACTATCTTGGATGGACACACCAAAATCCGATTTCATGAAAGCATTGGAATCTTTTTGGAATGGATGGGCTTCTCTACGTGACGATATCATTTTAATCGTATGTGCCTCTGCTACATCGTGGATGTTTAAGAAGATTATCCACAATAAAGGAGGATTATATAATAGGCTCACAGAACAGATTCACTTATCTCAGTTCACACTGAAGGAATGTGAAGAGTATTTTACTGCAAAAGGAATCTCTGTAAACAGAACTCAAATCTTAGAATACTATATGGTCTTAGGTGGTGTTCCTTATTATTATAATTTCATAAGCAAGGGTTTCAGTGTTGCACAAAATATCGATAACATGATTTTCAAAAACGATGCTCCACTGAAAGACGAATTCAAATATCTATTCTCGTCCATTTTCAAAAAGCCTGAAGACTATTTGAAAATCATACGTGCTCTATCCAAAAAGAAAATCGGAATGACTAGAGAAGAGATAATTGAAGTTTCCAAATTAACCAATTCCGGAGATCTATCTACCAAACTCGAAGAATTGGAATCCTGTGGATTCATCAGAAAATACAATTGCTTTGGAATGAAGACAAAAGGTGCAATGTATCAGATCATTGATAGTTTTGTTATCTTCTATTATTCATTTTTAGAAAAAGCACCGAATGATGAATTCTTCTTTCAAAATCAATTCAAAACGCCAGCTATAAACACTTATTTTGGTTTTGCATTCGAACGTGTCTGTTTGTTACACATCAATCAAATAAAAGAAAAACTTGGAATTCGTGGTGTTTACACTGAATGCAATTCTTGGTTTTGCAAGAAAGATGATGACTTAGGAATCAATGGTTCACAAATTGATCTTTTAATCGTAAGAAAGGATCAAGTAATCAATCTATGCGAGATGAAATTCAGCACAGTTCTATATACCGTAACCGATAAAGTTATGGCATCAATCAACAACAAGATCAATGATTTAAGGATTGTCACAAAGACAAAATATGCAATCCATCCAACCATAGTCACACCGATTGGATTGAAGGAAAATGCAAATTCATTCTCCATTCAATCAGTCATAACTTTGGATGATTTATTTATCTACTAATTTGTATCTAAACGCCATTTTAAACCATGACAAATTCATCAGTCCCAGAAAATCAAAGAGGTTTTATAAGTCTAATTTTGATGGTCGCTAGAATTCAAGTGTGCAACTAATCTAAATATATTGAGTCAAGCAATCTAAGACCAGTTGCTGTCTTGAAGATATTCTTTCTTGCAGCCATAATGGCCTCTTTTGACATGTTTCCTTCATCTGCATTGACAAGGAAATCAGCTTCCAAAAGAATTTGATAGTCTAATCCATTTACATCATCATAAGTATGATGATGAGTGACGAGGTAAACAATTCTTTCAATCATTCTTTGTGAAATATGAATTCCTTTTAAGAATTCCCTTACTAACGGTTCGCTTTCTTCCTCTTGGTGTTTTCCATCGGTATTTCCATATTTCACACGACAAACAGGACAAGCGATATCATGAATGATAGCTGTGATTTCGAGTGTTTCCTGTAATACAGGAGACAATCCTTCTTCAATTCCGATATTTCTGCTATAGGCATACACTTTCATGAAATGAGCGATATCATGTAAGTTCTTCGAAGAATAATCAATCATCTTCTCCATGACCTGAGATACAGTTTTGTTATTCATAGCACATCCTCCCATTCATTGTTGATCAGCACAAATTTATAGTCCAAATTATACCATAGGTTAAGGTATAAGAATCAAAGATTAGAACTGTGTTCTTGTATTATAAGAATTCTTATAATAAAATATTTATATTATGAAGGAGGCTAAAATGATTGGAAGAAAAGAGGAACTTGAATTCTTAATCGAAAAAGCGAATTCACCAAAGTTTGAGTTAGGTATTGTCTATGGTCAAAGACGAATTGGAAAAACTACAATACTAGACGAACTATCTAAAAGATGTCATGCTTTTCGCTATCAAGCCCTAGAAACAAATACTAGGGAAAACCTCGCCTCCTTTTCAAGACAGCTCCGTGAATTCCTAGGACTTGATACCAATGCCCTCTATCCTGACTTTGACTCGGCTTTTCGTGACATCACTTCTTATAGCAAAGAAAAGAAACTGACCATTATCATCGATGAGTTTCCTTTTCTTGCTAATGGAAACAATTATCTCCTTTCATTGATACAGGATTACTGTGACCATGGTTTTAAAGACTCGAAAGTTACACTCATCCTATCTGGATCAGATGAATCTTTTATGATGAGTTTGCTTTCTAATAGAAATCTACCCTTGTACAAACGAAACACATTTCAAATGGAAGTAAAAAGATTGCCTTTTTCTGATTCGCTTCAATTCTTAAAACCATATTCCTACGAAGACCAAGCAAGATTCTTATCTATTTTCTCAACAAGGCCATACTATCTTTCTATGATTGATACTACAAAATCGTTTGAAGATAATATCAAACAGCTTCTATATTCAAGATTTGCCAATCTTCTAAACGCACCAGCCGATGTTCTTCCACACGGTTTCTCTAGCAATCAGACCTATAACGCAATCATATCTTTGATATCAAACGGATATACGCATACTGGGGAAATCGCATCCAAAATGGGAGTGGATGCTGGCTATTTATCACCATATCTCAACAAATTAATTGAGATTGAAGCAATTGAACGCCGTGAGACCTTCTCCCAAGGAAAGAAGAGCAATTACTATGCAATAGCGGATCAGCTTCTAGCTTTCTATTATCGTTTTATTTTTCCGAATACGGACTTCATTCGTATGGGAAGAGGATCGATATTGTACAGCAAACAAAAAGAACACATTGAAGATGACTTCATTCCTCATGGCTTTGAAAGAATTTGTTCTGATTACCTGACAGAACAGAATGTTAATGGAAAACTAGGTGTTCTTTATGGTCATATTCAAAATTACAGAGTCGAAAATTCAAAGTTAGGAAGAAGCATTGAAATCGATGGACTAGCCAAAGGATTAGAATCAGACCAGGATCACCTTTTGGTATTAGAAGCCAAGTTCAAAAACAAAGACATTTCAAAATCCATTTATGATGATCTCAAAGAATCCGTCTCTGTTTTCAAAGGATATCAGGTCATCGATTATTACCTCTTCTCCAGAAAAGGTTTCTCAAAGGACATCACAGATTTAAACGATGAACATCTCCATCTCATCTCACTGTCTGACATGTTCAAGATTTGATTTCAAACAAAAAGATAACAACCTTCAGTCATTCAACTGTTGATTGTTATCTTTTTTCATTTACTGGAATGAACCGACTTCTTTATCGTCTTTCTTCTTTTTCTTTTTGAAATCTGATTTGCGAACAAAGATATCGATTAAGAAGAGGATGACAGAAGCTAATAAGAAGTAAAGCATCGTAGAATCATAGCTTCGATACTGAAGTTCCGAATCAAGAAGATCAAAACTGTACTTTCCTTTGTAATAATTTCCGTTCTCCTTTGATAAGTCATAGAGGAGTGTGCCCTCATTCTCTGTATCAATCGAATATTCCGAGGAATAATCGAAGAAGAGAGAATAAGTATAAGTGTTCGCTTCACTAGATCCTGTATTCTGATAGGTTAGAGCACAGGAATATTCACCAACGATAGTGGTATCGATCGTAGCGATATAGGATGAGCCATCAAAGACCATCGTATAGTTAGAAACAGTCTGATCAGGAGCAGTGACTTCTAGTTTCACATCGGCTGTTTTATCTCCATCATTGCTTGTCAGAACAACATCGGTTGTCTTACCTTTTGTGGTATAGGTGAAATCCATGTTGTTGAATGTCTTTCTCTTCGGTAGAGATTCATTTGTTGCATTCTGGAAGAACTTCTTTCCGGAATCTCTGCTTCGAAGCGAGGAAGTCCAGCCTCCGCTTAAAGATGAAGTAAAGGAAGATACACGTCCATTTCCAAAATCCCAATAAGCATAAAGAGGAACGGTTCTCATAGAGGAGTATGACTGTTCTGTCTGATAGGAGAGAGTTAAGACAGTCGTTGCCAGGTTCTTCATACGACAGTAGTTATATCCGCTGATGGAGGCAAGGGTAGATGTATCGACATCCTTTAGAGTAGGATCATCTTTCTCATGGATTTGAATGGCAGTCTCTTCTTCAATCGCCTCATTGCTGACCTCGTCACTGACAGAGGCCTGTAGTGTCTTAACGATGGTGTTTGCACTGCTTGCATAGTAATAGGTTCCGTTTCCGAAGGCGGCAAGTTTCGTAAGTAGTGTTGTACCTTGCGGATTGGCAATATTGATGAAGGATACAGAGATATTCTCAGCAGCCATCTTATAGACCTGAGTCTGTAAATCCTTTTCGCCATCATAAGGAAGACCATCGGACATGCAGATGACATTCTTGAATTCAAAGTCGGAATCCTTCAGCATGTTCTCACTCTGGACAAGGCCTGGTTTCATCATGGTAGAACCATAGGAGGTGATATTAGAGATACTGGAAGTGATGGATGCCTTGTTCTTCACAGAGGTAAGTGGGACAACAACATTGGTATCGGTTGAGAAGGTGACAACGCCGAAGTAATCTTTTTCACTGAGCAAATCCAAACAAGAGATAGCACCGGCTTTTGCCTGTTGAATTTTATCTCCTTGCATGGAGTTAGAGATATCAATTAAGATGACAAGCGCTTTCGGTTCATCGGACTCATACTGAACAGGAAGCATATCGTTGTAATCTTTGACATAGTCGCTATTAGAAGAAGAATAGGTGGCTCCATAGGTCAAAAGACTCTTACCATAGTACTTGACTGCCATATTGAGATTGCTTACAAACTCATCCGGATAATTCAAGTTCGAGATGTTGACATCCGAGAGGATGATTTCATCATACTTCATGAAATCTTCTAGCTTATACGGGAATTCGCTTATCTTATAATAGGCATCGATCTTCGTCTTATCGGAATAAAGAGACATATTCTTGATCGCATCATAATCCGATTCAGATGAGCTCAATAACAAAACACTCATCTCATCGGTGAAATCCTGCTCAAAGCTCTTCTTGTTGTTCTCTTCGAATCGATCATCCACACCGGATAAAGGAGTGATTGTAATATCATAATCGAATGTTCCAACCTTATCGGAAGGTAAATCAAGTGTGAAGATATTGTATCCCTTAGCTAAGTCAACTTCCTCATTGTATTTGCTTTCACCAGAAGAGAGGAGCTCTAATTTTGCGGTTGTTGCTTTATGGGAATAGACACTGACCTTGGCAGTCTGCTGTTTGTTTAAGAAACAGTGGTCTGTATACTCTAAGCCTGTGATTGCAATCTCATCACCTTGTTCTTCATTTAAGAAGACAGCATCGACTACAATGTCAGAACTGATAAGGGATTCGATGGCATCTAAAGCGTTGTTATCCGTTTCCTTACCATCCGAGACAATGACAAGGCGTTTGAGAGAGTTTTCCGAGAACAGGTCCTTGGAATAGAGGAGTGCGCTTTTGATATCCGTACCAACAGAATCAATCTTTCCTTTTTCAAAGACTTCCTTGATGCTGCCAGAAGAGTAGTTTGATCCGATCTTTGTGACAGTATCCGTACTGGAGGCAAAGGCGACAACACCTACTTTGTACTTATTGTCTTTTGCCTCTGTATAGATATCATTCACAAGAGAATCCATCTTATCAGCGGATTCCTTGATGCTATCCGAGCAATCAGCAAGGATGACCATCTCCGAATTCTCACTTGTATGAAGATATCGAATATCGATGAAGGTCAATGTCAAAGTAGTGATCATCAATACATGCAAAGCAAGAGAGATGAGATTCTTCTTTGATTTTCTTTTGTATTTTGGAAGCAGGAAAAAGCCTATCACCAATGCAATGACAAGAGGAATCGCGATAAATGCCAAATAGGGATTCGTTACTTTAATATTGTTCATGCGTGTATAGGATCCAATCTGTCGCAAAGAAGATACTTGCGAGAATGACAACAACTAACAAAGCATCATAGACAGCATCACCTTTCTTGCTATCCGCTTTGAGAGCTAGCTTATAGCTCTTCGAATCATTAGGAAGAGTATTGCTTTCCTCCTTTAAGAAGGAAGAATAGACTTTCATATCCTCATCCGGTTTGGAAGCACTTGTATAGGAAGCCTTGACATCATAGGTTCCACATTCTGAGAATGTATACTCATAATAGTCTGAATTATCTTTTTCAATGGTGATTTCTTTTCCACTAGGCGTCGTAACAACAATCTTAGATAAGTCATCCGGAAGAGAGAAGGATGTTGTATCACCGACTTTGTAAGAGAAATTGCTCATGACCTTTGGATTGCTGTAGTGGACAAAGTTTCTGAACAAACGGAGGAAATCTAGCTTCATGGTAAAGTCACTCTTTTCCAAGTCAAAGCCGATGTTGACCTCTCTTTGTCCGGAAGCATTCTTGCCAGCGAAGACAACAGGAAGATTCTTGTAAGTCAAGATCGGAGTGAAGTCTTCTGTCAAGGTATATCTTGTATACTGAGCAACGAAGATCTGATTCTTCGGTGAAAGATTCGTCAGCTGCTTGTATAAGAGAGAGGAATCCTCACTATAGGAGAGATAATCTCCGCCTTCAATATCATAGGTGTTCTGAGCGATGAATCCAGAACCAGGAACACTTTCCGTACAGCCGATAAACCAAACAGCACCAGTGGAAGGAAGAACAGAGGGAGTGCACTTATTGAACAGTGTGATATCATAGCCCTCGTTTCCGGTATAACTAGAGAGAGGGATGATTTTATAGGTCACGTTATCTTCAGAATGGAAGAAGCCTTTTAAGTAGTTATTTGCAGTTCCGACGATGAGGACACTAGTGTTCTGCATTCCACCATTTCCATAAACAGTGTAGGAATTGTCCTTATCCAATGCATCGTCTTTTTCAATGACGCAGGTGATATCCTGAATCTCATCTTCCGTGATGTCCGTTCCTAAATTGACACTGAATGAGTTCTTGACATCATTGACAGTAAAGACAGAAGTCCACTTGCCTTTATTTCCATTGATATAGAATCTGACCGGGACATTATAGGGTTCTTTGACAGTCTTATCTTCCGAATTGATGATGTCTTCACTGACCTCATATCCATATCCGTAAACATCACCCTTGACGATGAGTTCACCTTTATTGTTGTAGCTATAGGATACCGAGTCGATAGAATAGTTGATAAGAGAGGAAGATAGTGAGATGAGATTGACATTCTCTAAGTTTGCAGAATCAATCTTCTTGTCTGTGGCTAAATAGACGACGTTTCCAGTACCATCGGATAAATACTTCTGAGCAGTGTTCATCGGTTCCTCTAAGTCAGAAGTAAGATCATTGACTTTGACAGAGTCGAGATACATTTCAAAGCGGCTTTTATCTGTGACGGATAGACAGACCGTCTTGGATTCTTCTCCTGCTGTGATCAAGGTAAAGCTAGAACCGTCTTTGCTTTTATTTGCAATGCTTTTGATCTCGCTTTTCGCTTCATCGAATCTTGTCTTCCCATCCTCTTTCATCTGCATGGATGCACTCGTATCAAGGACAAAGATGATGTTATCCGCCTGACCTTTCAAAGTGAACTGAGGATGCGCTAAGCAGATAGCTAAGGCAACAATCGTCAAGGACTGAATGATAAGAGCAAGGAGATGTTCAAACTTATTGAGCGGATTCTTCTTTTTCAGAAACTTCTGAGAGACTTCCCATAAGTATGTGGAAGGAACACTCTCTTCCTTATACTTGTTTCGAATGATATAAATCAAAATCAAAACAGGAATAGCCAACAAAACTAAAAAAGCCAAAGGATAAGCAAATGTCATTGTAAGATCCTCCTTTGAGCCATTTTATCTAAGAATATTTCTTTCATCGTATTCTCCGTGGAAACAAGCAAATAGTCTGCATCTCTTGAAAGACAGAAATTCTCAATTCGATTTGTCACATATTCAATCGCCTTCTGATAGGCCGATAGAACATCGCGTGAGATATCATTCTTATAGAATCGAGATTCCCGTTCACTGTCTCTTAAGATGAGTCTTCCCCTTTGCATTGGGTTCAACTCCTCTTTCCCTAGAATCTGAAGACAGAGAACATCTCTTCTTTTGGTTCTAAGATAATCGATTCCATCCCGATAATTCTCATCGGACAAAAAATCCGAGATGATGATAGATCTTCCGTCTCCATACCCAACGACAGAGCGAACTAATGCCTCACTGATATTGGATTCTCCATCGAATTTCACTTTGTTCAGAAGAGGAATCTCATTCATGTAGGAATCCTTGCCAACTAAGTTTTCAATGATCGGTTCGGCAATCCCGTTATGAATGACATAGACAGATACCTTGTCCATATCCTTGACAGATAAATAGGCAAGAGTCGATGCTAAGCGTAAAGCCATGACATCCTTTTGATAGAAGGACATCGAAAGAGAACCATCGATATAGATTCTCGTATGCATCTGTCTTTCATCCAGATAGAGTTTGAGATACATCTTTTCAAATCGTCCATACAAGTTCCAGTCGATCTTTGTGATATCGTCGCCTTCAATGTAGTCTCTATAGTCAGCAAACTCACAAGAGGAACCGTATTTCTTCGACTTATGGTTTCCACCAAAAAGACCGGCGACATTATCTTTTACGGCTAGAGTGAATAGTTCCAGTTGCTGAAGAAATTGTTCGTCGATCACTTGTTTCATTCAGTTTTATCTTTCTATTATCGGATATTATAGAGCTAATGATTGAATTACGGATTTGTTCCTTCATCACCGCCATCTCCATAGAGGTACTTAAAGTAGTCTTCTAAGAGATCGGAGATATCATCCTCTCCTTCACCAGCATTTTCGCTGTTATCCTTGTTGGCATCGTTGTTGGCGTTTTCGATGACTTCACCATATTCCTGAGAACCACCATCGGGTGTGTAGACCTTATCATCACCGGCATAACGGGTCTCACCAGAACCCTGGGTAGAAGTATTATCTCCATTCTGTCCGTTCTCAGCGCCAGAGTCAGTCTTCTGATTTCCTTCCTGATCCGTATCAGTCTTAGACTGGTCTCCTTGATTCTCTCCGTTTTCTTCACCGGATTTATCACTGTTTGACTGCTGTTCTTCATCATTGTCTTCTTTGTCATCATTTTCTTCACCGGAAGAGGGATCTTTCATCTTATTGATTTCTTCCTTGGCCTTCTCGGCAGCTTCTTCGTTCTTCTTTTCTTCCTCAGCGGAGGCGATCAACTTTTCAGCGACTTCATCGATGATCTTAGAGGCTTCCTCTTTGATTTCATTATCGCTCTTTGTTCCGACAGACTGAGAGAGTTTCTCAAGAGCATCGGCAAGCTCATCTAAAGCATCTCTTGTCGCATCGCCTTCCGGAATGGAGGACTGGTCTAAGGCAACACGGATCTGATCAGCAATCTGCTGAAGCTTATTGGCAAGATCCGAACCAGAGAGAGAGTCGATCTCTTCTTTCAATTTTTCCAAGGCTTCTTTGATGCCATCGACATCATTGTTCTTGATGGCTTTGCCTAACATCTTCAAAGCTTCATCATCCGATTCAGAGAGGGCGTCTCCAATCTTATCGTTGTTATTTACTTTCTCTAAGGCATCATCGATTTTGTCTTTGGCATCATCGATCTTATCCTGACGGGAAGTAGCATCTGTATCTCCTTCCAAATCTTTCACTAAGTCATCGATGATATTATCGAGATCTTGATTGAACTGTTCATTCGGATCAATTTCATCGATGTCTTTCTTGGTATCTTCTCCGATTTCTTTTGTCTTATCATCAATCTTAGTCTGATCATCCTTCTTATCTTCGTCACTGTCCTTATTATTGTCGCTATAGATATCGACAAAAGGATTGGACTTAGAAGGAGTGAAGAAGGAAGCAGCGAATAATCCACCACAGATAAGAATAATAGGAAGAGTCATAACTCTTAATTTGACAGGGAGAGCCTTAGGATCCTTGCTTGAGAGCTTAGAGGCGGCATCTTCTCTCTGTTTGTTGATGATGAGTCCGTTCTCATTCTGAAATTCAACCATCGTAGCAACCCTCTCCTGCATAGAAAGAGAAGAATCAATGCGTAAAGCAATCTCTTCATCACTCGGTTTCTTATGACGGTAGTAGAGAATGAATGTGATAGCTGCTGCAACAAGAGAAGCAGAAGAGACAATGACAGGGTATGCAAAACCCGGTGCATCCTTATAAGCAAAGATAAGGACCATCAAAGAGATAGCTCCCATGACTAATCCAGCGCAGACGGCATAGATCAGACTATAGACAAGATGTTCTCTTAAGATTTTCTTTTTGAATTTATCAAAGTTATTGTTCATTGTTTCATCTCCTAACACGCACTCAAATATATTAATAAAGACAAAAGAGTAGAAACTCCGCTAGAAAATTCTCAATAGATGAC
>CAVALL010000057.1:0-10953 GCA_963589675.1 Alistipes onderdonkii | reverse complement strand
AGCAAAAAAGTGGAGAAATGTTGCCTTTTAACCAACACTATTCTCCACTAAACGATCAAATCCTATTGAGTTATTCACGAATCCGTACGATATCTTAGACGAAAGAAATAATCAAAACATGAACCCATCTAAGATAAGGATTCTGATTTCGTGTTATAATTTTCATATGTTAATTTTTGATACCATTTGCGCATTATCAACAGCGCCATATAAGAGTGCACTCGCTATCGTTAGACTTTCCGGAGACAAATCCTTAGAGATACTTTCCCACATCATCAAGAAAGATGTGAACAGTCTCATTCCCAATCATTCCTATTTCATCAAACTATATCGTGATAAGGATAAAGATGAGACTCCAATCGATGAATGTGTCATGACATTCTATAAAGGACCAAAGTCCTATACTGGTTTTGATTCCGTTGATTTCTCCACACACGGCTCCATGTTTGTCGTGGATGAATTATTGGAGACCCTTGTCCATTATGGAGCAAGAAGAGCTGAGAAAGGTGAATTCTCAGCACAGGCCTATTACAATGGAAAGATGGATTTGCTCAAAGCAGAAGGCATCAACGATCTCATCAATAGCACAAGCAAAAGAGCAAAAGAGATAGCAACCAAAACACTCAGCGGAAATAACACCAAAATCATAGAAGAACTGAAGAATACCTTCTTAGGATATTTAGCACAGTTAGAATACTTTGTCGAAAACCAATACAGTGAAACTGAAAACGATGATTATGACGAGGTTCTTTCCTCTATCGCTATGAAGCTCAATGGTGATATCACAAACATCAACGACATACTGGAAAAGACAAAGAAAGCCAACAAAGAATATCAGGGATTTCAAATCTGCATCGCAGGTGAACCGAATGTTGGAAAGTCGACTCTTTTAAATGCAATCCTTGGTGAAGATAGAGCGATTGTTTCTCCTATTCCTGGCACAACTAGAGATGTTGTAGAAGGTGAAAAGGAAATTAATGGTATCTTATTCAAGTTCAAGGATACAGCCGGTCTTAGAGAGACAGATGACATCGTCGAGAATCTTGGAATCCAGCGTTCCTACAAGACGATGGAAAACAGTGATCTTATCCTTTTATGCAGTGATACCGGCTTCAAGGAATTCGATCAAGACGAAAAGATAATGGCATTGCTGAAAGATAAGAAAGTTATTCGAATCGCAACAAAGAAAGATCTTGGAAACAATAAGGATGATGCAGATATTTGCATCTGTTCTTTATCCGATGATATCCATCCTCTTATTGAAAAGATATTCTCCTTATTGGATTTGAATAAGAAGGAAGAAAGTTCTTTCTTAAGTCAAAGGGAAGAAGACTATCTCTCTAAAATCAGAGAGCAGGCAATATCAGCGAGAGACTGCATTTTAGATACGATGCAGATCGATATCGCATCGGATACAATGAGAGTCATCATCTCTTTGATCAACGATATGATGGGAAAGCATGAGACGCAGACAATGGAAGATATCTATCAGACATTGTTCAGTAAGTTCTGTTTGGGTAAATGATATGAGAATCATCGATACCCATTGTCATCTCAATGATGAAAAGCTTTATCCTATCCGAGACGAAGTCATAAATAGAAGTCAGGCAAACGGAGTTGAATATTTCTTCAACAATGGAGATTCTCTTCCTTCTTTAGAAAGAATTCTGTCTCTTTCTGATGAATACTCTTCCTGTAAATGCGTACTAGGTATTCATCCCGAGTTTGCAAACGAGAATGATGAGTACTTTGATAAGGCTTATCAGATCATAAAGAACAATCGTAATAGAATCTATGCAATAGGAGAGATTGGATTAGACTATCATTACGATAAGAGTGAAGAAACCAAACAGAATCAGAAAAAGAGATTCATTGAGCAAATCAACTTAGCAAAAGAACTCGCTCTTCCGATTGTCATACATACACGTGATGCTGACTTTGACACATTGAATATAATCAAGAAGGAACTTCCTCCTAAGATTGATCTTCATTGCTATAGCGGAAGTGAAGAAGTATTAAGAGAATATTTGAAATTGCCTATCGAGGTTCATATCGGAATCGGTGGTGTCTCCACTTTCAAAAATGCAAAGACAATTCAAAACATCATCATCGAAAATGATGAGAATATCTTCTTAACGGAAACGGATTGTCCTTACCTTGCTCCTGTTCCTCACCGTGGAGAGATGAATGAACCATCCTATCTTCCCCTCATCGTTGAAAAGATAGCATCTCTTAAAGGAATTGATGTAGAAGAAATGTCTGAAATACTATATAGAAACGGAAAAAGATTTTATGGAATTGACTGAAACAGAGATTGAAGCAAAAGAGAATGGAAGAGACAGCAACAAAAGATACGCTTATGTCGTAGAAGGTATGATGGATGAAGACAAACTGAAGAAATTAGGTTGTCTTTTTGTCATCAAGACCGGAGGAAAATACATCCGTCGTGAAATCATGGACTTCATCAAGGAAGTATACAAAGTCAGAGAACTTGTCCTTCTCCTTGATCCAGATGGACCAGGAAGAGATATCGAAAAACAAATTTTGAAGAATGTTGGTCCCTGCCTTACTATTCATGTCGATAAAAGCAAAGCCATCAAGAAGAACAAAGTGGGCATTGCCGAAATGGATATGGAAACATTGAAAGGTTATCTTAGACCATTCATTCGTCATGATCTATATATCGATGAGAATCTATCCTTAGAAGAGGATGATATGTATGATTTAGGATTGATCGGACCAAAAGGCAGAATGAAGAGAATGATATTAGTCGAAAAGTATCATATTCCTTATACTTCTGGAAAGAATGTAGAAGAAGCACTATTGATGCTTTCAAAAAGCAAGAACGACTTATTGGAGGATTTAGAAGATGACGGAACAAGAGAGAATCAGTAATCTATTGAAAGAGAATGGTCTTACCGCAAAGAAATCCTTTGGTCAGAACTTTTTGATCAATGATGGAATTATCAGAAGAATCATCAATGGTATGGAAGTTGAAAAGTATGATTCTGTCATTGAAATCGGACCTGGGCTTGCATCCCTTACTCTTCCCTTATCCCAAAAAGCAAAAAAGCTTGTCGCAGTCGATGCTGATAGAGACATGGTAGCCATACTCAATGATATCTTTAAAGACAGCGAAAATGTCACAATCATTCAATCTGACTTTCTTAGATTCAATCCGGATGAATACAGCAACAAAGATAGCCGTGCTTTCATCGGAAACCTTCCTTACAACATCACAAGCGAACTTCTTGAGTATATGCTAGAGAAGGATTTCGTTGCTGCTGGTGTCATGGTGCAGAAGGAAGTCGCTGAGAAACTGATCTATGTTAAAGGAAAGAAAGAAAACTGCCCTCTTGGTGCATTCTTAAAAGCAAGAGGAGAGGTCAGTATCATCACCAACGTCGATTCCTCTTCCTTCAATCCAGCACCTAAGGTTGACTCTGCCTTTATCCGCATAGACAAAAAGAGAGAAGTCTCTTTCTCACTTTATCCTATTTTCAAAGCTATATTCAAAGATCCGAATAAAACAATCTCCAATTGTTTGAAGCAGTCTCCGCTCTATGCATCTTGCCTACCTGCTTTAAAGGAAGAGAATAATCCAAGTCTTTCTCTTCGTGCAAGACAGATGGATATTGAAGATATTGTCAAACTAACAGAACACATCAAATCAATTAAGGAATCTATTCAATAATTTCAAATTAACGCTTATTTTCAACTAAAACAACTTCTATAACAGAAAAGAGGCCTTCTCAATATAAGGGCGGTAACCCGCCGCCCTTAAGTTGGGGAGGTCTCTTTTATTTTTAGATTAGAAGAATCTTTCGACTAAATCGTGAGAATACTCAACGGTTTCGTCCATATCGCCGAAGGACATGATTTCACCAGCATAGAAAGTATTGTTCTTTCCCTGCATAGCTTCGACTTTATCATACCATCCAGCTGCATAGTCTTCAGAATAGACATGCGGGAAATAATAGGTCTGGAATTCATAGATGACACCATCGTTATTCTTACCCTGAGTCTTATCGCCAGGAACATTGACAGTCTCCATATCCTTGAGAACAGTCTTCTTGGTCTCTTCATAAGGAAGTTCTTTTCCACCATTGCGTGTCTTATGATGACGTAAGACATAGGTGGTGATCGGCTGATCCGGTTCATCTTTCCAACGATGATAGTAGATCATGAGATGACCCATTCTATCCGGTGCCATATTGTCAACGATGTAGTTGGAAATCTCAGGATACTTGCCAGGTTCAATCAACATAGCTGTTGTATCATAACGTTCATAGTCAATCTTGGAGAAGAGTGCTCTTTCTTCATCATTGACATCAAGCCATGTATCAAGAGACTTAGCTATAGGGTTATCCAACGGATTCTTTTCTGTTGCGACCTGAAGAGGAGCTGTGATGATCATTTTGTCAAAGACTTCTTCCTGTCCATTGACAGTGATAACAACCTTTTCACCACGGACAACCTTGGTGATGTTGGCGTTTAAAGTAGCCTGATGCATCAAATGAGCATTGAGTGCTTCATAGATAGACTGTGTTCCGTCTTTCCATGTGAAGAGATGGAGTGAGACGAAGTCCATCATTGTCTTGAAGTCGAGATATTTCAAGACGTAGGCGGCAGGGATTTCATCAAAATATCCATAACCGAAGGATGTATAAGGCTGAATCCAGACTTCCTGAACAAGCGGGCATCCGACCTTTTCGCAGAAATCCTTGAAAGGCATTGCCAAATCCTTCAACTTCGGATTGACGCCTTTGACTGGTTCACGGCCTGGTGTGACAGCAAAGCCTTCATATCTTCCGTCTGCAACACCGATATGTCCAGTGATGTCATATCCCTTGTAGTCTGTTTCAAGGATCTTGCCGAATTTCTTAAGCTGCTTTGCTAATTTCTTCAAATGAATGGCAGAAACAGGATGTCTCATGAAATACTTGGCAGGATTCTTCAATGCATCCTGAGTATCCCAACGATGATCCGGTTTTCCATCCGGATAGATGTAGCCACGGACAAGTGCTGGTCCTTCATGTGTGACACCAGCAAATTCCTCTACATCTTTGATTGCGTAATAAGTAGGAGCACCCATGATGGCTCCCATCTCATAACGCTTGCCATTGTGAACTGGAGAATGGCACTTTCCACCGACATGGTCCGTCTTCTCGTAGATGACGTAATTTGTGTATCCTTTCTTTTCAAGATACATTGCAGCTCCTAATCCAGCCGGACCACCGCCAATAATGGCGATACGAATGTTCTTATCCATAATTTCCCTCCTTTTAGGGTTTTGTTTTCAATCATTATAGAACAAAATAATTAAATTTCTAGTCATATATGAATATTTTGCACACACGTTGTTTCATTTTGTTGTTCATTTTGCCTATCATTAGTCTATAATAGGGATATGAATGACAGAATCAAGCGCTACGGAAGTTTTCATGAATTGCTTACCAATCAACATCAAAATGATGTTGCATTACTATTTGATGTTAAAGATCAGATTCACTCTTTAACCTATGGAGAACTGATTGAGAAAGTCAACAATTATCCGATAGAAAATAAGAATTCCATCGGAATATTCTGTGAAAACAATGTGGATACAATACTCTCTATCTTTGCTTATGCCAAGGCAAAGAAACAGATTGTGCTTTTGAATCCATTAGATGATATCGAAGTATTGAAAAGACAAATTCAAGCTGCGGATGTTGATTTACTCTTAGGAAGGAAAGAATTAGTCGACGCTTTGAAAGACTCCCTATCTGAAAAACAAATAGAACAGAATGGAAACATTCTCTTTTTCACATCTGGCACTACATCAAGCAACAAAGCTGTCATTTTGACAGAGTCTTCTTTATGTGCCTCTGCCTATAATGGAGGCTATCTATTACCACTTAACAGAGAGGACACTCTATTATCCATTCTGCCTTTAAGCCATGTCTTCGGATTTGTCTGTTCTCTTTTATGGGGATTATCATTCGGTGCAAAGGTTGCCTTAGGAAGAGGATTAAGACATATCATCGATGATGGAAGTTATTTTAAAGCCACTGTCATCTCTCTCGTTCCTCAGATTGCATCTTTCATGGCTATGAATAAACTATTCAATCCCGAACTTAGATTAGTTCTTATCGGTGCAGGTCCCTGCTCGAAGAAGACACTTGATCTAATCAAGGATAGAGGATTAAGAGTTACGTTCGGATATGGACTGACCGAGACAAGTTCCGGTGTAGCATTAGCAATCGGAGATGATCCCGATAGGATGACTATCTGTCCTGACTGCAACATCAAGATTGCAGATGATGGGGAAATCCTAATCTCATCCGATACCTGTTTAATGAAAGGATATTACAAAAACAAGAAAGATACCGATTCATCTATCATAGATGGATACTTCCATACAAATGACTTAGGTAAAATCGATGGAGATGGATATTTAATCCTCACTGGAAGAAAGAAAGATATCCTGATATTGGATAATGGAACAAAGATATATTGTCCTGAATATGAAGAAGAATTAGCAGAATATCTTCCGAATATCGATTATGCTATTACGATGATCGACAATAAAATCGTTCTATTCATCCATGATGAAAAGCATCAATTCAATATTGATGAAAGAATCAAAGAATTCAATACGAAGAAACAAAGAGATCAACAGATTTATTCAATAAAATATTCGGATACGAAATTGCCTAGAACACAGACTGGCAAAATCAAAAGATGGGCACTATCTAATTGAAGTGAGGTAAGAAAATGACACGCGAAGAAATCAAAGACAAACTAGTTACGATTCTAAAAGAGAATCTTGATGAATGGGAAAACAAGGAGATTACAGAAGACAGTGTTTTGAATACAGATGCCGCTTTGGACTCTATGAGATTCATCTATGTGATGACAAAGGTGGAATCTGCTTTCTCTATCCATGTTCCAGAACGCAAATGGTCTAAGCTTATCACTCTTTCCAATGTCATCGATGCCATTGAAGAAGAGTTAGCAAAAAAGAAATAATCTTTATGCCAAGTTACAATAAGACAATCAGAATCAGAGCGGATCAAGTCACTCCATTTCAATATTTAAGGCCATCCTCTCTTTTTCGTCTGTTGCAGGATATTTCCATTGAACACACTGAAAAACTAGGTTTTCCAAAAGAGTTCACTTTGGATAAGGGTTTATTATGGGTCATTGCAAAAGAACACATCGAAATCAAAAGAATGCCTGAATACGATGAGACCATCACTCTTTCCACTTATCCTAGTGAAATGATGCATGTCTTATTTCCTCGTTCCTATGAAATCAAAGATGAAAAAGGAGATGTCATCATTCATGGTGATGCAATCTGGGCATTGATTGATATCAAAACAAGGAAAATGATCAATCCTATGGATCATGGAATCATCATACCAGATATGTCGGATGGAAAAGAATTCCGTATTCCATTAGGGAATAAGATACCATCTGAATTGAAAGAGGAGGCTGAAATCAATGCAACTTACTCCCTTTGTGATTTAAATGGTCATCTCAATAACACATCCTATTTGGATATTGCAGAAGATTTGATTCCCTTCTCTTTCTTAAAAGAACATCACCTGAAAATGATCGATATCAAATACATTCACGAAATCAAATTAGGAGAGAAATCTATCATTCAGTACGGATTTGATAACAACACCTATTCTTTTGCAAACACCGCTTTCCAATTAGTCTTCGGATACTAATTTTTCTATTATTCGTTCACAGAATTTGTTAACATTAATTGTTCAAATCAGAACAAAGAGGTTAAAAATGAAAAAGAATTTGTTAAAAGCAATCGGATTAAGTGCACTGACTCTCCTTACTAGCTGTGGTGGAGGCTCAAAAATTGAAGGTACGTTATACATTGGCGATGGTTTCACCAAGATGAATGCAATTGTCTTGAAGTACAACATCAACAGTGTTTTAGAAGAAGGTGCAAAGATTTCCGGTTCCATCTCCGCTCAGGAGAATACAGAAGTCAAATCTGGATACACACTTGCATACACTACAATCAATCCACTCAATGCAACAACCTATATGGAATATACCCTCTGTGAATGGAGTCAGGATCTTATCACTACCAATGAAGCAAAGTTTGATCTGACCCTCGACTTAAAGAAGGTCTTCCCTGGAACAGAGGAAACGAACAAGATGTATTTTGTCATCCATGCAAACACTTGGGATACCAGTGATCTTGCAACATACAGTTACACGTATTACAAGTATTCTTGGGATGGAAGCAAGGTCAAGTTAGATCTTGGAGTATAATCCGATTCAAATTCAATCAGCCATAGTCTTTCATAGGCTATGGCTTTTCTTATGTTCGAAAGCGGATTTCAACTATTTTTTAAGTTGTTTAAATAATTTAGAGCCCTTTCCATATGTTTCATTCATTTTTCACTAAATAATCATTGATATTAGAAATGTATGCTCTTACAATCTTATTTAGACACGAGAAAGGATTGTACTTTATGAATCAATCACAAAAACACTTCAGCAACACCTACACAGGCAATAAGGTTCCAACGCTGACAAGGATTCTATACCCTTGGTCTGGTATCTTCCGTGATGCCTGTTATGCTCTAATCGGAACATTCCTGATGCAGTATGCTATCACAGCCGGTGTTTTATCCACCGACTCTGAAGTCTTCACATCACAATATGGTGTCATCACCATTGCGATGATGATCGCACTTCTCTGGGATGGCATCAATGACCCGATCATGGGATTCATCTTGGAGAAATGTCACTTCAGATCCGGTAAGTTTAGACCATGGATTGCATTAGGAGCGATTGGAAATGCTGTATGCGTTGCCTTGATGTTCATGATTCCATCCCTTGGCCTTGTCAGCGGTTGGGGATATGTTGCCTTCATGATCGTCATGTATATCCTTTGGGACGCTTTCTTCACCATGAATGATATCGGTTATTGGTCTATGCTTCCAGCCTTGACTAGTGATCCGAAGATCAGAACCAAGCTCACAACTGAAACTGCTATCGCCGCCACAATCGGTACATTCGTCATGAATATCATGATGATTCTTCTTCCTGGAACATTCTCTGGCGCTTCCACTAAGGGTATCTATATGTGGACAGGTATCTTTGTCGCCATCTTTTTCTTAGCTTCACAGCTTGTCGTCTTCTTCCTTTGCAAAGAGAAGGAAAGAGACGTCAAACAGGAAGAAATATCCGAAAAGTCGACGATATTGGACTTATTCAGAATTGTCTTCAAGAACAAGCAATTAGGAATCTGTGCTATCAGTCTTCTCTTGTTCTATTTCGGTGAATATATCTTAACCGGTATCGGAACCAATTACTTCTATATGGTATTCGGATACGGTGGAAACAAAGGTGGACTTGTCGCCACAGTCATCTCTGTTGTCTATGTATTGGCTACACTTGTCGCTCAGGCCTTCTATCCTATGTTATGCAAGAAATTCTCAAAGCAGAGAATCCTTACCATCATGGGAATCACAATCTTTGTCTCGTATCTCTTATTCTTCTTCATCGCATTCCCGGTCTTCTCTGATAAGCCTTTAGCCTACAATACTCCGACGGATAATGTCTTATGGGCTGCCGGAGGAACAATGTGTCTATACTATATCTTCTCCTTCCTCTTCTTCGGTGCCACTGGCGTATTCTATTTAGCCCTTCTTGTCATGTTCCAGGATTCCATCGACTATGGTGAATGGAAGTATGGCGAAAGAAAAGAATCCATCTCCTTCGCTTGGAGACCTCTGGATGTCAAATTAGCAAGCGGTCTTAACCGTGGTTTGCAGTGGATGGTCTTCGCAATCACTGGAACGAGTGCTGCTATGAACGCAATCTCTACTGCAGAAGGCACTTATAACGCTCAGATTCAGAATGCAACTCAAGAAGAGATCAATGCGGCTACAGCATTAAGAGACAGTACAATCGCATCCTATATGAAGAATATAACGAGAGGTCAATTAGTCGCTTTCGGTGCCATTGTCATCGGTGTCATCTTAGTCTCTTTCATTGCATCATGGGCACTTCTCCACTTCGGATATAAGTTAGATGAAAAGCAGATGGAGACGATTGTTAAAGATCTGGAAGAAAGACACGCTGCCGATAACAAAGAAGTTCTTGCTCAAGAAGAGAAAACAGAACAAGAAAACGCCTGATATGCTAGAATACTTCCGTTATGACTGAACTATACTTAAGCGATATCACAAGATATGACGGAAGAATCGATAAACTAGAAGATGGTCTTCCAAGCTGTGTTCTAGAACATTGCAGAAAACATACTTCCGATAAAGAAAGACAAGCTTCCTTATTAGGATGGAATATCCTTCTGATGATACTCAAGAATCGAAATATCGACTATGAAAACCTACAAGTAACCTATAACGAATACGGAAAACCATCCTTTGGAAAACAACAGTTCAATATCTCCTACGCTGGGGAAATCGTAGCTGTCTGTATATCAACAAGTGAAGTCGGTATCTCAATCAAAAAGATAGATGATGTCAATGCTTATCTAGTCAATGGATGTTTCAGTCCTTTTGAAAAGAATCAATACAATTCCTCGAATGAAAAGGAAAAGACATTCGCTGAATTATGGACTAGAAAGATTGCTTTTCACAAGCATGTCGGGGATGGAATCAGAAAAGAGAATATCAGAAATGATATTCCTTACAAAGAGATATTGGCCACCTATCTAGAAGACAAGAACAAAGATGGTTACTATCTTTCTGTCGATTGCATCGACAATGAAAAAGTTCATTTCAAAGTCATTTAAGTACAACAAAAGGCCAGCCCTTAGAGCTGACCTTTTTCATTCGATTAGAAGTCTCTGTCGTCAGAATCACCGGCGGTGTAATTCGCTCCGCTATCAGCAACATACTGAATGGTGACATGTCTCTTATGACCAGTTCCTAAGGACTGAGTCTTGATGTTCGGATATCCGTCCAAGAC
>CAVALL010000056.1:0-10992 GCA_963589675.1 Alistipes onderdonkii | reverse complement strand
ATATAATATATATGTTTGTATAAATACAATATTTTATAGGAGGATGTATTATGACAAAGAATGACTCAACAATTTTCATCAAGGGCGAATATGTCACTCTTGGTCAAATCCTCAAATTCCTTGATCTTGTTCAGACAGGCGGAGAAGAGAAAATCTTCCTCGCTGAGAACAATATCACATTCAATGGAGAAAAGGAGAATAGAAGAGGCAAAAAGATCAGACCCGGCGACACAATCACCATCAACGAAAAGAAGTATGAGATATGTTTGTCAAAAGAATAGTACTTCACAACTTCCGTTGCTACACTGACTTAGACTGTTCTTTTCCAAAGGATAGGATATACCTAACGGGCGATAACGGTACAGGAAAGACAAATATCATCGAAGCCATCTATTTTCTCACTATCGGAAGAAGCTTCCGAAAATCAGGCAATGAAGATCTGATTAAGAAAGGCGAGGAGTCTGCATCCATTTATCTAGAATATCATTCTTGCAACGATAACTTAGATCACTCCTTATCCTGCCTTATCGGCAAAAACTACAAGGTGTTTGCAATCGATGGGGAGAAGATCAACTCCTTATCCAAAATGCTTAGAAAGCTTCTAGCCGTATACTATGAACCTTCTCTTGTATTCTTTTTCAAAGACGATCCTGAAACAAGAAGAAAGTTCTTAGACGAGACATTAAGTCAGGTTTCTCCTCAATATCTCTTCGCTATTGGAAGATACAAAAAGTTATTGAAAGAGAGGAATACCGCCCTTCTACAGAATTATGACAACGATGTCATCGATGTCCTTAGAAACGAACTGATCAATCTGTCTTATCGGATTGTGAAAGACAGAAATGATCTGATCAATCGATTGTCTAAGAGTGCAAATCAATATTATTCACTATTATTCGATGATGGGAAATGCAACTTCTCGCTCGAATACAAGACAAACTGTCCTTTAGAACCAAGTCAGAAACAATACCAAGAATCATCTTTGAAAAGGTTTGAAGAGACAAAATCCAATGAGGTTCTCCGTAAAAGCACTGTCATCGGCCCTCATAGAGACGATTTGATAGGTCTATTGAACAAGAACAGCTTATCCGGATATGGAAGCCAAGGAGAGAACAGACTTGCTTCCTTAAGCCTAAAACTAGCTGTTCTAGACGAATATTCCAAAGCGTTAGGAGATATTCCTATTCTCTTATTGGATGATGTGACATCCGATTTGGATGATAAGAGGTGTAAAAGCTTACTCTCTCTCATCAATAAAGAAGGACAACAGGTCTTCGTCACTGGTACGACAATCAGAGACGGATTCCATGATTATTCGATATTCAAGACAAACCATAACCAACAGATTCAGGAGGTAAAGACAAATGAACGATGAAAACAATGAAGTAGTCAACGAAAAAGAACTGCAACGCCAAAAAGAATTGGAAAAGCAGATGAAAAAGGTTGCTCAGGTCGCTAGCGATGAAAAACTCGGTGGCGACAAGAAACCAACTGAGAAAGTTTTGGAAGAGAAACCAAAGGAAGAGAACTTCGAAGAACAGCATGTCGAACATGTTGACATGAATACTGCCCAGGAAGAAGCCAAGATGAAGGCAAAAGACGATTATACTGGTGCTGACATCGAGATTCTTCAGGGTTTGGAAGCTGTCCGTCAGCGTCCTGGTATGTATATCGGTACGACTTCTAGCCGTGGTCTTCACCACCTTGTCAGAGAAGCAGTTGATAATGGTATCGATGAGGCGATGGCCGGATACTGCAAACATATCAAAGTCACCATTCTCCCTGGAACGGATAAAAATCCAATCAACAGAGTCCGTATTGAAGATGATGGTCGTGGTATCCCGTGCGATATCAACCCAACATCGAAGATTTCAACTGTTGAAACTGTCTACACCATCCTTCATGCCGGTGGTAAATTCAATGACAAGACCGGATACAAAATCTCCGGTGGTCTTCACGGCATCGGTGTCAAAGCCGTCAACGCTTTGTCCACCTATGTCGAAGTCACTGTCTATCGTGACAGCAAGATTCATAGAATCCGCTTCGAGAATGGTGGTCACACCATCGCTCCAGGACTCGAAGTCATCGGTGATTGCCCAGCCACTAAGACTGGAACCACAGTTGAATTCACACCGGATCCATTGATTTTCAAAGAGACAACAACATTTGATTTTTCCACTATATCCAACTACCTCAGACAGACTGCATACCTCACTCGTGGAATCGATATCACGATTGAAGATGTCAGAGATCCTGAAAATGTTCAGACCGCACATTATTGCTTCAATGATGGTATCACGGAATACATTCGTTTCATCAATGAATCAAAAGACAAAGTCTTTGAAGATATTCCGTATTGTAACGGTGCTTCCACCGTTCAGACTGGTGGATTAGATGTCAAACCGACAACCGTCATCGTCGAAGCCGCTTTCCAGCCGACAAAATCCGGTATCTTCAACATGAACTCCTATTGTAACAACATCCGCACCAATGGTGGTGGCACTCACGAGGAAGGTTTCCGTCTTGCTATCGGAAGAGAGCTCAACAACTATTTCAGGACAAAGGGATTCTTAAAGGACAACGATGAGAATTTCAGAAGCGATGACTGCTTAGAAGGACTTTCCGTCATCTTAAGTGTCAAACACACCAATCCTCAATATGAAGGTCAGGTCAAGGATAAGCTCGGAAACGATGAGGTCCGTAAAATTACATCTTCCATCGTCGGCGATTATCTCAAAGAGTACTTGATGGAGCATCCAAACGAAGGAAAAGCCTGGTTTAGCAGAGTAGAATCCGCATATAAGGGAAGAAAAGCTGCTGAAAGAGCTAGAGCTGCCGCTCAAGGCAAACTCGGTGTCGGCGGAAGCCTTCCTGACAAATTGGTCGACTGCATTTCAAAGAATCCAGCTGAAAGAGAACTCTTCATCGTCGAGGGTAATTCCGCAGGCGGTTCCGCTGTCCGTGGAAGAGACGCTAGAACACAGGCTATCTTGCCTTTAAGAGGTAAGATTCTTAACGTTGAGAAGGCTCAGGCCCAGAGAATTGAGAAGAACGCTGAAATCTATAACATGGTCACAGCTATCGGCGCAGGACAGGGTGAGCAGTTTGATGTCAGCAAGATCAAATATGACAAAGTCGTCATCATGACCGATGCTGATGTCGACGGAAGCCACATCCGTATTCTGCTTATGACATTCTTCTATCGATTCATGAGACCATTAGTCGAGACTGGACATCTTTACATCGCTCAGCCGCCTCTCTACCGTCTCACTTATCAGGGACATCATTATTACGCATTCAATGATGAGGAATTAGAAGGCATCAAATCTCATCTTCCGACCAATGCTAGATACGCATTACAGCGTTACAAAGGTTTAGGTGAAATGGATCCTAGTCAGCTCAATGAGACAACTATGGATAAGAATCACCGTCGTATGCTTCAGGTCACAATCGAAGATCTTCAGGATGCCAATGACGCTTTGATCGACTTAATGGGTGAAAATGTCGAACCTCGTAAGGAATATATTTCCGCCAATGCGAAGTTCGTCAAGAACCTTGATATCTAAAGGAGGTAAATACAATGATTGAAGATGAAGACAAGAAAATAGACGAAGAAACGGAAAATACCTCCACGGACTCTTCCGTAGATAGTGAAGAAAATTCTGAAGAGATTTCCGATAAGGAAGCTGCAGAAAAGAAGGGAGCCGGCATTGTCGGACTTCAGGAAGGCATCACTCCTGGTGTCACACCAGATGAATTTGGTCCTGAAATCAAATCCTCTTTCCTTGATTATGCCGTCTCTACACTGACTAGCCGTGCCATTCCGGACGCAAGAGATGGTATGAAGCCAGTTCAGAGAAGAATCATCTACGATATGTGGGAAATGGGCGTCACACCGGACAAGCCGTTTAAGAAATCCGCTCGTGTCGTCGGTGACGTCATGGGTAAATATCACCCTCATGGTGACTCCTCCATCTATATGGCTATGTGCCGTCTTGCCCAGGATTTCGCTATGCGTTATACCTTGGTTCAAGGTCACGGTAATTTCGGTTCTCCGGATGGAGATGAACCAGCCGCATCCCGTTATACAGAAGCTAGACTTTCCAAAATTGCTTTGGAGATGACACGTGATATCGATAAGGATACTGTTCCTTTCATCGATACATACGATGCGGACGGAAAAGAACCTGTCGTTCTTCCTTCTCGTTTCCCGAACCTCCTCTGCAATGAATCCTCCGGTATCGCTGTCGGTATGGCTACCTCTATCCCTCCTCATAACCTCACTGAGACAATCAGCGCTATCCAGGCTTTGATCAAACAGCCTGAGATGGATACAGCAGGATTGATGGAAATCATCAAAGGCCCTGATTTTCCTGGTGGTGGCATCATCTTAGGAAGAAAAGGAATTCGTGATTACTTTGAAACAGGACGTGGTTCTGTCAAAGTCCGTTCCAAATACTACACAGAAGAAAAGGCTGGTCACACCGAGATTGTCTTTACTGAACTTCCTTACATGGTCAACAAGAGAGACCTCGCAAAGAAGATTGCAGATCTCGCTGACAACAAGACCATCGATGGCATCGCAAGTGTCGCCGATTACACTTCCGATAAGATGGGCACTCACTTTGTTGTCATCTTAAAGAAAGGTGCCGTCACTGAATTAGTCTTGAATCACCTTTTCCGTTATACTGCTTTGCAGTCTTCTTTTGCTGTCAACATGCTCGCTCTTGATAATGGTACGCCTCGTGTCTTGAACATGAAGCAGGCCATGAAGATCTACATCGATCATCAGGAAACCATCATCACTAGAAGAACACAGTACAATCTTGCAAAAGCTCTTGCTAGAATTCACATCATAGATGCTATCTTGGCTGTCGCTGATGCTATCGATGAGACAGTTCATATCATCCGTTCTTCCAAAACTAGTGAAGAAGCAACACAAAGACTTACCGATAGATTCAACTTTGATGAAGTTCAGTGCAAAGCCATCCTCGATATGCCTTTAAGAAGACTCACCGGATTGGAACAGCAGAAATATCTCGATGAGAAGAATGCACTTATCGCTGACACCAATCATTACAACGACATCCTTAGCAATAAGAGCACATTGGAAAATGTCCTCATCGAGGAATTGGAAGTCATCAAGAACAAATATGGAGATGCTAGAAGAACTGAAATCTCCGACTATGATTATGATGAAAGCGATGAAGATCTCATTCCGAACAAAGAGATTCTCATCTTCCTTACAAAGGGTGGCTATATCAAGAGAGTCGATCCTAGCGAATTCCGTACTCAGAACAGAGGTGGTGTCGGCGTTCAGGGCATGAAGACCAAAGCCGACGATGACATCAAGATTCTCCGTCATTCCAGAACGAAGACCGATGTCCTCTTCTTCACGAACTTCGGACGTGTCTATCACTGCCGCGGTTATCAGATTCAGGAAGGAAATAGAACAAGCAAAGGTATCCCGATTGTCAACTTGCTCCGTTTGATGGATAAGGAAGAAGTAACTGCAATCATCTCTATGAATGATTATAGTGAAAATACCTACTTATTCTTTGCAACGAAAGATGGTATTGTCAAGCGCTCTGAAGCCAAAGACTTTGAAAACATCAATGTCAATGGTAAGATTGCTATCAGCTTAAGAGAAAGCGATGAGTTATTGGATGTCAGAGTCACCGATGGAAATGCTCTCATCTCCTTAGGTTCCAGTGAAGGAAAGGTCTGCACCTTCCATGAAAGCGATGTCCGCTGCATGGGTAGAACCGCAACTGGTGTCAAAGGCATCGAATTAGCAGAAGGATGCAAAGTCGTCGGTCTTGTCACATCCATCGATGGAAATAAGATCTTCTCCTTGTCCAACAACGGTTACGGTAAGATTACTGCTGGTGAAGAATACCGTATCACATCCCGTGGCAGCAAGGGTGTCAGAACCATCCGCGAAACAGATAAGAATGGTGGTCTCTTTGTCATCAAGAATGTCAAAGGAGGTGAAGATGTCATCATCATCACAGACCATGGAACCACAATCCGCACCTCTTTGAGTCAAGTCAATGAAACCGGTCGTAATACAGTCGGCGTCAAGATCATCACTCTTAGAAACAACGAAAAGCTTTCTTCTATCTCTGTCCTCCCTGCCGATGAAGAATTCGAGGCTAAGGATGAAGTGGTTGAAGAACCTGTTGCCACCAATACGGAAGATGATGCCTTGAAGGAACTGCTCAAGAGAGCTGAAAAGCAAGGCGATGATGATTCCGGAGATGAAGAGTGATATTCATTGCTCTTGCATACCTAATATAAAAGGTCTAAGATTTTAAAGTATCAAGGAGATATAAAACATGCTTGATGTAAAATACGTAATCGATCATTTGGATGAAGTCATTGAAAGACTTTCTACTAGAACTGGAGATTTCTCTTACTTAAGAGAACTTCCCGCATTGGATCAGAAGAGAAGAGATACCATTGTAAAGACAGAATCCTTAAAGGCTGAAAGAAATGCTCAGTCTAAGGAGATTGGCAAACTCAAAGCCCAGCATAAAGATGAAGAAGCCAAGGCTTTGCTTGACAAGATTTCTTTCGACAAGGAAGAGATGGCTCGTTTAGACAAGGAAAGAGAAGAGATTGAACTTGAGATCAAAGAGATGATGCTCAAGACTCCGAACATTCCGGATAAGTCACTTCCTATCGGAACTGATGACAGCTTCAACAGAGTTGAAAAGTATTGGTCCGAACCTACTAAGTTCAATTTCAAGCCGAAGGCCCATTGGGAACTCGGTCAGTCCTTAGGCGGCTTTGATGTAGATAGAGCTGCCAAGGTCACTGGATCCCGTTTCACATTCTATATGGGTGCCTTTGCTAAGTTGGAAAGATCTGTCGCAGCTTTCATGCTTGACACTCACGTCAAGAATGGATTCACTGAAGTTCTTCCTCCATATTTGGTCAACACTGCTTCCTTAACCGGAACAGGTCAGCTTCCGAAGTTTGCTGATCAGGCCTATATGACCAACAATACTGGTGAAGAATATTGGTTGATTCCTACCGCTGAAGTTCCTGTAACCAACCTCTATAGAGATGAAATCTTATCCGCTGATGATCTTCCTAAGAGATTCTGTGCCTACTCTTCATGCTTCCGTGCGGAAGCCGGAGCCGCAGGCAGAGATACGAGAGGTATCATCCGTCAGCATCAGTTCCAAAAAGTTGAGATGGTCAAATTCTCTTTGCCGGAACATTCCTTCGAAGAGCTTGAAAGCATGGTTGAAGAAGCAGAGAGAATTCTCGAACTTCTCAAGCTTCCTTATAGAAGAGTCTGCCTCTCCACAGGAGATGTCGGATTCTCTGCTGCAAAGTGCTTCGATGTCGAAGTCTGGATGCCTTCCTATAACGACTATGAAGAAAAGGATGGCACATGGGCCTCTACAACAAATACATACAAGGAAATTTCCTCTTGCTCCAATGATACAGACTATCAGGCAAGACGTATGAATATCCGCTTCAAGAGAAGCAAGGACGCCAAGACAGAATACGTCCACACTTTGAATGGTTCCGGTCTTGCTGTTGGTAGAACTGTCGCTGCCATCATCGAAAACTATCAGAACGCAGATGGCACCATCACCGTTCCTGAAGTTCTCCGTCCATACATGGGCTGTGACATCATCAAGTAATTCCTGAAACAATTGACTGCACTGGTTAACCGGTGCAGTTTTTTGTTGTTGATTTGAATGCGCTTTTCAATTGTCTTTCCTTCTAGACATTTCTTATAATACCTTGGTTTTAAATTATGAATATATTAAGAAAGTTCAAAAAGCTGTTTGATCCGATTGATCTCACAACAGGAAACATCGGTAAATCATTCACCTTGTTTTTGATTCCGATCATTCTAAGTCTCATCTTTCAGCAGGTCTATTCTCTTACGGATACGATCATCGTAGGTCAGAATCTTGGTGTCAATGAGATAGCAGGTGTCAATGATGCAGTTCCAATTGCATCATTGGTATTGAATTTCAGTATTGGATGCACAGCCGGATTCTCGCTTGTATTATCTAGGTCAATTGGAGAGAAAAATCTAGATAAAGCAAGGAAAAGTGTTTTTGTACAACTCGTGTTGGCTGTCATATTTTCTATCATTCTTACAGTCATCGCTTACCTCATACTGGATTTGCTATTGGCTTG
The DNA here is from genome assembly GCA_963589675.1 of Alistipes onderdonkii. Taxonomy (GTDB): domain Bacteria; phylum Bacillota_I; class Bacilli_A; order RFN20; family CAG-288; genus Enterosoma. The sequence continues at coordinate 2,823 of CAVALL010000056.1, read as the reverse complement.
GGTAAAGATCACACCAAGTGAGACCAATGAAAGCATGCAACAGATTTATGAATCCGCAAAAGACTATCTGACAATCATTTTCATCGGTGGCATTCTCTCCCAGATGCTATACAACATGGTCGGTGCTGTTCTCCGTGCTTTAGGAGACAGTTTCACTCCATTCCTATTCCTAGTCTTATCCTGCATTCTGAACATTGGTTTAGACATCCTCTTCATCGTTCCATTGAACATGGGTGTCAGCGGAAGTGCGTGGGCTACTGTTCTTTCTCAGTCATTAGCTGCTATTGGCGCATTCATCTATGCCTTTGTACGTTATAAGGAACTCAGATTGAAGAAAGAGGATTTGAAGGTCAGTTGGTCGTTTGTATATGAGCATATCCGTTTAGGCATCCCTTTAGGATTCCAATGGTCTGTCATCTATGTCGGTGTTGTCATTATGTCCGCTTCTATCATTCCATTCGATATGATCAATAATAGCAGCATGGTAGCTGGTAACCCTGCTCAGGTCGGATATGGAGTCGCTAATAAATTATCTGGTATTCTAATGGGTCTTCTATCCGCTGTCGGCACTGCTCTTCTATCCTTCATCTCTCAAAACAAAGGCGCTAAGCAGTATGACAGAATAAGAAAAGGATTCTTCTTTGCCTGCAAACTAAGTATTGTTCTCGCTTTGTTTGCTACCACAGTTGGACTATTACTTACGATAAACGGTGCTTATCAATATATCTTCTTATCGAAAAACACAATATCAGACAAATCTATCTTATTTGGAAACACTTATCTATATATTGCGTTACCATTCTATATCCCGTTAGGATTCATCTATCTAGGAAGAAATACAGTACAAGCATTAGAAAAACCCTTATATCCATTATTGAGCGGATTCATTGAATTGTTATCTAGAACACTTATTTGCACATTCCTTCCTTCTCTTGTCAATCATGGAGCAATTGATTCCTCTGCTTCATTAGCTAGCTACATCAGTGTATCTCTTGCTGATCCCGTGACATGGATCTTATCTGCACTCGTTGTCATCATTCCTTCTTTCTATTATCTGAATCAAATGAAAAAGGGTCTTTATCAGAATAAAGACAATCAATTATCCAAATAAATCTCAGGTTCAAGGCTCTGTCTTGGACCTGTTTTTCTTTTCATCAACTATGATGTAAACCAAATAGACAATACCGCCTAAGAATAGAAGAAGAGCCCAGAACTGAGAAGGTGAGACACCTGGAATAAAGCTTCCTCTATGATCTCCTCTTAAAAACTCGATAAGGAAACGGAATACACCATATGACATCATATAGATTGGGAATGTATAACGAGAACGATGCCGATAAGCTAAATAAAATAATAAACCGGCCAATACTAAAAGAAAGATAGCTTCAAATAAATTGGTTGGCCAGACTTTTGTCGTTGTCGTAGTAAACTTGATTCCAAATATAGAATCTGTTTCTTTTCCGTAGCAGCATCCATCTAAGAAGCATCCGATTCTTCCTAATCCATGAGCAAAAGGAACACATGGTCCTGCTATTGTCATCAAGGGTGTAAGGAATGGAGGGTTCTTCTTTTTCAAAACTAAAAAATAAAGAAGGAAGAACATAGCTGTTCCACCGATGAGTCCACCGAAGAATGTCATCGCCCATGTCCATTTATAGTCTGATCCTTTCTCAATGAGATCATATAAATTCTGAAAGAGAATCGCACAGATGATGCCAACGATTCCACTGGCAGTTAGTGCAATCTCTAAATTAGTAGAGACTCCTTTTTTCATTCCAATCTTCTTGAAATAGAGTTCAAGAAAAACAAAGTCTAATATGAATCCTAAGACGATTAAAAAAGGATAAATATCAAAGCCAATATCAGGAAGCATATTTTTCTCTCCGAAGTTTAAGATAGACATATAATGCAAAATAAGCAATCGAAAATACACCAAAAGCTATACTAAGACATATGTATGTAAGAGAGTATTCTTCCATATTATATATATTAGTAAACAAGATCATATTGAATAGATTAAAAAGGAAATGACCTACTATTGGAAGATAGATATTTTCTAATTTATATGCAAAATATCCTAATATAATACCTAAAAAGAAGGTATAAACAATTTGAAGTCCGGTTCCTAAGTAGTTTCCTGATGTGAAGTTGATTACATGCATCAAAGAGAATGATAAGGAGCTGAAAAATATTACAAGATATGATCTATACTTTTTCTTTTCGAACAAAGAAGAAAAGAAGAAAATAAGGAAGTAACGGAATATCATTTCTTCGACTATGACAGAGACAAGTGACAAGAAGATTGCAGAAAACAAATAGCCAACATCAAAATTTGTTGCTTTTGGAACCTGATAGGCAACTGCATAAATCAAATTGCTAAAGCAAGGAAACAAAAGAGGAACAAGAAGAACAATATCGATTGCTTTTATATTCTTTAGATGGCTCGTTTGATTCTTCTTTGTCTCAATTAGACAAAGGAAAAGAACAACAGATGTAAGACCAGTTCTTATGAGCAACTGATACATAGGAACTGTTGTTATTTTAGAATAGGGTACAAATTGACACGCTAAATAAAGGCATAGTAGATACAAAACGGTCAACAGGAGATTTCTATCTGTTTTCTTCATGATTCAATTATACGACAACATATTTGTTTTAGAGCCAAAAAGGCTATGCGAATATTGTCCGCATAGCCTCTGTTCATATCCTTATTGTGTTTCGTATCGAATTCAACTGCCTATCAGATCTGGCCCTGGTCGATGACGACGTTGTCGAGGTCCTTGCCGTCGCTCTTCCTGTAGCCCTTGTAGTGCTTGTCGAAGA
>CAVALL010000055.1:0-11281 GCA_963589675.1 Alistipes onderdonkii | reverse complement strand
CGACAGACTCGAGACATTCTGGGATTTTTCGCTTTTTAACTTCCGAAAACCGGATGGTATTTTCTTTTAAAGTAAAAAAAGAAAGAAGAAATTTTCTATAAATCCAAGGTTGACAAAACTGATGATTTCATTTGTTGATCAAAGTTTATCGTTGTGATGGAAACATCTTTCATACCTATTTTGTACACTTGATTATGATATGTATGTTGCCTAATAAAAAATGTTAAAAAACTTGACAATAAAATCCGCTGGGATATAATAAGCGTGAAAACTGAGGAGGGATAATGCTATGTTTTCAAAAATTGTTTTGTTACCTACATTGCTATCTATACTCTCGGTTGTTACAGCATTTGGTGAAACCACAAATGCTATCAAAGTTTCAAAGTCTTTTAAAGAGGTGGCTAAGGAATTAGTTAAATCGGAAGAATCCGATTATTCTTTTGTGAATAATTTTTATTTTTCTGGAAATCAGTATTCAGTTTATCAACTCACTGATGGGGATGGTAATTATTCTGGGTATTTTGTTACGGATTCGGAACAAAAAGTTTTGTCCGCATATAAAGGAACTGAGTATCCTGATGTTGATGATTTAGAAAGTTTGTCTCCTATATTTGCTAAAGGAACTGAAGCCATTGTAATTGATGATTCTTATGTGAACATCAATGCTGTATCAGATACTAGTTCATCTACCATTCATGATACTCCGGAATTGAATGTCGACTTATATACTAGTCATTATGATAGCTTCACATCTGCTCAATATTTGACAAATTGTCCATCATACTATAATTATTCATATGGACCGGTGGACAATGGCTGTGCTCCAACATCTGCAACTATGCTTATATCTTTCTATGATCGTTATTCCAATATGACGAATCTTATTGATGGATTATTGCCTCTTGAACATTCAGATAATAAGAAGGCAGTTGATAAGGTTATTGTAGAAATGGCCAAGTATATGAAAACGAGTACAAAATCAGGAACTACTCGTGCAAATCAAGTGTCTGGATTAACAAATTATCTTGCAGATAAGGGATATTCAAACTATCGTGCATATTATTTGACAACTTTCAACGAGTATGCGCAAGTGATAAATTCAAAACATAATCCCGCAATGTTAAGTATTAAATGTATTGAAGATGATGGGTCTGATGCAGGTGGACATTCTGTTCTTGGAATAGGAACTGCTAATGTTCGTTATTCTGGAAATTTCATGATAACTCATTATGATTGGTATAATGAACGAACCGGAGATTATTACGTTGCTAGTCAGTATTTCGAGGCTTCAATTTATATAGGAGTAAAGTAAAATGAAAAAACAAACGATTTTAATGGTTGTCTTATCAGCCTTGCTTGTGGCTTGTGGACAAGAGAAAAAAGATGATAAATACACAGTGACTTTAGTTGAGTTTGCTGAAGTGGAAGGCCATAGATATAAAAAAACAACGGCTTATTTAACCGATAAATTGATTGAAAAGTCAAAGGCTCTCTATGATTATTTTGTTTCCTGTGATGTTGAAAAGCAGGATATGAGTGAGGTCGATGGGTGGGAAGGGACAAATGAATACGAGTGCAAAATGGATAATACTTTTATTTATATTCCTACTGATAGTGAGGAAAAAGGAGCTTTTTATGCTTCGATGGCTGCTGATGACAAAGATTTTAAGACATACCACGCTTGGTATATAAGCGAAGTTCCAAGCGAGAAACTAGAAGCGATACAGTCTCTTCGCACAGAATATAAGAAACTTGTAACATCTAAAAATGCAGAAGTGAAACTTTGTTAAAAGCACTATTGTCCTTTTATGTATACTAAAAATGCTCTTAGATATCTAAGAGCATTTTTAGTCTTTATTCATTAGGTTGTTTACTCGCTTCTCAACGATTTAACAGGATTTACTCTGCTTGCTTTTAATGATGGAATCATAGCGGAAACTATACCGATTACCAAAGATAATGCGATAACGATTAAAGCGTGTGGGAAAGTGAAACTACAGATCTTATTGATATGGTAATACGATAGATAGGAATCCAATAGTTTATTGATCGGTATGGATAAGATGACAGTTGTTATCGATCCTAGGATACCGCCTAAGAATCCAATGACAAGTGATTCTAGTTCAAAGAGTAGTATGACATCACTCTTCTTTGTTCCGAATGATCGTAATAATCCGATTTCTTTTCTTCGTTCTATGACAGTATTCGATATCATAAGCGCAGTCATGGCTGAGGAAGCAACAAGAGAAATGACTGCGAATATGATAAGGATGACTGAGACTAATTGAATCATTTCCGAGACATCGTTGATGAGGGATGCGTCTTCACTCGATACATAGTAAATCTGTTCTTCGCTACAGCTAGCATGGGTAGAATCATCTTGAATCTCGTTGAATTCATCCAGTTTCTTCATGACTGTCTTTCTTGCTTCTAATGTGCTTGGGAATATGACAAGACATTGGATAGTGGAGTACGCATTACAGTAAGCAATCAACGAGATAATATCTTCATAGGCTTGGTCGACATTCAGAGGGAAGTCTTTCTTGATCTTATCCATCTGGGCATCAATCTCTTCTTTTTGAGATAAGTCTTTTCCTTTTAAGTCTTCTCCGACTAGATCTGATCCTAATTTTTGTGCAGTGTTTAGGAAGGTAGTGAAACCATTATAGTAATGTTCTTGATCATCAAATGGATAATAGTTGAAATATCGTTTGAATACTGCGTTCAGGTTAGAAGTGGGAAGGACGGATGATTCACTAGCGTAGTAATCATCAAGTACTTTCTGTAGTTCAGATGCAAAGGAACTGACTGCATTTCCTGTCACATCTTCGGGTTTGGTGAAGACAATATTGTCCTTTATTTTTGTGGATACTTCACTGGCTGTGTTTGTAGGCATCAAGTCTTCCTGAAGTTTCTGACTATAGCATAAGGAAGGTGAAAGGATAGAGAAGGCAGTGGATTGTTTCGGTCTAAGGATACCTGTGATTTTCAATGTTCTTCCATTATTGTTATAGAAAGATTGATTCAGCTTGTTCTTTTCAAAATAATGAATCGTTCTATTGTGTCCTACAGCATCTGTCACATTTGAATCTGAAACAGAGGAGTAGACTTCACTGTTATTGAATATCTTATATTCTTTTCCGATGACATCATCGAATGATATCGGTTTGACATTGGTGGATAAGCTTGTGTCTTTGACATCCGTTTCTGTGTCTTTTGTATTATAGAATCCTAAGGCACGCAATATCTTGAAACTGACTGCGTTATATTTGTTTACGACAAGAACAAGATCATTCTCGCTTGTAGGAAGGCTTCCGGCAAGAAGGTCATATTGTTCTAAATCACCATACAAGACATGGAAGATATTGTAAGGAAGCGAAGCATTGTTCGCATAGTAGTTGTAGTTTGTGAGTGTGGTGTTGACGTATTGGATCGATGATTCGTATTTCTTGTTGATGGATTCAGGGAAGACAGTAGAGAGATTGAATGAATAGGAGGAGGAATATCCGATTACATATTGATTGATAAGATTATCCTCTTTCATCGATTCAAGGTAATTGAGATATTTCTGTGTGATGTTTGTATACTGATAGGCACTATTAGAAGCTTGGGATACCTTCGGATAAATTTCCTGGGCATCAGGGTATGCGATGGACTGATTTGTCTTGTTGAACGATTCGCTGTCTGTTTTTTCTGTGTAGTTGGAGATGACAATCGGTAGAGATGTCGCCGATGCACTAGAGATGTTATAAGAGTATTTATCAAATCCATTATTGATAGCAAGGAGGAAGGCGATTCCAATCATACCGAATGAGTTGGCGATTGTGGAAAGGATAGTCTTTCCCTTTCTAGACTTTAAATTCTTGAATGCTAATCGGATAGCCATTGAGAAAGGCAGATGAGAGGCATTTTCCTCTTGTTTTTCATCGAGTTGCTGACCGGTTTCGTGAAGCTTTTCATCACTTACGATTCCTCCATCCTTCATCTTGATGATTCGATCCGAGTATTCGGAAGCTATCTCTTCATTATGAGTGACCATAATGACAAGTCTAGTCTTGGAAACTTCTTTTAATAAGTCCATGACTTCTTTGCTTGATTGACTATCTAAAGCACCAGTCGGTTCATCCGCAAGGATATAGGATGGGGATGTGATTAAGGCTCTTGCAATGGCGACTTTCTGCTGTTGTCCACCGGAAAGTTGGCTGGGCTTCTTGTTCTTCATCTTTTCCATATGAACAAGTTTCAAAGCTTCTAAAGCCTTCTGTTCACATTCCTTTTTTGTCTGGTTTCTGACACTTAGTGCGATTTTGACATTGTCTAGGATGGATAGCTGTGGAATCAGATAGCAGTTCTGAAAGACAAATCCTATCTTGTTGTTTCTATACGAGTTTTTCTCTTTTTCAGTAAGAGCGCTCAAATCTTTCCCATCTGAAATGATCTGTCCAGAGGAAGGAGTATCAAGAGAGCCGATGATGTTCAGAAGAGTCGTTTTCCCACATCCAGAAGGACCTAGAATGGAAACGAACTGAACTTCAGGGAACGAAAGGCTGACATCTTTCAATGCATAAAATTCCGTGTCGTCGACTTTATAGGTCTTGTCAATGTGAGATAGTGTAAGCATAGTTATCTTGAATAAGCCTCGATTCTTTGTGAAACTTCATAACCGCAATCATTGCTGATTTTTATTATAAGGCAAAGAATGTGGAAAAGAGCATAATTGTCTTCATCAACATCTAAATGTTGATGCATGACACTCTTGATTCTTTGATTGAGATAGGGGATATCTAATAATCCAGTCTTCGAAAAGAAAAGGCATGTCGTATTGAAAAACATGTTTGGAAGAGAGTAATCCAAACGGAAAGAGTTCAAAAATTCAAATGTTTTCTTATCATCTTTTTCAGGACATTTTTCCTGAATTTCCTTCTGGAAATCTTCTAAAGACTTATATTTTGATAACATTTTGGCGGTAAGAAAAACAGTCTGTGTCAGTTTCTTATACGGAGAGATGTTTTCAGGGAGGAAATATTCAAGGACATAATTGAGCTGAGAAAGATACTGACCATGTCGTAAGATTTTCTTCGGCTCAAATCCTTCAAAGACTTCCTGAAACCTCTTCCTATCTTCAAATGAGACTTCACGGATAATGTCTTCTGGTAATTGAATCAGAGATAAGTAGTAGCATAAAGAGGATAAGCTATCGACTTCCCACATCGGTGTGAAGGACATGTTATCTGTGTTTCCTTTTACTTCGGTATAGAATTCACGCAATGTCATTATTCTTCAATCCTCATAATATGGATGGTATCAAAGACAAAGAAAGCGATGGTATGTTCATCTAAGACAAAGAGGTCGCTTGCTTTGATTCCGATTTTGAATTCGCCATCGATGTTTCCGTTTCTGACATCGATTACAAGAATCCTAGAATAGGTTCCACCAGCATCAAGGACTAATGCACAGACTTGATTCTCATTTAGAAGTTTTAATTCTGTTATCTTTTCCGCTGTCTGAAGAGTGGGCTTGTCATTGAACTTATCTTTGAATGCTTCCTTGTTGATGAAAAAGAGCAAAGGAGAATTGACTTCCTTCTTGGTATCACTGATGATATCGAATTTGTTGCATTCGATTAGATTCTTGTCATAGATACGAAGACCATACTCGGATGTGATATAGATTTCACCTCTCTTTTCATTGAAGACAGGTGCTACATCGTTGTACTGGATTTCAGGATGCTTTGTTATGTTCTCTTCTTCATCCATGTAGTCGATCTCACCATTAGAATTGATAAGAAGATATCCGTCGATCATCTTAGATGAGTAGCCGTCGAAATAAGTGTCTATTAGATTGACTTCTCTTTCCTCTTTCAATTCAGGATAGGAGTATTGGAAGATTTTGACGTTGTCTGGTTTCTCCGGATTCTTTGGAAAAGCAAATTCAGGATCGGAATAAAAGACATAATAAGATTTGCCGTCTAATTTTTCTGTCAATCCGATAACTACCATATTGTCAACATTATTCAGTGTGGCATCATGAATTGCTTCTCTCTTCTCTAAATCGTAAATACGATATTCGTTTGAGATATTTCCTAACATGTAATATCTCTTCTCATGGCTGATAGAGTCTGTTATTCCGTTATAGAAATCGTTGATTTTATATTTCACTTCTAATGACTCTTTGTCAAGAAAGGAGATGCCTACATAGTCGACTAGGATATAAAAGTCCTTTATGCTTTGGATGGAGTATTTACCACTGAAGGATTTGATCAAATTGAATTTCATTCGTTTACCTCATTTTCGTTTAAGAATGCGATAAGCTTCTCAACATACTTGTCATGTTCTTCGATATAGCTTTGATGATGGCTGTTTTCAAATAGATACCATTTCTTCTTACAGTTTAGGTTCTCATACATGATTTTGTTCTGAAGCGGAGTGGATTCATCATCTGCACCAGAGAAAAGTAGAACCGGACAAGTGATATTCTTTAGCTTATCCGTATACTCGTAGTCTTTTAGTGTTCCACTCGGTGTGAATTCACTTTCTCCCCATGCGATAAGATAGGATTCGCTTCCGTTTCTTTTCTTTCTAATGACACATTCTGGAAGGTTATCTCTTTTGCTTCCTGTTATGAATTTCTCCATATAATTGTCATTAGCAATTTTGAATTCAAGTGAAGAGTAGTTTCCTGTTCTCTCTGCTTCTTCAATCGCTTTCTGATCCTCAATAGAAAGATACTTTACTAAACGATGAGTCTCTTTGCTCCAAAGCTTCACACTAGATAGTGTAGAGGAAAGAGTAGAAGTGACAACACCTGTAGGATGATAGTCTGTCAAATAGATGATCGAGAGCATGCCTCCCCAGGAATGACCAAGTAGATGAACTTTCTTTAAGTTCAGTTTTTCTCTTAGATTGATGAGTTCATTAACCCAGGTTTCCTTAACCCAAAGAGATGGATGGCTTTCATCCAATGAGGATAAACCACATCCTAATTGATCATATGTGATGACAGGCCTATCATCTTTGTTTGCTAAGTCATCTAGTATTTCTAGGTAATTATGTGTGGAACCAGGACCACCATGCAATAGTAAAAGAGGAATCTTTTTGCCATCGGGATTCGCAATTCGATAGTATGTCTTATAGCCCTGGAAAGATAGATAGCCGTCTTTGATATTCATATCCTGTACCTTTTATTGTTGTTCTTTTTTCTTCTTGTTCTTTTTGTTGATGGAGAGCATGACAATCAAAACGATGAGGCCTGCAATGACAGGAGCAGCAACAGAACAGATCATGATTGCTAAAACAATAGTAGTTACGGATGAACCGGGAGTATAGTCAGTTGTTCCGATGCATGCCTTGATGCTAAGAGTATAAGGTTTATCTAAATCAAGTGTCTCAGTGGAATTGAAATAGTAGCAGGACTGTAAAGTATTCTCTTCATAGGAACGTGAATTCTCAGAAAGGACAATCTCTTTTCCATCGACATGGAGAATGACCTGAGGATAATATAACCATATCGTTTTATTATCCTTGTTGTTGAATATGTAGGACATCTTATAGTCGACACGATATAGATTTGTTCCGCTTAAGTCATTGACATAGCGAACAATCAAATCGGTTACGGTGATATATTTGTCATTTGTAGGATCAAGTTCCGTGGAATAGATGGCTTTTGATGAATAGGCAGGTGTCTTCGTCACCTTGAAGTCCGTAATTTTGTATGTTTCAAGTGTTGTGAATTGATAGGTGTCATCCGGTGTTACTTTCTTTGTGATGGTGGAAGAATCACCAGGATAAAGAATCAGCATCTTAGAATATTCGCTGATTGGTGAAGTCAGAACGTTTTTCCCAGAGGAATCAGCAATATTGAAGTCATAGCAAAGACTAGTGGAAATGCATTGACTATCATTGGTGACAGTGAAGTGGAAAGTGAGAGAAGAATCATTGCCACTTGTCGTGATGTCTGCTCCACCTTCCCTTGGATTATAGACACTGTCAACAGTAAGATTGCTGATTGTCATCTTATCGGAACAATCCTCTTCCGATTCTAAAATGGTTGGCTTAGAAGAACCACAGGAAGTAAGAGAAAAGAATAGAACAAAACTAGCTAATAATGACACGATTTTCTTTTTCATAATAGACTCCTTTCAAGACATATATAATAATAGAACAAAATGAGTAAAAGAGAAATATCAACTAAAGCATAAATGTTGATATTTTAGGCAAAATAATCATGCGGCAAAACAAAATCAATGTTTATGAATGTCTGGAAGACTATCGATGACGAAAAGATTGTGTTCCTTTGCAAACTGAGCAGCGGTGAAGTTGGCGCCATCATCAGAGAGTTGTTCAGGAGCATGGGCATCAATTCCAAAGATACATTTCGCATGATATTTTCCAACCAAATCAAAGAAATCATCGGTAGGATAACGCCATCTTTTTTCGCTTCCGATTTCTTTCTTTCCGTTTCTGATTCCCGCAACATTGATCTCAAGAGGGATATCATAAGCCATGCAGGCTTCAATGATGGACCTGGAAACCTTTTTGCAATCGGAATCAAAGTCAGAAATATTCGACATAAAATAATCCGGATGAGCAAAGACCTTATACATTCCAGTCTGCAATGCCTGAAGTGCAAGGTCACGATAGAGGTAGAGCTGACTTGCAGAAGTGATATTGGAAAAGCGGCAATAGATCTGTTTGTTCTCATCCATTGCAGAATGGTTTCCTAAAATCAGATAATCTAAAATGCCGTTTTCAATCAGTTCATGGAAAAACGGAAAATAGTTGGGAAAAGATTCTGCTTCGAATCCTAAGAAGATATCGATCTGATTCTCATATTTTTTAGACAATGAGCGAATGGAATCACAGTAATTCTGGAACTGAGAAAATTCAGCTCTTGTGTATGGTTCCGAGAAATCAGGAAGCATAGCATGATCAGAAAAACCAAGACTACGGTATCCGTAGCCGATAGCTTCTAAGACATAGTCTTCGTCTTCGCCTGTGGCATGGCCACAGCGTTTTGTATGAGTGTGATAATTTGCGATGAACATAGGAATATTTTAGAATAACAAAAGTGATTTTACAACTTGACGAGAGGCAAAGAAAAGGAGTCTATTGTCCTTTCGATTCTATTGTTTTGATCAGTCTTAGGATGTTGAGAGTAGTTAGATAGTAATATTCTTTGGCGTTCTTTTCGATTTCATTCTTTGAAATGGGCTCGCGGTTGATAGGAAAAATAGAGGATAATCCGTGTTGAATCATTGCTTCGCTATCTAAGTCGGCACCTCCGACAATAGCGATGACTGGAATATTGTGTTTCTCCGCAATTTTGCATATACCATCAATGACTTTTCCTTTTGATGTCTGAGAATCTATATGACCTTCTCCAGTGAATATCATATCAACATCTTTTAGATAATCTTCAAAGTGTATCATATTTAAATAGGCATCTATTCCGCTTTCTATTTTAGATTGCAAGAATGTGAGAAGACCACATCCAATACCACCGGCAGCTCCTGCTCCTTCGCTTTTGGAACAATCCGGATAACCATGTGAAAGAAGAAAATCATGATACGATTTCATCTGATGTTCAAGTTCAATTACATCACTATCAGTTGCTCCTTTTTGTTTAGCAAAGACGTAAGAGCATCCGTTCGTACCTAATAGTGGATTCTTCACATCACTTAATAGGGTGATAGTGATATCTTTAGTCAGTTTCTTAAATTCTGTGTCATCGATTCTAGTTACTTTTCCAAGCGTTGCACCCGTTGGTAGGAAAGGGAGATTATCTTCATTGTAGAATCTAACACCTAATGCGGATAGGATTCCAGTTCCACAGTCATTGGTTGATGTTCCCCCTAAAGATAGATAAATCTTCTTGATGCCTTTATCTATAACATCACGTATTAGAATTCCTATACCATATGAAGTAGTAAGACATGGATTCTTGATCTTTGTCTTTGGAAGCGAAATACAAGATGCACATTCGATGTAGGCATTATTATCTGAATCAATGAAGTAGTCAGCTAGTATCTTATTTTGGTTGGAATCTAAAGAATCTATTTGAATTCTCTTTCCTTGTAAAACTGTAGAAATAGCATCGATAAATCCTTCTCCTCCATCGGAGACAGGAAAGGAAAGGAGTGTACTATCTGGAAATACTTCTGAATATGCTTTTTGAAAAAGTTGGATAATATCAAATGATGACAATGTTCCTTTGAAGGAATCAGATATGATGATCGATTTATTCATTGTTTTCTATTTTATGTACAAAGGTTTCAAGAATCTGTTTGTACTTTTCTCTGTCACTTAATAAGGACTCAGCATGCTCAGCACCAGGGAAGATATGCTTTTCCTTATATCCGCTGAATGCCTGATAGATATCTTCAGAATGATCATTTGGGATAAAGGTATCCTTTTCACCATGTATGACTAATAAAGGTATTGTGCATCCTTTGATATATTCAATAGGAGAAGCATCTTTCATATGATATTTGTGGAATAGCTTCATATAGACATCACACATAGGAATGAAGAAAGGAGAAAGATGTGTCATATGTCTTACAAGATAGATGAATAATTTTCTTAAATCACTATATCCGCAGTCCTCACAGATGAAATCGATTTTGTCATTGTACTTCACTACTTGTAGGATAGTTGCAGAACCCATGCTTTCGCCATGTAGACCTAGGAAGATGTCTTCTCCATACTTTGCTTTTAACCAAAGGATGATTTCGTGAAGATCCTTCGATTCCTTATATCCCATGGTCACATCCTTATGTACATTGTCACCATGGCTTCTATGGTCGTATACAACAACAGAGTAACCTAAGGAATAGAATAAGACAGCGTATTTGATGGCGCTCTCTCTGTTGACGGAGTATCCGTGACAGAGAATGACGAATTTCTTTTCGTTACCCTGAAATGAAATATCTCCATGGATGAGATATCCGTCACTCATTTTGACTTCAAATGGTTCACGCTTTAACTTTTCTTCACCTATCAGTAAATTTTTCTTCTCATCTTCTATATGGCTTTCTTTTCTATTCCATCTCTTTGGATAGGACATATACTGTACAAGTCCAAAGGGGATGAGAAAGTAAAAGACAAAGAGGAAAAAGACAAGAAGTGCACCGACAACAATAGCTAGAATAAAGTACCATTCCATAATGAAATCTCCGTTTTGAATAGTTTATAACCGAAGAGGGTAAAATACCATAACGAATTGGATTTTGTTTTTGAAATAGTTTAAAGAAAAAATACTATATAAAGATTAAACAAATACATAT
>CAVALL010000054.1:0-12159 GCA_963589675.1 Alistipes onderdonkii | reverse complement strand
TTATAACAAAGTTATGTTTTAAATATTATATAAATAGCGAATATATAGCCACAAATTAGACCTTGAGTTTTCTCTCCTCTGTTTTTTGATTATCCATAATGATCAGTCCGACTATCTTTTTCGCTCTGCATTTTTGAAGTTGTTCCAAAGATTGCAAAAAGGTAGAACCTGTCGTCATAACATCATCAAAAAGAACAATTTTGCGGTTTGATAAATCACATGCGTTGTCAACTAGATAGATTCCTTTCTTCTTGAATCGGTCTTGGCCTTTCATGTTCTTCTGTTCCAAGGCGCTTCGCTTACAAAGCAAAGACTGGTGAGGAAGAGAACTTGATTTCAATATTTCAGTAAGATGATCAAATCCTCTTTTGTTTATTCTATCTTCAGAAGAAGGGCATGGGACAAAAAGATAATCGTGAAACATCAATCGAATAATAGGCAGAAAGCAATACAGAAAACAAGGGGCTAATTCAATGTCTCCATACTCTTTGAAATTCATAAGCCATGTCTTCATTATCCTATCATAGTCGGACAGGAATAGAACCTTTATACCGCCTACTTTTCTAATCACCAACTTAATATTTATCTGAGAGATGCATGAACTGCACAGGATTGGTTTTCTTTCTATCATTCTCCGATATGGTGGCAAGGAAAGTGGATTGAAGCAGCTTTTACAGTAGCCCTGATTTTCTGTTGTACTCATGGATTTCCTCTTTCGCTTTCTTCATCGCTTCTGTTATCTGCTGACCTAAGAAATAGACATCCCCTGTCTTCGCATCGATTTTTCTTCCTACTCTTCCTGCAATCTGTATTAAAGCGGCGGCATTATATAATTCATGATCAGCATCAAATACAATCACTTGAAGGTTCTTCACTGTCACTCCCCTTTCTAATATTGATGTTGTCACAAGGTATTTCAATTCCCCACTTTTGAATTTCTCAATATCCAATCTACGGCCTTCTTCTTCCGATGATACGAAACTTCCCATCGATACTAGCACGCTTAGAAAGGAATATAGCCTGTGTCCAATGGATATTGTAGGAGCAAAGATAAAAACTGGCTTATCCTGTTTCAAGAACTCGGCTAGCAACTTATATACAACAAAATAGGAGTTTAGCCATGTTGTCTTTCTTATCTTAGGTTCAGGAAGAGGTGCATGATGATATCTCTCATAAAGTGATAGTACTATTCCATTATCCTTTTCAATCTTATCGATATCCTGTTTGCTCGGCGTAGCTGATAACAGAACATAGTTTCCTTTTACGCTCTTCCTAAAGAAGGAATTCAAGACTTGATTGTCTCTATAAGGAAATGCATCAATCTCATCTAGAATCAACAGATCAAAATAGGACTCGTAACGGTATAGCTGATGCGTCGTAAGGACTACAATATCTGCTTCTAATGTAGAACTATGTTCTCCATAGACTGCAATGGTCTTTGCTATCGGAAATGCTTCTTGTATTCTTGGAAGCAGATCAATTACAACATCCTTTCTCGGAGTCGCAAAGCCAACGTGTCCTCCTTTCTTCAATACACTTTCCATGGCATGATAGACTAACTCTGTTTTTCCTGCACCTGTCACAGCATGAATCAGAACATTCTTTTTCTCTGCTAATGCGTATAAGACACCATTTGATATTTCCTCTTGCTTTTCACTGAGTGGATACTTCAATTCCAATTTAATTTGGCTGTTGACTAAAAATGCGCCATCAGCTTTCCTACCATGAAAGCCAATGCACGCTCTACAATATGGTTCTCCATTCCGATAACCGATGTAGCGGATATCCGAATTTCCACATCGTGGACATATGAAATCTTTTCCCATCACTAAATATATAGACGGAAAAGATAAAAGAACAAGGATCAGTATTTTTCAGTGGTGCTGAACTTCACCATGAATGATAGAAGTCCATCACTTTTTCTTCCCATCACATAATAGGAGTTTTCATCTACCACAGACTCTAAGGTTATCATCTCATTCAAATAACATTCTTTTTCAAAATCGATTTCAAAGACTGATACCGGCTTAAGGATGCACTTCTCTTGAGCAATTTTCATATAAACAGTATTATTCATATGCCCGTTGGAATCAATATCGTTTGCTGTCACAACATAGGAAGACTGATAATTGAATTCCTTATCCGAGAAATCCATCTCAACCAATCTTTCATCGGTTAAAGGACGAGTGTCCTCAATATCCGGAATGACTAATCGTAAAGTCTCACGGAAAGCTTTTGCAGACTGTAAGCGTCTTGTCTTCTGATCCATCAATACCCATAATGACACAAGATAGAAAACAGGATTTCCTTTTGAATCAAGAATATAGGCATAACGATAAAGCTGAAGACTTGATGCCTGGATAGGATATGTGACAAATGTGTATGTTTCATCCTTTGATATCTCAGAAAGGAAATATCCTTTCATTCTACAAAGGATATAAAATACAGAATTCTCTTTTTTGAAATCCTCACCTAAGCCAAGATTCTCTATATGTTTTCCAGCAAGGTTCTGAAACTGAATCATCAGATCATGAAGATCAACATTTCCAATCGAATCAAACTTAGGGAAATACTCTGAAGAGCAGTAATGGAGATCACCTTTTTCGGGAAGTATCATTTCTTTCATTTATTGTTTTTCTCCTCCAAGGCAGAAATCAAACTATGATAAGAGTCTACCTCTATGTATTTTATTTTATCAGTTAAATCGACACGTTCAAAGAAAGTCGGTTCTTTTCCTTTATGATTCAACCAGACTGATGATTTAAATCCAGAAACAAACGAACCAATTACATCCTGATAGAAAGTATCACCGATATAGATTGATTTACCGATTTCTTGTTTTGCCTTCTTTACACCGGTTTGAAAGAAAATGGGGTTAGGTTTCTTCACACCGATATCATTCGAACCTAGGAAGAATCCAAAATGATGATTCGGAACAAGTTTGTCTATCAATGCCATAGTATCATCTGAGGAGTAGATTGTATTAGACAATACTGAATAATAGATTCCATTCTCATCCAAATATGTTAAGAACTGATCAATTCCATCTATTGGCTTTGGTGAAAGATGAATCAGTATTTCATGAGTGCACACTTCCAAAGGACAATCCAGAACTATGCCAAAATAGGTAACAAACAATCTTAAAACAGCTAAAATGTCTATTTCATAATTAAGCCTGGAACGATAATACCCATCGAAGAACTGCTCCGAGAATTCATAGACCTTCTCCCAGTCAATTTCATCTTTATTAATCGAATGTTGATAAAGGCTCAGTATATTCCATCTTTTTTCCGGACATTCAAAGGAAATCAACGTATCCCAACAATCGAAGAAAACAGCATCAAGATCTTTCTTTATCATAGTAATATCCCTCTAACGTATTTTATCATATGTACTAGTAAATAACTATATTCAAGGGCATAATTTATAATAACAACTTATTTATTTTGAAATACGCAACTAGATTTTTATCTTTTTATTTGTATTTTGATTACCAACAAGGTAAATTATATATGTATCCATATTGACAATAAGTTCAATTGAATAGCACACAGAAAAGGCCATCTGATTTTTAAACAACAGATGGCTTTTTCTTTGACTTTTCAGCAATAGATAACAACAACACTGCATTATAAAAAGTTGCTTCTTTGCTAAATATAAAATATTAAGTGAAAATATCTTGCATACGTTTTTTGTATAGTGATAGAATAATATAAACTTATCGCTCTTTCCATCTTTGAGCATGTTAAGGAGGCCCATTATGGCAAAAAAAGAACAAAGCGCTCCTGTAAAAAAGAAAAAAGGGAGCAAGGCAGTCACTGTCTTTAACATCATCTTCATTGTTCTATTCGTGATTGTTGCTATCGCAGCCGTGTTGATGCTTACACCACTCTCTCATTATGTAAAAGATTTCTTGAATGGACTGAGTTGGTTCTCAGGTTTCTCAACGAAATTCATCGATTGGGTTAAGTATCACCTTGTCGATAATCTCAACCTGACAATGCCTTTCAGAAAGCACAGTGAAATCTTCACCGCCAGTTTGTACAGCTTCCTATACATCTGCTTGCTCTTAGGTTTGTTGTTCCTCTGCTACACTCCATTCCTCGTCATGAACCACAATAGAAAGTTAGGAAGAAAAGAAGGATTCCGCAAAGCTCTTTGCTGGATTACATTCATTGTTTCCTTCATTGTCTTCTTAGGCTATCTTTCTATTCCTTTCACACAGAAAGTCACAGATCTAGTTGGAAAGTACTATTCTTGGTTCCCTGCCACTTATGAAAAATGGATGAACCTCTTTAAGACTGGCAATACCCTTGCTGTCATTAGACTTTCCTTCCTTTCCACAAACCTTTGGTTCAATGCTACTTTCTATATTCTTGTCATGTTGGTCATCTTCCAGATCATCTTCTACATCATGGCTTGCAAGATTAAAGGAAAGAAAGCTGTTGAAGTCGAAGAAGAAGTCAAAGCAGCTGAAGATGAGCCCGCTACTGTTGTAGCTGCTGCAATTCCTGTTGCTGCTGCCGCCGCTGAAACTGTTACACCTGAAGAGAAGCCTGCCGTTGAAACCGTGAGAGTCGCTCCTACAATCCGTGAACTTGCCATCATCAACTCCTTAGAACCGATTGAAGCCTCTCCGATATCAAACCTACCAGGCCTCTATGACACCGAAGTCGATAAGCTCATTGAGCTTCTCGAACCTCAGAAAAATGAAGAATTGGCACACGAGGAAGAAGTTAACCGTGATGCCATAGAGGCTAAAAAGTTATCTGATACAATTCAACCTGATCTCCATCGCAGCGTCAAAGTCCTTCCTGGCATCGATGAATGGGATGCAAATCCATGGCACGAACAGGAAAAGAAGAACGAAGAAGTCACTGTTCTCCCTGGCATTGACGAGAATAACGAAGATCCTTGGGCAAAAGAAAAACCGGTTGAAGAATCTGTTGTCGAAGAACCCGCCAAAGAAGAACCCGTTGCTGAGCCTATAACCGAATCCTCTGATATCACCGATGTCGTTGCTCCGACAGAAGAGAACGTTCCTGTTGTTGAAGAGATTGTCGAAGAAAAGGTCGAAGAGAAGGCTGAAGAACCCGTTGTTGAAGAAGTCGTCGAAGAGAAAGTCGAAGAGACTGAAGAGCCTAAGGGCGCTGTCACAAAAGCCGTCAACTTCATCGAAGATGATGGAAAACGTCCTCAGGAAGAAGAACATGAGCCGGTTGTCAATGAAAATACAGAATCTCGTTTAGATCATAAACAGGTTGTCACTGGCAATTCTCATGAAGAAGTCAAGACAGAGAAGTTCCATCTTGAAAAGGATTGGATCCTTCCTGAATATGTTCCGGAAGAAAAGCCGGTTGTCGAAGAAACTCCTGTAGTTGAAGAAAAGCCGGTTGAAGAAAAGCCAGCTGCTCCTGCACCTGCTCCGAAGCCTGTTGCTAACGTCAAGCAAGTCGAATTGAAGAACGTTCCTGCCGCCAACAAGGAGAACAAACCTAGAATCACTCCGATTGCCCCGATTACTCCTGTTGCACCTAAGGCTGCTCCAGTTGAGGAAGAGAAACCGGTTGAAGAGAAACCAGTTCTCACTCCTATCTCTGGTCCGCTCCACTCTACTGCTAAATCCAAACACGATAAGATCGAAGCCGTCAAAGCTCAGAAAGTTCGTTTCGAACTGAAGAACTATCAAATCAAGACCTATCAGGGTGATCTCTCCGCTGAAGAAGCCTTCAAGAAGGGTGTCACAAAGGTCCAACCTACTGTCAATCCTATCTTCGCCAATCAGTCCAGCGAACCGGAATGGAAGCAGAAGAGACGTAACGAGGATATCCGTAAGAATGGTTACACCAACGTCACAACTGTCAACAAGCTTAACGGAAACGTTCCCGCTACACCAGTTGCTCCAACTACTGGCAAATCTGCTACATCCATCCGTGACTTAGTCAAAGCTCAGAAAGCATCGAATGCAACTGCTGCCGAAAATGTCGAGAAGAAAGATGATGACAAGAAGATTGCAAAGCCGACTGCACCGATCAACTTCAAGCCAGTTGAACCGATCAAGCCAGAAGAAAAGAAGGATGATAAGCTCCAGTCTCAGAATCCGTTCTCGGATAAACAGACTCCTGCCTTCCATCCTATCGCTCCTATCAACAAGAAACCTGGCGCACCTCGTGCCCCAATCAAACCTGTCGATCCTCTTAAGAAGAAGTAAAATCGTTTCTAGAAGCTCCGGAAATTTCCGGAGCTTTTTTCGTTATTTTTTTCTTGAACAAGTTATCCGACAATGGTAAAATAATCGAGCACATATTTTGAGGCGTGGTGCAGCTTGGTAGCACGCTTGGTTCGGGACCAAGAGGTCATGGGTTCAAATCCCATCGCTTCAACCATTGTGCCCAGGTGGCGGAATCGGTATACGCGTCAGACTCAAAATCTGATGTCCGTGAGGGCGTGCGGGTTCAAGTCCCGCCCTGGGCACCACCATGATAATGAGCCTCTCAGTCCTATAACTGTGAGGCTTTTTTCATGCTTAGAAACTAAGATTAAATAGATGCACAAGCTAGCACTTTCCGACGCTGTTTCAAATTGTTAACCCATCTGACAAGTCATAGAGTCTATTTGCGTTATTGCCTAACATCATTTGTTACTACTTTATTTTCTTTGTGTTTGTTCACTTCATAAATCACGAAACCAATTATTGCTACGATAAATTCTGATACTGGATAACAACACCAGACACCAATCATATCAAACAAGAATGAAAGAAGAAAAGCGACAGGAACTAAGACAATGAATCCACGAGATAAGGATATGATTTGTGAAAAGACTGGCTTTTCTGTCGAGATAAAATAGGTTGCCATCACAATGTTGAATCCAATAAATGGGCAAGCGATGAAATATAGTTTTAAGCCTTTCACTGCAAAAGATTGCAATGTCTCATTCTTCTCGCTATTGAAGATAGAGGCTAGCCTAGATGCTCCAAAATAGACAATAGAATAAATCGCACAAGAAAGAATCAGCATGGTTATCAAGCTGTATCTCAAAATGACTTTTACATTTTCTGATTTGCCTTCTCCATGATTTCTGCTTAGAACAGGTTGCGCCCCTTGAGATAAACCAGTATACATAGCGATCACAACAAGTGAAATAACGGATATGACACCAAAAGCAGCCACTCCAATATTTCCTGATATACGTAAAATAATAAAGTTGAACAAGAACATGACAATTCCTGATGTCGCTTCGGTCAGAAATGGAGAAAACCCGCTAGAAAGTATTTCTTTTGTATACAATCCTTCCAATCTGCATTTCACAAAAGGAAACTTATTTTTCCTTCTTATCAAATACCAAGAGAGGACACAAATACTGATAATAGGAGCAAGACCAGTAGCCAGTATCGCCCCGAATATTCCCATGTTCAAAGGGAAGATAAACACATAATCAAGCAGAACATTTGATAAGCTTCCTGTGATCATAGCTGCCATAGAAAGAGATGGCTTACCATCATTTCTGATAAAACATTGTAAAAGATTGTTTAATAAAAAGGCAGGAGTAAATAAAAGCATCACCTGTGCATATGTATTCGTCAATTCCATCATGGAGTCATCTGCACCTAGGAATCGAACAATATATCTTGAATGAAAGGCACCAAGGAGTGCGACAACAACAGAAAACATAGCAGCAATAAAGATTGCATTAGTAAAGACTCGATTTGCTTTATCACATTCGTTTCTGCTTCGATAAATGGAATATCGAGTTCCTCCACCCATTCCAATCATAAGGCCTATTCCATTGATGATACAGAATATTGGAAAAGCAAGATTGAGCGCAGTAAGTCCATCAGCACCTAATTTTGCTGAAACGAAAAAAGTATCAGCTAACGTGTAGCAGGATAGAGCAATTTGACCTAAGACACTTAGAGATACATACTTAGTAAACTCTTTGAATAACGCTTTGTTTTTCATTATTCGTTCCTCCTTTAACGAAAAAAGCGCCCATACACCAAAGCTGTGTAGCCTTTGTGTACGGACGCGTTTCAAACCGTTGCTGCCATAATAACATAACATTTAAAAATGTTCAATATGAACTTTATAGTACCTTTATTCTTGTTATAGAAGGAAAATTTCTTTGACTAGAAAACAAAACTAGCAATTATAGAATTGAAAGTTTGACTTTCACACTTTATGGCAAATCATAGATGCACTGCTAGTGCACATACATTTACCTTAATACCATAGTTTGATATAATTTGAATGAGGTGATTGATATGGCAAATGTCAACGTAACAATACGAATGGATTCAGAATTAAAGAAACAAGCTGAGACCCTTTTTAATGATTTAGGACTCAATCTATCTTCTGCAATCAATATCTTTATCCGCCAAGCCGTCAGAGAACAAGCGATTCCGTTTGAAATCACATGTAGAAATAAAATACAATTTGCAAATAGCAAACAGTATGAAGAAGCAGTCAAAAAAGACATAGAGGATAACCACTATGTCTATGAGACTCTAGCAAAGAAATAAAGATTTTCGTTACAATCCTTTCTGAATACTGAACCATTTATAATTCATTTTTATTGCACTAGGATCTATTCTAAAAACTTTTGTCGACAACATACAATTGTCTGTCTTCTTTTTACTTAATCTGTCCTAAAACATTTCCAAATGATGTAGCTTCACTAGGACCAAGCCTCACCTTCTTCTTTGTCAACTCCTCTGTCATACGATTGACAAGTTGATTCTTATTTCCACCACCAAATATACAGATGGAATCAAAGTTCTTTCCAGTCTGTTTTTCAATTTTATCGATTGTCTTTTTATATTGAACTACTAGTGAATGAAAAATACAGTAAAACAATTGAGATGCGTCTTTCGGCAATGGATACCCTTTAGATGAGAGTTCATTCTCAATCTCTGCTTTCATATTCTTTGGAGATAGATATCGTGAATCAGATGCATCAAAGATATAAGGATAATCATTTCCTTCTTCTGCTAGTTTCACGACTTTCACGATATCCATATTCTCTTCAATTTCGTCTTTTGCTTGGTTGATCAATTTCATGCCGACAATATTCTTTAAGTATCGTATTTGATTGCTTTCATTCAGTTCATTGCTGAAACCGTTACGGAATGAATACTCATCTGTATGATAACAGTCATCCATCACACCTAATAAAGACCAAGTTCCAGAGGAGAGGAAAAGTTCACCTTTCTTGATTGAGGCACCAAAGCAGGAAGCGGCTGTATCATGGGTGAATGTCATTACACATTTTGTCTGATATCCTACCTTATTTACAATTTCTTCCTTTAAGTTTCCTACAACATTGCCAACAGATAGAAATGGAGCAAACTGATTTTTTCTCAGTCCTAGATAAGAAAGAAGTTCATTAGAATAATCTCCACTCTCCTTTTCCAATAGACCGCTTGTAGAAGCAAAGGAAAGCTCATTGCATTTCTTTCCTGTCAAGAAAAAGTAGAGATATGAGGCAAAGAAAAGAATTGTCTTAGTCTTTTGTAGATGTCCAAGTTTTTGATCTCTTTTCAACTGAAACAGGGTATTGAAATATTGTGGATAAGTCCCAGAGAGCGCGAAGAGACTTTCTTCACTATAGTCTTGTAACACTTTTTCTTTGCTTTCGATATTTGCTCTATCTTGATAGCAATAGATGTCTCTTATAAGATTATCGTTCTCATCTAAAAGAGCATAATCAACACCAAATGTGTCAATACCAAGAGAAAGCACAGCAAAACCCATCTCCTTTGCTTTTTTTAAACCAAGGACAATATTATCTTTCAGGTTATCCATATCCCAATAAAGATGATTGTCTTTAGTAAGAATATTGTTCTTAAAGCGATGAATTTCTTTGCTGCACCAGGCTTCGTTCTCTTTATAGTAAGCGATATGTCTTCCGCTTGATGCACCAATATCGATAGCCAAATAGCAATTTATCATCAATCCAGATATCCTTTTCTTGGAGTGACATGGAAGAAAGAAGCCAATTCCTTCAATCCATCATCAGAAATATCATTCACAACAGGAAGAGAAGCATACTTAAGATAGACTTCAGCTGCTTTTTCTACCGTCTCGATAAGACCAAAGGCCTCATCGACACTATCACCAGCGCCATATATTCCATGAAGTCCCCAAACGACAAGCCTTCTATCTGTCATCTTGCTAGCTGTGGCTTCACCGATTTCTAAGGTTCCACAAAGCATCCAAGGAAGGACAGCAACACCTTCCGGGAAGACAACAATGCTTTCCGACATGATCTTCCACAATGTTCTTGTCCAAACTTTCTCATCATTCGGTAAGACATGAGACAAAGCAACAACATTGGTAGGATGAGTATGGATGATTACTCTCTGATTCGGGTTTGTTTTCAATCTCTCGATATGGCAAAGAAGATGGGCATAGGTTTCAGAAGTTGATCTTCCACCATCTGAATAACCCCATAAAAGTTCAGCATCTTTTCCATCCACAGAGACACGGAATAGACCAAGACATTCCTCTGGTTTTGCTTTGGTATTACGGAAATACTTTCCAGTACCTGTTGCTAGAAAGTACTGTCCTTTCAATGCAGAGGCATCAAGATGAAGAGGGAATGCCCGAATAATCTTGTGAATATCAACATAGTCTTTCACTTCCTCTTCCGTTAAACGATAGGAAACATTTCCACCGTTTCTTTCATCCCATCCCAAACGATACATATTGTCTATGATTTCAATCACTTCCTTGACAATAGGATGTTCTAAAATATTTTTCATTTGCTTAGTTCCTCTTAGATAACACTTCTTTCTCATAACGATGGATTTCTTCTTGATAATCCTCACCGACAGGCACATTGTTCTTAGCTAGATAATAGTTAAAGACATCACCAAACGGCATAGTCTTCATCTCTTCTGTTAGGATCATACGGTCTGTATAATTCTTTTCCTCTTCGATTTTGTTAAGGACATCTACGGGTTCCAAATATGCCTTCAGTAATGCCTTTAATGTTGAACGGACACCAATTGTCCAGGCAGCAATTCTATTGATAGAGGCATCAAAGTAATCTAAGCCAATCGAAGTCTTTTCAATCAGTCCACTACGGACTAATGAACGAGCGATTTCGTTGAGTTCATCATCAAAGATAACAACATGATCACTATCCCATCTGACCGGTCTAGAGACATGTAAAAGTAGATGAGGAACATAAAGAAGAACAGAGGAAATCTTATCACTGATGACTTCAGTAGGATGGAAATGACCGCTATCCAAGGTAAGTGCTGTTTGATTCTTTACAGCATACCCTAAGTAGAATTCATTGCTTCCAACAGTATAGGATTCCAATCCGATACCGAATAATTTGCTCTCAATAGAATCAATATTGTACTTTGGATCAATTTTTTCTTTGAATATCTCATCCAATGAAGCTTCTAGTCTCTTTCTCGGATCCAAACGATTGTATGGAATATCCTTCATTCCATCTGGAATCCAGACATTTGTAACACAAGGCATTCCCAATTCTTTTCCGAAATATTCACCGATTTTTCTGCTTCTCTTGCAGTGCTCAATCCAGAAGGAACGGATGTGTTCATCACTAGAGGAGAGAGTGAATCCACTTTCTGCCATCGGATGAGAAAAGCATGTTGGATTGAAATCTAATCCGAGATCATTTTCTTTTGCAAACTTGACCCAGGAATCAAAGTGTCTTGGTTCAATCTCATCGAGGTCAATCTTTTCATCGGTATCTGCATAGATAGCATGAAGATTCAGTTTGTATTTACCAGGAACAAGAGATAATACTTCCTTGATATCATCTCTCAGTTCATCGATATTTCTGCTTCTTCCTGGATAATTTCCAGTAGCCTGAATTCCTCCACTTGCTTCCTTGTTAAAGAGGAAGCCTCTGACATCATCTCCCTGCCAGCAATGCAATGAGATTCTTTGTTTGGAAAGTTCCTCAATCGCCTTCTCGGTATCGACACCGATTTTCTGATAAGCTTCTTTTGCTAGTAAATACCGTTCCTCAATCTTTTTGTCCATAATGGCCTCCTAGTTTTAAACTCTTTATTTCTAATTCGCTTCCAATAGTAGATAGACACAACACATAAGAAGTTTCATAGAGAGAGTTGTCAATAATTATGTGTAATCCTTCTATATGTCAATGAATCAATTCGTA
>CAVALL010000053.1:0-12296 GCA_963589675.1 Alistipes onderdonkii | reverse complement strand
CCGAAAACAGCCTCAATACAATTGCAAACTATCGCCCATGTGCACCACTAGTCGGTTTGTCTTATATCCTTCAAAAGCAGGATTAGGAATGCTCTCACAGAATTGTATCTCATCAATGAAGAGGTAGAACTCATCATTCTTGTTGATCTTGCTTTTGATAAACTCATCTAGTTTGATTGGATTTGTGAGATTCGCATTCTCCCTGCTAGATAAATCAATTTGGATGATTCTCTCATTCAAAACACCAGTTGATAAAAGATAGTCCTTAAACAAAGGGTTGAGAAGATAGGACTTACCGCATCTTCTTATACCAGTGATGACCTTAACCATGCCGTTATGCATGCTTCTTATGAGCTTATTCAGATAAAAATCTCTTTTGATTTCCATTGTTGTCAAGCCTCTTTATGCACACAAATTGTAACACGAAGTACTTAAAAACGTAACTTTATAGGCTTTAGTCAGTAAAAAAGTGTGCAGAAACACACTTTTTGCAACATGATATTACACTATCAATAAAAAAAGCGGAAGCCTACCAAAACTAAGGTGCTTCCGCTTAAAAAGTCATAACGCTAGTCTACAGGAAGATGAAGAGCATCTATCCTGAGACTATCGAAATTCGATAGAAGAAGGTATGAGTTACTTCGTATTTCCAGTATAGAGCTGGTAATATTTACCCTTCTGTTCAAGGAGGGAGTCATGGTTACCACGTTCAATGATGGTTCCGTTTTCAAGGACCATGATGACATCTGCGTTCTTGATGGTGGAGAGTCTGTGAGCGATGACAAAGACAGTACGTCCTTTCATAATGGAATCCATACCCTTCTGAACAAGGGCTTCGGTTCTTGAGTCGATGGAGCTTGTAGCCTCATCGAGAATCATGGCAGGAGGATTGGCAACAGCAGCTCTAGCGATAGCGAGAAGCTGTCTCTGGCCTTGGCTTAAGCCGGCACCTGCATTCTCAAGCATCGTATCATACCCATTCGGAAGCTTCATGATGAACTCATCAGCATTGGCTAATTTAGCAGCAGCGACAATCTCTTCATCTGTAGCATCAAGATTACCGAATCGGATATTCTCTTTGACCGTTCCAGTGAATAACTTGGTATCCTGCAAGACCATACCGAGAGACTTTCTTAAGTCACCTTTCTTGATCTTGTTGATGTTGATGCCATCATATCTGATTTTACCATCAGCGATATCATAGAAGCGGTTGATCAAATTCGTAATTGTTGTCTTACCGGCACCTGTCGGACCGACAAAGGCGACCTTCTGACCAGGATGGGCATAGAGTGTGATATCGTGAAGAATGATCTTTTCCTGAGTATAGCCGAAGTCGACATGGTCCATGACAATGTCGCCCTTTAACCATGTATAGCTTGTCGTTCCATCCTTATGAGGATGCTTCCAAGCCCACTTTCCAGTGAATTCCTTGGATTCGACAGGATTTCCGTTTTCGTCTTCACTTGCGTTGCAGAGTTCAACATATCCCTCATCTGTCTCTTCCTTTTCATCCATCATCTGGAAGATACGGGAAGATCCAGCAAGAGCTAAGACGATCATGTTGAAGTTGTTGCTGACCTGACCGATTGGCTGAACAAATGATTTCGAATACATCAGGAAGGAGACGATGATACCGACCTGAATCTCATAGGAGCCAAAGACATTGAAGCCTTTGAGTCCTTTGACCATGCAGATAGCACCGACAAAAGCTAATAAGACATACTGAAGGTTACCTAACTGATTGACGATCGGCATAAGGATATTAGAGAAACGGTTTGCTTTGACAGAATCACGATAGAGTTCCTCATTATGCTTGTCGAATCCTTCGATGTTTCTCTTCTCATAGTTGAATACTTTGACGACCTTCTGACCGGAGACCATCTCTTCGATGTATCCGTTTGTCTTACCTAATTCGATCTGCTGAGCGACGAAGTTCTTGCTTGATCTCTTAGCGACAAAACGAGTGATGAAGAAGATAACAAGGGCAAAGGCGATGACGATGGCTGTAAAAATCAAGTCTGTGATGATCATGAAGACAAGACAGACAACCATGGTCATGATAGAGGAGACGACCTGAGGGAGAGAACGAGCCAACATTTCACGGAGTGAGTCGACATCATTGGTATAGACGGACATGATGTCACCCTGGCTTCTCGTATCGAAGTAGCTGACAGGAAGGACCTGCATATGAGCATAGAGCTCATCACGGATCTTCTTCTGTACGCCCTGGGCGATAAATGCCATCAGATAGTTATAGAAGAAAGAAGCAATGATACCGGCCACATAGATGATAGCTAAAGTAAGGATAGCGATATTGAATCCCTTCCAATCCATGACTCCGCCCTTCTCCAATGCAGGGTTGAGGTATTTGTCAACCATGATGGTACCGGTGAAGTAGCTTCCAGCGACATTCGATCCGGTGACTAAGATGATGCATAAGAAGACAACAATAAACTGAATCGGATAATATTTGAAGACATAGCCTAAGAGTCTTCTGACAGAGGCTTTCTTTGTCTTTCTGTCGACAGTAGACATATTTCTTGCTTTACTCTGCGGCATCGAAATCACCTCCTCCCAACTGACTTTCATACAGTTCACGATAGACGGAACAGTTCTGGATCAATTCATCGTGATTGCCTCTTGCTACGATTCTTCCTTTGTCCATGACAAGGATGAAATCGCAGTCCTTAATGGAGAGAACTCTCTGAGCGATGATAAACTTCGTGACATCCTTCTTCGTTGTCTGAAGGGATTCACGGATAAGGGCATCGGTATGAGTATCACAGGCGCTAGTCGAATCATCGAGGATAAGGACCTTCGGATTCTTCAACAAGGCTCTAGCGATACAAAGTCTCTGTTTCTGACCGCCAGAGACATTGGTACCTCCCTGTGCGATAGGAGTATCTAGTCCCTGTGGGAAACGTGATAAGAATTCTGTGCACTGAGCTAAATCACAGGCTTTCATGATTTCTTCATCTGTCGCATCCTCTTTGCCCCAAAGGAGGTTAGAACGGATAGTACCGGTAAAGAGCGTATTCTTCTGTAAGACGACAGCGACATTGTCACGTAGTGTCTTCAAATCGTAGTCCTTGATGTTGACTCCACCGATCTTGACATCACCTTCACTAGGATCATAGAGTCTTGCCATCAATGAGACAAGAGACGTCTTACCGGATCCTGTACCACCGATGATACCGACCATCGATCCAGAAGGAATATGAAGATCAATATCGGACAAGACCTCTTTTCCTTCGTGATAGCATAAAGCGACACCATCGTAATCAACAGAACCATCTTTCACTTCCATGACAGCATTTTCCGGAGTGACAATGTCTGGAACTTCCTCAATAATTTCAACAATACGTTCGGTTGAGTTCTTGGAGATGATGATCTGAACATAGACCATGGAGATCATCATAAGCGCCATCATGATGAGCATGATGTAGGTAATAAGCGTGGATAAGCCACCGACTGTGAAAGCATGCTCTTCTCCCTGGTGGTTGATGATAAGTCTAGAACCTAAATAGGAGATACCGATCATGGCTCCATAGATAGCAGTATTCATGATAGGAGAGTTGAAAGAGAGGATCTTTTCCGCATAGATGAAGTTACGATAGATGAATTCTGATACAGAGTGGAATCTCTCCGTCTGAACTTTCTCTCTGTTGAATGCTTTGACAATACGAATGCCGTCTAAGTCTTCCTCTACTGTCTCATTGAGTGCATCATAGGTATCGAAGATCTTGACGAATGTTGGATGCACCTTCTTAGCGATAAAGAGAAGGAGGAACAAGAGGATTGGAATGATGATAAGGAAGATCCAAGCTAGTCTCCACTCTGTGATGAAGCACATGATAAGAGCGAATATCATCAATAAAGGAGCACGGATGACCATACGAATGGTCATCATGAATGCATTCTGGACATTGGTGATATCGGTTGTCGTTCTTGTGACGATAGAGGAAGGGGAGAACTTATCGATATTCTTGAATGAGTAATCCTGAATATGATCGTACATGGCCTTTCTCATGTTCTTGCCAAATCCTGCGGATGCGGATGCGGCATAGTATCCGGCAGTGATTCCAGTGATAGCGGCAATGATGGCTAAAAGAGCAATCAATCCGGAGTAGAGATAAATCGAATTGAGCTTATTGCCTTCACTGTCGATTGCTTTGATGCCATCGATCAGGAACTGCATCAGAAATACAAGTCCGACTTCACAGACAACTTCGATAAAGACGGATACCCAGGTGAGAGTGACGTCTTTACCATAACCTTTGACGTATTTGGCTAATTTCGTAAATGAGTTCATAGTACCTCCTAATAATCGCGTCCGAGATTGCATCGTATCTTAAGAAGAATGGAATGGAATTGCTCTTTCTCCTCTTCTGTGATGCCCTCTTCGAGAATCGAATTCATGATCAGGAATTTCTGATCGATCGTATCCTGAATTCTCTTCCCTTCTTCCGTAATCAGAATCGTCTTCTTTCTTTTGTCATCTTCATCGACTTTCTGCACGATCACTCCCTTCTTCTCAAGGGAAGTCAGTGTCTGACTGGCTGTCGCCTTAGCAATATGGAAATGATTCATCACATCCCTCATCGTCTTCGGAGAATCATCGTGGGCTAGAAATCCAAGTGTCAGCCCCTCGATGCCTGTCAGATTCGCTTCTTTTACCCCAGTGATATGAGTAGAGATATAGGAATCGATAGCGCAGGAAGTCATATGAATATCTCTGCCTAACGGCGGTTTCGTATCCATATTCACCTCCATTGTTCGTACACGAACTATATCATTATAAGCAATATATGGAAACATAAAACTCTTTTTTTCCGAAAGCGTTTCCATTATCAAAACAAATCAAAATCAATCCCTTGTTTCCTTCCGTTTTGAATATTCAGTAGGCATTCTTCATCAAACTTTGATAAAGTGTGCAATCTTCATTCATTTTTGCTATCATAGTCATTAAACGAGGACGAATATATGAAACCTGGAAACAAACGTAAGAAAAAAGTAGGAAAGATTATCGCTATCACCTGTGCTGTAGTAATCGGATTACCATTACTTACAGGATTAAGCTATCTATCCTATGTTGTCTTCTCCTATCATCGTATCGGAGATACAACACTCGATATCAGTAAGAAAGTTGCAAACGATACAATCAGCACTGGAGAAGAGTTCACACTCACATCCTATAACATCGGATTTGGAGCCTATTCTCCCAACTATACCTTCTTCATGGATACTGGATATGATGAAAATGGAAACAAGACAGCAGGTACCTATGGAAAAGGCATCTCCAAAGAGGATGTACAGAAGAATACGGATGGCTCTGTTAAGACAGTATCCGACTTAGCCAGTGACTTCTATGCCTTACAGGAAGTCGATATCAATTCGGATCGCTCCTATCATATCAATCAGAAAGATGCCTTTACAAATACACTAACAGCTTATGACAATACCTTTGCTGTCAATTTTGATTCCGCCTATCTGTTCTATCCTTTGAATGATCCGCATGGTAAATCCAAAGCAGGATTAGCCACATTCTCAAAGTACAGCATTCAGGAAAGCAATAGAAAAGAGTATACCATCTCTACTGGATTCTCGAAGTTCTTCGATCTGGACCGTTGTTTCAGTGTCAACAGAATCAAAGTCAGTGACGGAAAAGAATTTGTCCTCATCAACTCCCATATGTCTGCCTATGATGAAGGAGGAACCATTAGAAACAAACAGATAGAAGAACTCCATTCCTTTATGAAAGCAGAATATGACAAAGGAAACTATGTCATAGCAGCCGGAGACTTCAATCATGATCTGATCACAAACAATCCGATGTATGAACAGTACAATAAGGATAACTTCGCCTACAAAGATATCATCAAGCAGAAGAAACCGGATTGGCTCAACTATATGTTTGAAGATGATAAGACATCCAAGTTCGATGATGGATTCACAATCTATGCCGATGACCGTGAACCAAGCTGCAGAGACTGTGATGTTGTCTGGGATAGAGGATACACCTATGTCTCAACAGTAGATGGATTCATTGTCAGCAAGAATGTCAAAGTGAATAGTGTCACTACAACAAAAGTCGGTGATACCGGCTTTGCATATTCCGATCATCAGCCTACAACATTGAAGTTCAGCTTCTAACCTCCAAAATATGGATAACCCGTCTAAAACATATCAAAGATCAACATTTTAGACAGGTTATCTATCGAAAAGTCGTCTAAAAGTTTAAAAATTCGATGATTTTAGACGACCTATGTAGAAACCAATATATAAACCGAAATATGTGCCGCTATCATTCGCACCATATCAAATGCAATAATCTTAGCCTTCAATAATCGAAAAAACAAGTCATTATGAAGCAAAATGGACTATGCCAAGTTTGGCATAGTCCGTTTTACATTACGATAGAGTTATTTCGCCCTCTTTCCATGTTCCATCCATAATATAGAAAGCGTAGTTACGTTTTATTTTGATTGACTTATAGTTTCCATCATCATCTAGCGTAAATCGGAATTCACGACCTGTCAAATGATTCGTTAGATGTTTAGAAGTTGTTGTTCCACTGACACCAAGTATGGTACCTAGTGTCTTTGTTGTAACAGTGCCTTCTGCTTCCCTAAGTGTAAACTCAGTGTCATATGTGAGTGCTTTACCATATTCCATTTGGACAGAGGCATAATAATTACCTGTCGATTTATCTATATCAATAAACTTCGAATCAGTTGATTTTTTATTTATTGATGCGCCTTCTTTATACAAGTAGACATTGGAATAGACATTTTCACCAAGAGCTAATGCAACCTCACAACTAGAAAGTGAAATTGTACAATAGAACAAACCAGATGTCGTGGTTCTTGTAGAAGCTGCTGAAATCTTTGCAACGAAACTATAGAAACCTGATTTCTTTGGCTTAATGAAAATTATGTCACTACTTGAATAATTAATTAGTGGAAGATTCTTTACTGTCCCGGGATTATCCTTGTCAGTTGTTATAGAATCAACACTAGCAAGTTCGAATATGTCAGAACTTGTTGAAAATTTGTACTTTGTCGTTCCGTAAACACTAGCATAATTCGTATTAAAATTAGCAAGTTCAGTAGAATCTGATATCAATGTCATCGAAAATGGTTTGTTCGTTTCTCTTGTGATGGAAGATGCATAGGATGGATATTTGTATTCTGAACCATCAGTTGAACAATATGATGTGATTGTATCACCAATATCAGTTCCTTCCATGAAGATATTGTTAACAATATAATATCGAGCGGTAGTAGTAGTAGTAGTAGTAGTAATTTTATTACTCTTATTCATATGATGTGAAACATCATGCTCCATTGATTTTGTCGCACCACCTGCCAAACCAATATCAAGGATTTTTTCAATCTTCACATACATATACGTGCTATTAAAATAGGTAATATTAGAAGTTCCGTCTTTTGGATCCTGGCAATAAACGAGAGTATAAGAATCAGTTGTTATAGCTTCAAAAGAATTACTTCTTGTTCTTGAAGATGGAGTAAGCCAAACATAAACGTTATATATTCCTTCCTCATCCACTGCACATGTGCCTGCTTCCTTGCTGTTTGTTCCAGTGGTATCAAACAATGGGGTAAGATCCTTTCTATCTCCAGTACCGCCATATGTATTCTTTTCTTCTTCTGTTTCCCAGTCCCAATTTCCTTCCCAACGGGATCCGTATCCGTCTTTGAAATTTCTCCATGTACCAATCCAATTGATGTCGGCATCAAGATATAATTGTTCATTTTTCTCTACTTTCAGATTGTTATAAAAATAAAATCCGATATTAGTAGATGCAGCAGTGGAATATCCTCTTGTGAGAAATACATTTCACGTTTAAAGTAAACACCCTGAGTGGAAACAGTCGGATTCGTTTGTCCAGAATAGTCAAGCAAATTACCATCATCATCTCTTAATAGAACAGGAACACGTCCATGTAATCTAACCGGTGTTTGAACTTTAGATCCATAAGCTTTACCAGCTGTATAAACAGGATATAGAAATACAACCTTATCCGCTGTAGAATTGGCATCATTATCTTCGTTATCCATCAAGGCTAATTCATCATAAGCTGAAACATAGTTATAGTTACCTTGTGAAATATAGCCGGCACTTTGTGCACTACTAATACTTGCAGTCCAACCATTAAACAATGCTTTATAATTTTTAGAATCTCTAGCTGTTGATGTCGGTGTATTGACACTATTGAAGGTCTCAGATGAAACACAAGTATCAGCATAGTATCTCTTATATCCGAACATATCCGTAGTACTAGATGTATCGGTAAAATATCCGTATTTCTTCAAAGCAGTATCTGTTGTTGCAGCTTTGTTGTTATACATCCAAGTCTTATATTTCTCGACAGAAAGAAGATCGGATAATGAAGTAGAAGATGTTCTTGTAGCCTTTATATAGCTTGCCCAAAAAGGAGATGAAAAGAAGTATATCGTATATGCATTCGCATCAAGAGAATAGTTTGAGTCAATATCATCCATCATGCCTTTTGTATCATCGATATGCTCATCCCATTTATCTTGAGCAAAGAAAAAGTCACTAAAAGCAGTTCCAATAAGGAATATTGGAAGCAGAAACGATAAGAATATAAACAATTTAGATTTTAGTTTCATATGCTTCACTCCTAAATCACAGGTGTAACAGTAAGATAGAAAGCAAGTTTCAACAAAGGTTGTGTACTGTCTTTGATCTTATCCCACATATCAGTGAATGCTTTCGTACTAGTAGGAATAGCACCACTACGATAAGCGATAATGATAGGCAGAATCATTTCCTGTTGGAAAGTGTATGCTCCATCTTCGTATTTGACTGTCGTTTCGTCAAACACGATATTTTCAGTCTTTTTGCTTGTGTCCTCTGGATTCGAAAGCAAACCAGTTACTGTTCTAGAAGATTCATCACTGATAGCAGGATAGAAAAGTCTGAAATAATAAGCGAAAACTTCGGATATCGTAATCTCATAATGGAAAGTATACTGGAAATGGGAATAGTATCCATAAGTCTCATCCTTGGATTCCTTATTATTGAAAACAAACTTTGTTCGGATAGGGGAGGGAAAGTCGATGGTCGTCTGAGTGATATAGGAAAAAGGATCAAAGTGGTTGTCACCACCACTCATATTGTAATCAATGAAATTTTCATTATCTTCGTATCCATATGCTAAAAACAAAGTACCAAAAGAAGAATCGACCTTATTGTCAACAACAACGAGTTCGTCCATATTATTCTTAGCTTGGTTCTCACCGAAGAAGAACACAGCAAAACCTGTTCCGATTGCAGTCAAGACTAGGATAAATGGTAGGAACAAGCCTAGGAACAAGTGTTTACGCATCGATTAGAGTCTCCTCATTTTCTGGTCTACACAGACAAAGATGTGTCTCGTGATGGAACCGTCATAAGACTTGCTATCATAGAAGCGAACAAAGAAATCGTGATCCTCTTCCTTCGTTCCGATGTAATCGAGATAATCGGTACCATTCTTGACTTCATGAATGACAAAGTACTTTCTGGCATCACCGACAAGATGAATCTTCAAAGGATACTTCTCATGATAAGAGAGCGTCTTTGAAATATTCGGTTTTTCCTGATATAGGACAACATAGATACCTTCACGCATGCATCCCTGATAATGGTGCATGCCATCACCAAAGAATCCGCTCTGGTATTCAAAGGGATAGATGTATTTGCTATCTCTATGAATCAACTTGAAACTAGATAAAGATGTGGATGTGACCTTGTCCAAAGACGGCGGCAAGATCTCATCAACATAAGGAATACGTTTCTTCTTAGCCTTAACGGGAGCCACTGTCTCATTAACAAAGGCCTTCTCATCATAGGCATCAAAGACAACACACTTCTCACCTTCCAAAGCTTTGACAAAGCAATACTTCTGAGAGAGAAGCTGATAGTAACGGATATTGTACTTCTCTGTCATCTTGGAATAGAGGACAGAGTAAATGATGAGTAGTAAGAATGCAATGACCAAAGTGATGATACCGATTGAGGATTGTAAGTAGGTTACAAAATAGCCTAGGGTCGCATTTTTGTAGCCGCTCCATTCACCAACAATGGAATCAAACGTAAGAGCTGTCTCACCGATCATGGTGGAAGAGTTGCTATCACCACGGAACGTGAATCTCTTATGGCCTTCACTGTCTGTCGAAATATCGATAAGACGGTGAACGATCGTGATCATTCTTCCCTTCTCACTGCTTTCCATCTTGAAGGCATAAACCTTCATGACTTCTAAATCATCTTCCGATTTCACCTTATTGAGAGTAATAAGAGAATACTGAGTGATACGGTTCTTCTCATCCAACAAATTGTTTTCTTTTAGATACGTATTTCCAGAATAGGCTTCCGACATAGATGCCGTCTCAATGATGACAGCAGCCTGATTGCCAATGAATAATTGGTTGCCCTGTGTTCTAGAGATAGCTCCGTATACTGTAAGACCAATCAAACCGATATACAGGATACTTAAGAATACAGTCCAGAAGCGAGAGAATCCTTTGCTCGTCTTGATTTCTCTCTGGTAAGTGTCTAAGACCTCTTCACCCTTCTTCTGCTTCTTGACTAACTTCACATACTTCTTATCAACATCCTGTTGGATCCTACTATCTTCCATCCTATTGATGTAGAGAAGTTTCTTCGCATTGAAAAATAAAGCTGCAATACCGATAAAAGCGATTGCAAATAAGGCGATGACAATAATACAGACAACGTATGTCAACTGAATTGCAGACATTAAAATCATGTTAGCTACCCCGTATATTAAAATATCACAATTGAACCTACAAACATAATTTTCAAAGTAGAAATGTAGGTTCAATTGTGATTTATGTATAGTTTTAGAAAAATAAGATGGAACGACTATAGATTAAAGGTTTGAAGCAGAATAGAATTTAATTAGTTGCCGGCTTTGACAATGGTAGCAACGGTTTCGATGGTAAGTTTTCCACTCTTAACAGCAGTCAACATAGTGGAATACTCAGCATCAGTGTGAGGTTCCATAGTATTCATCGGAGCTTTTTCAGTAGCAGAGGCATTGGTGACATAGACAAACTTGAAATCGGCACCATTATTTTTTTCACCATCATTATAAGAAATGGTCTTAGAATATTCCTTGTTAGCAGCCGCTTCAGTTGCCCAAGTATAGGTGTAAACAACTTTGTCAGTTTCGGTGTTAGATTCCCAGCTATCACTAGAAGTTGATGTGTCCATACCAACATATTTTTCAGCACCACCAGAGAAAGTGAATGTGGTCTTGATTTCAAGTTTGCAGACATTTGCAATGTAATCAACATAACCTTCAGAAGTTGAAGGAGTATACTTAATTTCAAATTTATCAGCAGTTGTACCTTCATCCTTGGTTGTTAAATAGAGACCTTTAGCCTCAGCATCAGAGCCAAAAGAGGCGGAAGAATAGTTAGACTTTCCATCCTTATTTCCGTTTGTTTCATCACTGACATAATCACTGGAACCAAGGATAGCAGAACGAACAGCCTTAGTCTGATCTAAGTGAAGTTCAGCAGAAGTAACAGAAGTGGTTAAATCACCGATTCTAACAAGGTTCTCAACAGCAATAGATCCATTGGAAGAAACCTTATCCTGGTTTTCACCGAAGAACCAAACAGAGAAACCGGAACCAATAACGGCAACAGCGGCAAGAGTAGGTAAGACAATACCAGCAAAAATCTTTTTCATAAATTCAAACCTCCATGAATTTTTGTGCGGTAGACTATACAAAACATCAATTCCTTTGTCAACAACAATGCAATTCATTTTCTTTTCTGTGCTTGGACCGGTTCCTTTCGATGAGAATGATTCATTCAGTTTTTACCATTCATCAATCGTTATGAAGCACATAAAGCAATGTATTTGCAATGCTGTCATTCCCACCTATCGGCTTCCCTATTAAGCCTAATGAGTGGAACTGAAATTTTGCGGCAAAGATAATAAAAGAGTCGTAAAACATTGTCAAGAAAAAAATCATATATTTTTATTTGATGCTAAAGATGACCCATATCAAATGGATTAGAAATATAGAAACAGAAAAGAAAATAAGATCAGAATCATAATAGACCAGCAATATAAACAAACCAGAAGATGTGACCTATATATAATAAATAAATAGGATAAATATTAAACAAATATTTATATTTGTTATTTATGTTTATAAATACAATATTGATTATTTGATGATAATCTCAACATAATTCATATACAGATGATCGAGATAACTCAGATTT
>CAVALL010000052.1:0-13144 GCA_963589675.1 Alistipes onderdonkii | reverse complement strand
GTCCTATACTAAATAAAGGACGGGAAAAATAATGAATATATTGATGAATATGTCAACCATCTCCGCGAATTTCCAGAATGGTTATTTTATAGCAGATTACGTCATTTCCATCGTTTTGGTCTTAGCTTTGTCAGCTATGATTTGCCTTTTGTCGAGAAGACTTGCTGTCTATATCGGATACGGAGTTCTCTCCTTCCTCTATATACTTTTCTTGACTTTGAATCTTCCAATCCTGACTTTGGTTGTGCTATTAGCTCTATTCACTTCCACTATCATCTGTGCAACAATCAATGCAGGCGTATTCAGAAAATTCATCACTGCTCCGATGAAGTCACAGAAGTCCATCAGTGAGGAAAAAGGCGGATTTGATAAGGAGACCATGATCTCTAAAATCTGCACAGCAGTCAAATGGCTTTCTGACAATAAGACGGGTGCCTTGATGACGTTTGAAAAGAAGACTCCAATGGATGAATACATGAAGAATGGAACACTGATCAATTGTCCTATCACTCCTGAAATCATTGAAACCATCTTCTTTGAAGGAACAAGACTTCATGATGGTGCTATCGTCATCAGAAAGGGTGTCATCGTTGCTGCAGCTGTCTATTATCCGCCGTCCAATAAGCCGATTGTCGGTAAATTCGGTGCAAGACATCGCGCTGCCTTAGGTATCTCGGAAGTCACAGACAGCATCACTGTCTTAGTCTCCGAAGAGACAGGAAGAATCTCTATCGCACATGATGGAATCATCGATAATGTGAAACTGATGGAGTTTGAGAAAGTTTTCCGCGATAGAATGGCATAAATATAGTTCGCTTCCCAGTCGGGAAGCGAATTTTATTTGTAGATGATTTGTTTTTGCCATCCTTAATTTCGTTATATGATTAGGCGAAGACTCTTTTCCGTGTTAAAATAATGTCAGTCAAATAAGGAGAAACATACAATGTCTACACCACATAATGAAGCAAAACCTGGCGATATAGCAAAAACAGTCTTGATGCCTGGAGATCCGTTAAGAGCAAAGTTCATCGCTGAACATTATCTTACTGATGTCAAGCAGGTCAATTCTGTCAGAAACATGCTCGCCTTCACTGGATACTATAAGGGAAAGAGAGTCACCATCATGGGCTCTGGCATGGGTATTCCATCCATTGGAATCTATTCCTATGAGCTTTACACTCACTATGATGTCGATCGTATCATCCGTATTGGTTCTGCTGGCTCCACAACCAAGGATCTCAAGCTCTTTGATCTTGTCATCGCTCAGGGCGCTAGCACCAATTCCGCTTGGTCTGAACAGTACAAACTTGGTGGAACCTATTCCGCTATCGCTTCTTATCCTGTCATGGAAGAGGCTATCAATGCCTCAAAGAAGTTCGGATATCGTTTCCAGGTCGGTCAGGTTCTCTCTTCCGATAATTTCTACGGAGAGGAATGGAAGCCTTGGGCTGATATGGGAATCTTAGCCTGTGAGATGGAAGCGTATGGCCTTTACTGTGTTGCTGCTCAGCTTCACAAGGAAGCCCTTGCCATTCTGACTATCTCCGATAGCATGATTGAACATACTGAGACTACAGCTGAGGAAAGAGAAAAATCCTTCACTAATATGATGGATGTCGCTTTGGAATGCATCAAGGAATAAGATGATCGGTTGGATTGTATTCGGAATTCTTCTTCTTTGCATTCTTGTTTCTGTGTTCTTTCTTTTCTATGACAAGATTCATTACTACTTTGAAAAGACAAGACATAGAAAAAGAATCTATAAGGTCCTTCATTATTTTGCGGAAGAGGTGGACTGCTATCTTTTGAATGACGCAGAATTCTTCCTTTCCGAAAATGATGCAGCACCTACCCATTTTGATCATCTTCTCTTTACGGAGAAGTATGTTTACATCATCACGGATTTCATGGCCTTTGGTGGCATCTACGGAAATGTGAATGATGCCTCACTCTTCTTAAGAAAAGACAGTGGAAAGATCGTTACCATTCCAAATCCTGTCTTGAATGGAAGAGAGAGAGTGAGAAGAATCGAGGAACTTGTCGGTGCCTCACACGAGAAGAAACTCTTCATGTCCATGACAGTCTATAATCCTTCATTGGTCGTTCCTAAAAGCATCCATGTCAAGGATGGAGAGAGCAATTTCATCTCCTTGAAGGAACTGGATGAGACAATCCGTTTAGCAGAACAGGACAATGTCGCTCCTATCAAGGATGAGATGACAAAGAAGTTAGTTCACTCTCTCTATGAGAGATCAAACAAGACAAAAGAAAGCATTCGAGAAACGGGGAAGAGAAGAAAATAATCTCTTCCTTGTTTTTTTGTTTGCAATGTTTTCCATTACCATTAAAATATAACCTTGGAGGTGTGCTTCATGAATGAAAAAGATTTTAAAATGCGCATAAATGAATTAAGAAAACGCGGATTGAATAAGAATTTATTCACAAACCTAGCTCTTTTATTGCTTCCTTCTTTTCTGATGATAGCTGTGTTTTTCCTTTCTTTATATAGTTTTATTTTGTCTCTCTTTGCTATCTATTTTATCCTTCCTATGTTCTATACGGTGGAAAGGCGTATCTCTTTCAGCCTGACTGGAATCGGAAAAGCGAATTTCAGCTATGCGGATGGATATGCTGCATTCTTTAGGGAGAAGAAAGGCGGAATCTTCGGTATGATATCAACACTGCTACTCTCCTTCTCTCTTTTCCTTCTTTCAGATGTTGTGTTTATGAACGCATTCCCAAACATCGTCTCTATGTATCCGGAAAGCCTTGATGTCTTCCAGAAGATTGGTCAGATGTATCAGGATCCCTATCAGAACAACAAAGAATTCCTGAACTATGTCTTTGAGAACCTTCATTGCTTGACTCGTCCGCTTACAATATTATTCAGTGTCTGTCTCTTCCTTCCTATCTTTGTCGCGTTATTCTTCACAGTCCCGAGCAATCTCTCTCATCATTATCTTGCAACGATTGTTCTTCCTGATATTGATAAGAATATCTCTGCATCCCAGGCTAGAAGCCTTGCTAAGAATAGTTTTGGTAGACCGATCAATCCTTCTAGGATCAAATACAACTTTCTCTATAACTGGCCGTATATGATCGCCTTTACTGTGTTATATGGACTGAGCACCTATCTTACTAGTCTTATAACGACGAATAATTCCTATCTTACTATCCTTGTCATCTTGATCACTCCTACTCTGTCACTATTATATGGATTGATTCTTCAGTATTTCTGCATCTTCAACAATTATGCCATTGTTGAAGTGCTTGCTCCTAGCCTTCTTACTCTTTTGCCAGAACCGATGAAGAACTATATTTCACAGGCGTTTCGCAATCCACAGTACATCCATGGTGAAGAGACAAGTGCAAGAGGTCCCTTTGTACCGGAAACGAAACGATACGAGGACAAGCCAGATATGACAATCGATGTAGAAACAAAAGAGCCCAATGAGGATTCCGTCACAGGATTTGTGGTTGACTTCTCCGATAAGAATGAGGATAAAGACAAATGAAATCATTAGGCATTGATATCGGCTCGACAACGATTAAAGCTGTCGTTCTCGACGATGATGACAATATCGTATTCTCTCTTTATGAGAGACATTTCTCCCGCATTTCGGAGAAACTAGCAGAAGTCCTTGCAAAGCTGAAAGAAGGACCTCTTTCTGGTGTTGATGAGATTCCCTTAGCCTTCACAGGAAGCGCAGGTATGGGTATTGCAGAAGGCTGTGCTTTCCCCTTCTATCAGGAAGTCTATGCGACAAGAGAGACAACCAAGAGATATTATCCGGAAGTGGATAGCATTATCGAATTAGGTGGTGAGGATGCTAAAATCCTCTTCTTAAGCGATGGAGTTGAAGTGAGAATGAATGGAACCTGTGCCGGAGGCACAGGTGCTTTCATCGATCAGATGGCTAACCTTCTCAATGTAAAGACAGAGGATGTCAATGAACTAGCTAAGAATCATGAGAGAACCTATACGATTGCTTCCCGTTGTGGTGTCTTTGCTAAAAGTGATATCCAACCGCTTCTCAATCAGGGTGCAAGAAAGGAAGATATCGCAGAAAGTATCTTCTATGCTGTTGTCAATCAGACCATTGCCGGCTTAAGCCAGGGAAGAGAAATCAGCGGCAATGTCATGTATCTTGGTGGACCTTTGACTTTCATGTCGGAACTGAGATCCTGTTTTGACAAGGTCTTGAAGGTGAACGGTGTTCTTCCTGAGAACTCCCTTTATTTTGTCGCTATCGGTGCTGCGCTTCTTGCAAAGAAGGATAAGAATGTCCGTCTTTCTACAATCATGGATAAAGTAAGCAAGTACAGAAATGATGAAAACTTTGCTTATCTGAATCCATTGTTCTCGAACAAAGAGGAATATGACGAATTTGTATCCCGTCATGAGAAACATACCGTTCCTTCTTATCCGTTAGAGGACTATGTCGGACCTCTTTATATCGGTGTTGACTCTGGTTCTACTACCTTAAAGATGGTAGCCATCGATAAGGATGACAACATCCGTTTCTCAGACTATGTATCGAACCAAGGCGATCCGATTGCTCAGTTAAAGAACATGCTTCTTAAATTCTATTCCAAGATGAATGAGAAAGCATATATCGCAGGTTCCTCCTCTACAGGCTATGGTGAAGAGTTAGTGAAGAACGCGTTCTCCTTTGATCATGGAATCGTAGAGACGATGGCTCATTTTGAGGCTGCGAAACATTTCCTTCCTGATGTTGAGTTTGTCATCGATATCGGTGGACAGGATATCAAATGCTTCAAGATCAGAAATGGAGCCATCGATGATATCTTCCTCAATGAGGCCTGCTCTTCTGGATGTGGTTCCTTCCTTCAGACTTTTGCTTCTTCTTTAGGATATTCGGCTGCCGATTTTGCAAAAGAGGCACTCTTTGCAAAGAGACCGGTCAATTTAGGTTCTAGATGCACGGTCTTTATGAATTCCTCTGTCAAACAGGCACAGAAAGATGGTGCTACGGTTCAGGATATTGCAGCCGGCCTTGCCATTTCAGTTGTTAAGAATGCTCTTTATAAGGTCATCCGCTGTGCGAGCAAGGATGACTTAGGAAAGAACATCGTTGTTCAGGGTGGAACCTTCTTAAATGATGCCGTTTTAAGGGCCTTTGAGATGGAACTCAATACTAATGTCATCCGTAGCAATGTCGCTGGACTAATGGGAGCTTATGGTGCTGCATTAGATAGCAAATCCTTGAACTTAGAACATTCTTCCATGTTAGATAAGACTCAGGTTGAGAACTTTGAAAGAAAGGTCATCAACTATGTCTGTCAGCTTTGCAATAATCATTGCCATTTGACACTCTCTCAGTTCAACGGTGGCAAGAGCTTTATCGGTGGTAACCGCTGTGAGAAGCCTGTCACGAAGAAGACAAGAGATACCTCTCTTGATATGTATGACTATAAGTATCAGCTTCTTCGCTCTTATGACCATTCTAAGGATACGAAGGAATATCCGCTTGGTGAAATCGGACTTCCAATGGGACTCAACTTCTATGAACTTGTTCCCTTCTGGTCTACATTCTTTACAGAACTTGGAATGAAAGTCGTTCTTTCCTCTGCTTCCTCAAATCATCTTTATCATATGGGACAGATGACAATACCAAGTGATACCGTCTGTTATCCTGCTAAATTGATGCATGGACATGTGATTGATCTTTTAGACCGGGGTGTCAAGACTATCTTCTATCCTTGTATGACATGGAACATCAAGGAAAAGAATACTGACAACCACTATAACTGTCCTGTTGTCGCATACTATTCTGAAGTCATCGATGCGAACGTGAAACGTGTAAAAGAAGATGGTGTACGTTATCTAAAGCAATATGTCAGCCTTTATGAAAAGGGTCATTTTTCTGAGAAAATGTATGAGAATCTTCACAAATATTATCCGACCTTGACAAAGAAGGATGTGAAAAAAGCGACTAAGGCAGCATATAAAGCCTATGATAATTATGAGAAGATGGTTTTTGACAAAGGTATGGAAATCATCAACAAGGCAAGAGAGGAAAAGAAGACAATCCTTGTCCTTGCCGGACGTCCGTATCATGTCGATCCTCTCATCAATCATGATATCGATAAACTTGTCCTTCAGTTTGATTGTGCTATTGTCAGTGAAGATGTCGTTGCTAAGCTTTGCAAGAAGCCAGAACCGAGTCATGTT
Organism: Alistipes onderdonkii; assembly: GCA_963589675.1. Taxonomy (GTDB): domain Bacteria; phylum Bacillota_I; class Bacilli_A; order RFN20; family CAG-288; genus Enterosoma. Next base: position 6,948 of record CAVALL010000052.1, on the reverse strand, counting down.
CTAAATCAGTGGACTTATCATTCAAGAATGTATAAGGCGGCTGACTATGTTTCTACAACCGATGACATGCAGTTGATGCAGCTTGTGTCTTTCGGATGTGGTGTGGATGCTGTTACATCGGATGAAGTGAGAGATATCTTGGAAAGACACGGAAAGATCTATACTCAGATCAAGATCGATGAAGTAACGAACCTCGGTACGGTCAAGATCCGTATCCGTTCCTTGCTGGAGGCTCTGAATAAGAGAAAGAACAAATGAAACAGGAAAAATTAAAGAGAGATAAGACCGGGAGAATCATCTTCACTAAGAAGATGAAGAAAACTTATACGCTTCTGTTCCCGATGATGGCACCGATTCATTTTGCAATGCTTCAGAGAGTTTTCAATCATTACGGTTATCATGCTGAGTTGTTGACGGATACAAGCCCAGAGATTGCACAGACCGGCTTGAAATACATTCAGAACGATATGTGCTACCCAGCTATTTTAAGCTGTGGACAGATGATTCACGCTCTTCAAAGTGGAAAGTATGATCTTCATCATGTCGCATTGATGATCACCCAGACTGGTGGTGGATGCCGTGCTTCCAACTACATCAAATTGTTGAGAAAAGGTCTAGAAAGAGCAGGCTTAGGATATGTTCCGACCATCTCAGTCAATATGTCTGGACTTGAGCCGAATCCTGGTATGAAGATCACTCTTCCTTTGATTCGAAGATCACTTGCTGCAGTCATTTACGGCGATATGATCATGTGCTTGAAGAACCAGGTGGAACCATATGAAATCAATAAGGGTGAAGCGGAAAAACTCAGCGATAAGTGGATTGCTGAACTTTCTGATCAGATGCTTCATCGTGACGGATACAAGATGAAAGTCGTTAAAAGAAATCTGGCACAGATTGCGAAGGAATTCGCAGAGATCAAGAAGGATGGTAAGAAGAGACTGAAAGTTGGAGTTGTCGGCGAAATCTATGTAAAATACGCTGCTTTAGGAAATAACAATCTAGAGAAGTTCCTTAGAAGTGAAGACTGCGAAGTCAATCTTCCTGGCATGATGAACTTCATTTTGTTCAAGGTTGATAATCGTATCATTGACTGTGACTTATATGGCGGACACAAGATGAAGAGATTTGTCTGCAAACTTCTTTTTGATTACTGCACGAAGATTCAAAATATGTTCAATGATGCCATCAAGGAAAATTCAGACTTTGCTGTTCCTAGCACCTATCAGCATGTCAAGGAATTGACTGTCGGTGTCAATGGTATGGGAAACAGAATGGGAGAAGGCTGGCTTTTAACTGGTGAGATGCTTGAACTTGCTGATAGCGGATATGAGAATATAGTCTGCACTCAGCCCTTTGGCTGCCTTCCAAATCACATCTCTGGAAAAGGTATGATCCGTAAAGTAAGAGAGAAGATGCCGAATGCAAACATTGTCGCTGTCGATTACGATGCTGGTGCCCCTAAGGTCAATCAGGAAAACAGAATCAAGTTGATGCTCTCTATCGGCAAAGAGAATCTGGAAAAGGAATAAGAGACGAAACTATTTATACTAAGGAGGGCCATATTCCAAAATAGGAAATGGTCCTTTTTGCATCACTTAAATGACCAAAACACACTGTTTTGATATGGTTTTGGTCATTTATAGTATCTGAAAAATGCATTGATGAGGCGTATCGATTCGGAATTGATTAGAAAACAGTGTTGGTTCTTGATACAGTTTACCCAACGAAAAACATAAAACTAGATGAAATGTATGGTATAATTAATTGTGGTGAAATATGAGTGTACTATCTGCGTTAATTGAAAAAGAAGAAAACAGAAACCGAAATATGATTCAAAAATATTCTTTGGAACTAGACTCTTTGCCGAAAGGGAGTCTAAATCAAAAACATATTAATGGGAATCTCTATTATTATCTTGTGTTTAGAGACGGAAATAAAATCGTTAGCAAGTATATCGGAAAAGATGATAAGCAGATTGCTGAGGTTAAAGAACAATTATTGCGGAGAAAACAAGTTCAAGAGATATTGAAGAAACTCCTAAGGGAAAAGGAACAAATTCGAAAAATGGAGGAGATATTATGATCTTATATCATGGTAGCAATGTGATTGTCAGAGAACCGAAACTTATCAAGCAAAATCGATATTTAGATTTTGGTAACGGTTTTTATACAACAACCAATAAAGAACAAGCGGTTAATTTTGCTAAGAAGGTCGCTTTTCGAAGAGGTGGTAAACCCATTGTAAATGTCTATGAATTTGATGATACTCATTCTAATGGATTGAATATTAAAAGGTTTGTTTCACCAAATGAGGAGTGGTTAGATTTTGTATCAGACCATAGGAATGGCATATATCATGGTGAACAATATGATCTTATCATTGGGGCCGTCGCAAATGATGATGTATATAGAACACTGCAAGTGTACTCTTCAGGTTTGCTTACGAAAGAACAAACTCTAGAGGCTCTGAAAATAAAGAAACTGTTCGATCAGTATGTGTTTGCCACAAATGAAGCAATTTCCTGTTTGAAATTCATTGAGACAAAAGAGGTGTAACTATGGATGAGAAATTTAATTCTATTTTGAGTATAGCTATTATTCCACAAACTATATCTATCATAGCTGAGAAGGAAAATATAGATGAAACGGAAGCTTTGAATGCTTTTTATCATTCAAAAGTTTACTCGCTTCTTGCACAAGAAGAAACCAAGATGTGGCATTATAGTCCATTGACAATTTATACTATGTGGAAGCATGAAAAAGAAACAGGAGAAGTCATATTCCCGGAGGAGTCAGCATGAGTAAAGAGTTACCATTTATTGTACTTTGTGTTGAGGAATATAAGAACAAAAAGAATATGTTAGGGGAAGAGGTAGTAGATCTGTTTAACAAATATTGTGTTTTTGAATACATCAAATCTTTTTATGATGTTCTGCATACTACAGGAACTCGATATATTATCAATGATATTGATTTATATATCGATTCACGAAAGACTGTTTGAAGTAATTGGTATTGATATTTTCGCGATTGATCAAAAACCAATCTGATATATATAATAAAGGTCGGAAGAACAGCATTTGCACAATTAATTGTCAGTATATTGTAGTTCTTTTGAATCTAATTTATCATCTTCGCTTTGTGTTATTTATTTTGATTGTCATCTTTTTCGTGCATCATTCGTTTTATTATTGCGTATGCTTTTTCTTTTGGTGTTCGAGTATCGTAGGATATGCTTTCCATCATTTTCTCAGCTGCATCGACAATATCATATGTATGACATATGTTGTAGTATTTAATGATTTCTTTTGCACTGAAAAGTTTATAGACAGCTTTGCTTGATAGGTTATATTTTATAGAAATACATCGGTAAATATAACCGATCCAGAACATCTGATCTTGGGTGTACTTTGTTTTTCCGTAGGTGGTTTCTCCAAACTCCTCATCTAGGATTGAGAAAACATCGGAATCTGCTATTGGAGTGAACAAATACACTTTATCATCCATTAACTTCGCTATGGATGAATGCATGTATCTTCGGATGAATATCAATGAGCTGTATTTTGTTTTCGTTACTGATTTTTCAAACATCTTTGCCTGCTTTTGGCAAAGCATGATTTCAATTGAATTTAATGGTTTCATTTCATGATTTCCTCAAAATTTTTGCCTTTTCCCTTATATTGTATTTTGGCCTTTCTAACTTTTTGAATTCCATCGTTTGCTAATGATGACCTGTTTTCAACACACTTTTCTTTTTCATTTTTGCAAACATACATCTCATGGATCAAATGAGTGTTTTCAATTGCTTTATTGGTTTTCAAAACGTATTGTAAACCTAAGTTAGTTGCGGCAAGTGAATGCCTACATTGCTCGTCTGTTATATTGCCTTCGACAAAATCCGCGATAATATCAAACATTATGAACAAGTTATATGCTTGTGAAGGCCGTTTATCATGCTATGTTTGATCTTTTCTTGATTGAAATGATGAAGAATAATGAGAAACAAAATGATGTGTTTGTTAATATGAAAGAAGACTTTCATTTGGTTGAGAAATGTTTTTTGACAGATTGTTAGCTATATCCTTGCTTTGAGTAACTGAAACAATTTGTATCAATTTTGTCAAGTCGATACTCATTTACCTATAATTTGTTGGGAATATAATTACAAAAAAAGAATCTGTAAATAAATCAAATAATCTGAATGTTCCAATCGGATTCATTCATGATTGTTAAAAAGATGGATTGCCTGACAATCAAAAAGTTCCAAATTCATTCCCTTACGAATTCGAAAATTAAATCTATAGTTTGTATTCGGCGTATATATCTTTGACAAGGTAAATGATGGAAACGGATGTTATATTTGAGACAGGGAAGTTATTAGAGAGACTATTGATTCCGTTTAGTAAGACTTGTTTATAGGCGTCTAATGTGAATGCGTTTTGCCAGGTTGTGATGACAAGGGTATTATCGTTATAGAGGAATGCACCATTATCGAGTGAAAAATAATCTGGTCTTATCTTGTTGCTTTCAATTCCAGTCTTGTTTAAAAATGAATGGAATAAGGAACGAGAGAATAAGACGACCTGATTGAATATGATCTCTTTTTCCTTTGTGAAGGTTTTGATGATCTCTAAACTTTCGTTCTCTTTTCTAGATATCAGGGATAAGACAGCAAGAGGTGCGAACTTTGCAATCATTTCAGATAATAGTATTTGTCTTGAATTGGATAGGAACTGATCTAGTAAGAGAAGAGCATTCTCTTCTTCGGTCTTGCTCTGAAGTGATAACTCTTCTTTCTGATTCTTTATGATAGTATCCCAGGCTGATTTGAAGTACTGATATCCTTTCTGAGAGGGTTCTTTTCCTTGTGCTTTGAAGATGATGCTATTTGCAATCCAGGAATAGATGGTCATTGCCAAGGTTGTCGAATAATCCTCAGTTGTCATCTTATTTTCCTTATCACTTTCAAAGTGATTGGAAAGGATCTCATCACCAATGGAGAAGGTGACTTGCTTTTCGTCGGAGATGCTTAGGATCTTATCTTTCAATTCAGTGATGTTCATACCTATATTTTACCTTAAAAAATAATCTAACAAAATGTTTTCTTTCATAACTGTTTTATTCTCTTTATAATATATGAGTTAATAGGGAGAACCATATGGTCAAAGATAAAATTGTTGTCATTGATTTCGGTGGTCAATATAACCAATTGATCGCTCGTCGTGTTCGTCAGTGTCATGTCTATTCTGAAGTTTGGCCTTATACTACTGATATCGAGAAACTCAAGGATCCATCTATCAAAGGTATCATCTTTACGGGTGGTCCGAATTCTGTTTATGATGAGAAATCACCGCATATCGGAAAAGAAATCTTCGATTTGAACAAGCCGATATTAGGTATCTGCTATGGTGCTCAGCTTATCGCTTATCTTTTAGGCGGAGAAGTGAAGCATGCTCCTATTTCCGAATATGGAAAGACAAGTGTTCATGTGTTAAGAGATGATTCTCTCTTATTGGAGAATGTGGATAAGACTACGGAAGTCTTCATGTCTCATACAGACTACATATCTAAGATTCCGTCTGACTTTGTACTCACTGCAAATACGGATAACTGCCCTACTGCTGCTTTCGAATGCAAGGAAAGAAAGATTTATGCCACTCAGTTCCATCCGGAAGTGAGACACTCACTTCAGGGGCAGACCATGTTAGAGAACTTTGTCTATAAAGTCTGTGGCTTGAAAGGTGAATGGAAGAGTGAATCCTTCATTCAGGAAGAGATTAAGAGAGTGCAGGAACAAGTCGGTGACAAGAAGGTCTTATTAGGCCTCTCTGGTGGTGTTGATTCTGCTGTTGTTGCCGCCTTATTGTCCAAAGCCATAGGCAAGAACCTTTATTGTGTCTTTGTCGATCATGGACTGATGAGAAAAGACGAAGGAGATGAGGTTGAAAGAGTCTTTGGCAAAGATGGTAAGTTCGATGTGAACTTTATCCGTGTCAATGCAGGACCTCTGTTCTTCGAAAAGCTGAAAGGTGTAAGTGACCCGGAACAGAAGAGAAAGATCATCGGTGCAACCTTCCTAGAAGTCTTTGAAAAAGAAACGAAGAAATTATCAGAATGTGAATACCTAGCACAAGGCACCATCTATCCGGATAGAATCGAATCCGGACTTGGAATCTCCGCTAAAATCAAATCTCATCACAATGTCGGTGGATTACCGAAGAACATGTCTTTCAAAGGTCTTGTTGAACCTTTGAAGGATCTATTCAAAGATGAAGTCCGTGAAGTCGGAAGACTATTAGGACTTCCGGAATCCATCGTATCCCGTCAGCCTTTCCCTGGCCCTGGATTAGGTGTCAGAATCATTGGAGAAGTAACTCCAGAAAAAGTCAGAATCGTTCAGGAAGCGGATTATATCTTCCGTGATGAACTTCATAAGGCTGGAATCGATAAAGAAATCAGTCAGTATTTTGCAGCGTTAAGCAATATGAGAAGCGTCGGAGTCATGGGAGATGGAAGAACCTATGATTATGCAATTGTCTTAAGAGCTGTTCAGACCGATGACTTCATGACTGCGAAAGCATATCCGATTCCGTATGATATCCTTACTACAGTTGTTGATCGTATCGTCAATGAGGTAAAAGGCGTTAATCGTGTCGTCTATGACTTCACCTCCAAGCCGCCGTCAACGATTGAACTCGAGTGATTTAATAGTTTGTAGAAGATAAATTGATTTTAGAAATTGAAAAGTCCTTGATGATGAGTATAGATTCATCGTCAAGGACTTCTTTTGTACTAGATTAATTTATATAGTTTTATAAAAGAGTATGTAAGTAAACGAACTAACCAATGATATAAATAAACATTTTCTATGACTTATAAGACAATGTTTATTAATACTTTCCCAGCCAATAGGACTATATAGAGCCTTTTCTTGGCCTTCCGCGTT
>CAVALL010000051.1:3462-13527 GCA_963589675.1 Alistipes onderdonkii | reverse complement strand
TAAAAATGATTGTTTTCTTATCAAACAATCGCCTATTTTTTGCTTTTAAGCAATCAATGCGCAAAATTAAAATTGGATAGTAATCATAAATTCAACCTCTTTCAGAGTTACCATCTCATAAAAATATGATGTCAACACAATTTTAATGTTGTATTAAGAAACTATATTCGTCAACTTGCCAAATAAAACACTGCCAAATTGCCAAATGAATCATTGACAAGTTGCCAAATGGAAGCATGCCTTTTTGTTGCATTCATGCCAAATACAAAAAGGATAAACGACTATTAAATTGCATTCTTACCTTAAGTCAACCTTAAATTCCTTGGCGTATTGTGATATGATATATGCATGAAAAACGAAAGGACCTATGCCCCCATGGCTAAAAGCGAGGTTTCAGCTGAGCGCATAAACGCACATCGTTCTTATATCGGAAGCAATCCGGAATGGTCACTCCTTGATGGTTCCATCCACTATTCCTATCCAATCTGCTCGTTCGGAGGCGGACACCCTTTTTCATGTGAGCTCATATACGACTCAAACCTGCCTTCCATAACCAGCGACAAGTTCGGTGGCATGCCAAATTGCTCCATGCTGTCCTGCCATGCAAAGATAATACAGTCCAATAACGGATATATCTTCGTCGATGAGGAGGGAACGCCCCATCTTTTCACCAGCTTCATCGATCAGGGAGACACCTACTATCATGACAACGACGGGCTTGGCATGATTTTAAACGACCACAGCGAAATCACGATCGACAACGGATTCGGAACAGTGTTTCACTTCGATGACAAAATGCGACTGAGCAGGAAATGTTCCCCTAGCGGCTTTGAGCTTTCCTATGTCTACGATGACAAGGGAAGACTTACATCAGTGACCGATGCGACGGGAAAGAAAAGAAAGTTCGTCTTCGAATACGATGGTGCCTTGTCATACGTCAAAGCCTATTATGGTGATAAAGTGGTTTCGATAACCAAGCTGAGCTATTCAACGAAACACGTCCTTAATGTCGTAGTAAAATGGCAACTGTTGTCTCTCGATAGAATATCAGCCGAGGACAATTCAAAGACTGAGCCTCTCCTCAATATAAAGTACAAAGAACAAGTCTTCCGTGAAGAGCCTCCCGCAATCGAGTTCGATGACCTCTACAATCATTCCGCATTCCAGATATCATACAGTGGAGACAAAGCTTCGAAGCTGTCTTTCTCTAACATTGCCACTGGTCTTTCGTTTGCAGAGAAGTCCTTTTTGGAAATGACCGCTGATGACAATGCAGTCACCATCAAAGATCAGGATGGACAGCAGTCTTTATACATGTTGGACCAAAAAGGCTACATTGTTTCAACCTTCGAAAAAGACGAGGAAGGAAAGCTGTTTTCATTAGACAGGCCAAAGGGAAACCTTCTCGTACTGACCAACACCGAGACCGGCATAGACAATCTTCCTTTCAGGACATGTGATAGAGGTTTTCCCGTCAGAATAACTCAATGCATACCTCAAGGCTCAGACAAGGCTTCGCCTTTATCGACTCTGATCATTGACAAAGGCTGTTCGCTTTCCGTCTACGTCAGGCTGAAGGAATCCCATCCGGGAGTGATTCTATCCGCCTCTGGATTCGTTTCAGCCGCCCTGAACCCCTACGCTGTCGGAGTCTGGCAAAAGGTCAGGCTCGGATTCAAGGACAGCAAGACACCATCCGAACTGAAGATAAGTGTCACCAACGACCTAGGAATTGCGTTCAAGGCCGACATCTGTGAGCCCATCATCATGAACTCTGGCACAGAAAGACTGATTATTGACGGAACCGAGTTCAATGAATTCAATGCTCTGACAAAGAACAACGAAAGGGTTCGTGGTGTCGTCTCCAAAACTGATCTTTTGACCAGTCTGAAGCATTTCGTATTCTCAGACTGCATCACTTATTTCCTGTGGATGAACAACGGACATGACATCATCCAGATGGACGACGTCTCATTCACCCTGAGCGACAAAGAAGTGCTTTTCACCGATTTCCTAGAGACACAGGAACTGACACTTGAAAAATATGACACGCAGAAGGGATTCATGCGCTCAAGGAAACTCAAGAGAAGCGGAAACCGTCAGATAACGGATGAGAAGAAGATACTCGATGCCAGCGGGAACACCATCGAGCACGAAATAAGAATACGTGGCATTTCAAATGAGGTGACAATTGACTCCTACGGACTTTCACATAGAAATCAGTACACGGCAGACGGGCTGCCCTTGAGGCAATATTCCAGTGATGACAAGATCATTTCTGAAAACAGGTATGACATCGACGGAAACCTGATATATGCAAAGACCGACACATCCACATGCCATTACACCTACAGCACAGGATCGTTGTCCTCCATCACAGATGGCGGTGTAACAAAGAACATCTTCTATGACGGATTCGGAAGGACAAGCGGAGTCTACTTTGCCGATGGAAGCGGAAACCGTTTCGGCTATTTCGGAAGCCATTTGCTGTCAATCAGTGACAATTCGATGGCACTTGGATTTGTCCCTAACTTACGACAGGATTCCGAAGACTACTATATAAACAAAAGCAGCATAGAGCATACTGAGATTAGTAAAGAGACAAGGAAGAAGACCTATCCGAACGGCTCAGAAATCACGGAGAACTATGACAGTGACGGGAATCTCATATCCGTAATTGGCAAAGGAACAGACAAAGCAACAATTGTCAGGGATTCTGACACTTCTTTGCCTATCTCTATTAAAGATGACTTCGCCGACATGACAACCGACATTGAATACAGAGGCGACAAAAGCATCCGAAAGACCTCAACAAACAAAGGCGGCAAGGTCTATCTGACCAAAGAAGAAATCCATGGCAAATACGAAATAGAATTCTTAGTCGGACCAGGCACCCTGCCATACAGAAGAGCAATAAGCAAAAAGAACGCACTTATCCGAATCGTCTATGACAACAGTTCACACAAGTTAAGAGTTCTTGGTAACGACACCTATCTCGACCCTCTGGCAAGACCATCCAAGAAGGAAAGTGGACCAATAAACTGCTCTTACCAATACAAGAACGACTCCTCTCTCCTTCAAAAGCTAATCTGCGGCATCTTTACAGAGGAACTGGAATACGCAAACGATTCCTTCCGTGTAACGAAGGCCCAATTCACCGGATACATAAACGAAACGCATAGTTTCCAATATGACTCCTGTGGAAGACTTACCGTTGCGGCAAGAACAGGCAATGACGCTTACCAGCACCTTTACCGCTACAAAGGCTCAAGGCTTGATGAAATCGAAGGATATCTTAAAATATACCGCGACAACAACGGATTCATAAGTTCAGTAATAGACTACTTAGGAGAAAAGAAAATCCTAATCAGCTATGACATTGCTGGGAATATGACGAAACATGGTGACAAGGAACTCAGCTACCAGTACGGACATAGGCTGAGCAGCGTCAAGGAAGGACAAAACGAAACCAATTATCTATACACATACGACGGGACACGTATTGAAAAGAGTGTGAACGGGACAAAGACAACCTTCTATTATGATGGAAAGACGCTCCTAGGGGAAGACCGAGGAGATGATGTACGCATCCGTTATTTCCAAGACACAAACTCCTACACCGGATTCACTCTTGAGGAAAAAGGAACTGATACGTACTACCTGTATCTGAAGGACTCATTTGGAAACATCATCGGTATCATCGACAGCCAAGGACACCTCGTTGGAACATACATCTACGACGAGAAGGGAAGACTTCTCTCAACAGTACCAAACAGCAACATCAAGAATGCCGAGCACATCCTGAACGTCAATCCTCTCAGATACAGAGGATACTATTATGACGAGGAAACAGGCTTCTATTACCTGCATTCAAGATACTACGATCCCATCTCCATGACATTCCTTACCCCTGATGACAAAGAGAACATCGACAAGCTCTCTGTTTCTGGAGCTGATCCGTATTGCTACTGTGGCTATGACCCCGTCAACTACTATGACCCATACGGAAATTTTTCAGTGTTTTGGGCATTCGTTCTGATCGGAGCTGCCATAGGAGCACTCAGCTACACTGCCTCGTCGCTCATATCCTATGCTGTGACCAGGAAATGGTCATGGTCTTGGTGCCAATTTGCCGGTTCCATCATCGGCGGTGCAGTCGGTGGATTTCTCGCATCATGTTCCTACAATCCTAAAGTCATAGCATTCGCATCAAGTTTTGTTTCTACGGCAATGTCTATGTTATTGCAAGATATTTTCGAAGGAAAACAATACACCGGAGCTGATATTATCATCTATTCTTCATTAAGTGGATCGCTGTCATATTGTCTATCTCTATTGCCAGAATTCAAAATATACGGTTTAAATGCCGGTAGAAACAGTTTTATGGCAATTACTAATTCAATTGCAAAAAAATACACGAACAACGTAATAAAAAATATGTCAATGAAAACTATGGGAAAGATATTTGTTTATAATCTGTTTTCTTCGACATATGGAATACTTTCTGATGCTTTCTTTAGCATACCTAATGATAAGGAAGAGGAAGAAGAGGAACTTGTTTCATGAAAAAGAAAAGGTATTTTCAAGATGATATTCTTTATCAGTTTTTCTGCTTTTTTCTTCTTGTCTCAGGAATAGCATTCATTACTTTTTCTATCATAAGCACAATAAATTCACCATCTACAAAATCACGTAGGAATATCTTATGCATATTTGTGGGTTTAGTTGAAATATACAGCTTTTTCCGTTATGAAAGTTTTATCATTACCATTGATGATGAAAAAGTCATGATGATGGGTGAACCATTTTTTAATTATGACCGCAGCCAATACAAGGCTGTGATTCGTTTTACCGATATTAAAAATATAAGCATCATTGAAACACGTAAAAACAGTAGAGGAAGAAAATACCAAGGTAGCCATGGCTATCGTGGCGCAACAAATAACCCTTCCTTGAAATATTATCTTGTATTCACAAGAAAAAGTGGTCGCAAAGTTAGAATGAATGTCACCAACTATACAAGAGAACACCTATTAGAAATCATCAGTGAGATAATTATACGAATCAACGCCAATGGAATTATTTATGAAGGAAATGATCCAATTTGGATCATCAATCATGTCAAATCAGAATAATTCACATCTGCTAAAGCAATCTATTTATGTCAATCTGAAATTTATTTACGAAATATCATCTAGTTATTTTTGCCTTAGCATCTAAAAGGAGAACATACAATTATGAAAAAGAAAACGTATTTGCAAAATAGTATATCATTTCTTCTTGGACTGCTTTTAGTTTTTGGTCTTGCACTTGCATCTCTCTTTTTTTTTTTTTTTTTCTTTTGTAAAAATATTTATATTAGAATCTGACAATCTAAATGTTTCCAATATAATCTTTGGAATAACGCTCTTTGTTATATTTCTCGCTATAACAATATTTTTTGTTTTTATTATGATTAGTGAATCAAGCCTCATCATACATATGGATGACAAAAAGATATGGATGAATGATGACCTAAAGATAGAAAGAATGCGATTGCAATATAAAACTGAGGCCCACTTTTCAGATATCAAAGATATCCGTCTAATCAAAAACGAAAAGGATAGCAGACTACAAAGTTTCCCAAAAGACAGCTTCTATCCCGGAAAACAGAAATATATTGTTCTTATATTGAAAGACGATCATGTCGAAAGACTGAACGTCTCAGAGTTCTCAAAAAAACAAATAGGAAAAATCATCAGTGAAATCATTCGTAGAATCAATGCAACAGGTAACACATACGAGGGGCAATACCCTCTTTGGATTCTCAACAATATCACATCCGAATAAACGACTCTCCAATATCGATAATTTTAAAGGTGTGTTCTTGTTTTAAAACAAAAGTCATTTTTCGCTTGTATGGTATAATTAATTGGTAATCACAAGGAGAAATTATGTCCATTAAAACTGAAGATAGAATATTCCGATTAGACAACAAATACTTTTCCTATATTCTCTATGCAGACAAACAAAACATCCTTCGACATCTCTATTACGGAAATCCGTTGAATGATTTTGAAGTTAATGATCTTACCTATGTCGCCAGAGATTGGTCTAACACCTATTACAATGCCAATGAGGAAAAGGAGCATATTTACGAAGACAACTACAATTCCATGGCTTCCCACGTTGAAGTTGCCTCGGATGGCAATAACGACAAGAAAGGTTCCACCATCTGCATACATCAGAAGGACGGTTCCTTCTATACAGACTTCCGTTATGAATCTTATCGTATTTACCAGGGTGCACCAAAATCAGATGTTTTACCCTATATCCATAGCAAAGACTGTGAATCCATCGAATTCACACTGAGAGACATTCTCTCTCATGCAAAGATGCTTCTAACATTTACAGTCCATGAGGATTCACCTGTCATCACAAGAAGCACGGAACTCTTCAATGATTCAGATGATTCAATCGATTTAAATCGTATCATGTCTCTTACATTGGATTTATCCAACACTGAACTGGATCTATTCAACTTCCACGGAGACTGGGCACTAGAGAGATTTGTTGAGAGAACAAAAGTACCGCATGGAACAACTGTCATCTCTTCAAGATACGGAAGAAGTTCTCATGTCGAGAATCCGTTCTGTATCTTAGCTACACCTAATGCAAATGAGAATTACGGAGAATGCTATGGCTTCAATCTCCTTTGGAGCGGAAACTTCCGCTTTGAAGTGACAAAAGGAAGATATCAGGATATTAGAGTCAACTACGGAATTGAGGATACGAACTTCTCCTATCTCTTAAAACCAAATGAAATCATTGAACTTCCACAGGCTATATTCAGTTATTCCAGCAATGGTCTAAATCACCTTTCTCAGTCTTTCCATGACTTCATCCGCAATCATATTGTTCCAGAAAGAAGTTTCGGAAAGTATAGACCGATCATCTTCAATTCCTGGGAAGGATGTTTCATGGACTTCACTACAGACAGCATCATCGATTACATGAACTCTGCCAAAGAGATCGGTGCTGAACTCTTTGTTCTCGATGATGGATGGTTCGGTCATCGCAATGACGATACCTCAAGTCTTGGAGACTGGTATGTCAATACAAAGAAGATTGATTTGAAGAAGGTCATTGACCACTGCCACAATATCGGAATGAAATTCGGTCTTTGGTTTGAGCCTGAAATGATCAATGCGGATTCCGACCTTTACAAAGCACATCCTGAATATGTCTTAGGTCATAGAATGTCTGAGATGTGTTTAGGAAGACATCAGTTTGTACTCGATACCGCAAATGACAATGCTGTCACGGATGTCGTAAAACAGGTCAACTCTATCCTAGACACTTATGATATCGACTATGTAAAATGGGACAACAATAGAGAAGTCTCCGATAACTTCTCCCAGTATCTAAATAGAGATAGACAAGAGAGTGTCGACTATCTCATGACTTTAGGCACATACCGAATGTATCGTGAAATCGTCGAATCCCATCCTTCCATCTTCTTTGAAGGTTGTGCCTCTGGCGGTGGCAAGTTCGACCTTGGTGTCTTACGCTATTTTCCACAGATCTGGTGCTCAGATGAAACAGATCCCGTTCAAAGACTCTATATCCAGTATGGAACCGGATACGGATATCCTCTCTCTACTATCTCAAGCCATGTATCCAAATGTCCTGTCACTTCCTATCATTCCAAGAGCAATATCGCATTCTTCGGAACATATGGATATGAGTTCAATCCTACAAAGTTGACTGATTCCGAAAAAGAAGAACTGAAAGAAAATGCCTCCCGTTATCATCGCATCCATCAAGAAGTCATATTGGAAGGAGATATGTATCGACTCTCTTCTCCGTTTGACAGCAACTACTTCTGTGAATTCTCCGTAAGCAAGAACAAAGATAAAGCTCTTCTCTTATTTGCAAATATTCTAAAAGAAGGAAACTATTACCGCTTTGTAAAGCTTCCTGGACTTGATCCGGATAAGAAATACAGAAACTCCTATGACAACAAGGTCAGAAGCGGAAACTATTACGCCAATGTCGGTATGAACTTCATCCGTTGGCTCAATGAATTTGACACTATACTTGTCGAATTCGAAGAAGTGAAAGAGTAAACAACATTAAAAGGCAAGCCATAATATAGTGACTTGCCTTTTTGATTTGAATTAAGAACGTGCCTGATAGACTGGCTTGGATGTATCGGCTGTCGTAGGAGGACAGATACGATTCATGATGAAGACAGCGCGGATGAGGTTAGCACCGATGATGATCATCATAGAATAGTTGGAAGCGAAGAATCCGAAGATCATGCTAAGGAGTGCAGGAGTGATAGACATGTTCACGGCGGTGTTGATAGCGTGGAAGTAATTGCTTTCGCGATAGATAGAGGACTTTCTCTTGAAGAAGATGATGAGAAGGACAGAGGAGACAAGGATAGAGGCTGCGCCGGCAACGGTAAGAGTGAGAACATTCATCCAAACGGAATGGATTGTATAGTCTCTTGCAGACTCATTTGCTAAGGAGACGAAGTTGTTCGTGAATCCATCCTGGATGTTATAAGCACCCTTATTGAGGATGAAATCATAGAGAGAAGTAGAACCATTTAAATCCATCTTGGCAAGACCTAAATCCAATTTACCAGTGTAGGAACCGGATGCGCTTGTCGTGGATGTTGTAGCAGTGAAAGGATAGAAGGCGACTAACATATAATCCTTGAGAAGAATCATATAGGAATGCGGAACATTATGATTCACACCATTGGCATCTTTGTTCAAGATAACAGTAGAAGTGAAGTTAGAAAGATAAGCGGAGAAATTATTATCGTTTCTGGAAAGTTCCGGAATCATATAGAGTTCAAGATAGACTCTTCTTTCGGTTGTATTGGTCTTTGTCTCAGTGCCATCACTGTTCTTTGTTGTGTTGGTGACATTGATATCAGCACCGATAGAATCGAAGTAGTAGATCTTCTCCATATCGGTAGCAGTCTTGACATAGGGGCTAGCACCATCATCTTTTCTATCAGCATAGGTAGAACGGAATAATGCTTTATCGCTAGTTCCATTCAATTCATTGGTCCAGTTGTATTTTTCATCTGTACTCTTTTCACCATAATAACTTTCATCATTCAGTCCAGAGAGATCAAGAGTGCGAACACCATCATTCTCAACGATATTGATGCTCTTGAAGTAATCCTCTTCTGAGATGACATGCTTCAAAGCAGTAGAGACTTCATAATTGCTCTTATTAGAGAAGACGGCTCCTCCATTGGTACGATATCCTGTAGAAAGGGTCGGAATCCAAGGAAGGAAAATAGCAAGAACAAACATAGCCAGAGTGACGTACCACTTCATTTTGCGGTTGTCTAAGGCTGCTTGGTTGCTGTACAAAGATTTGAATATGTTTTTGAGTGTGAACATTTTTCTTTTTCCTTATTATAAATATATAAAGACAAAAGTCTTTACGAGTTATTATTATCTCTTAAATAGAATGATTTTACAATAAAAATCCATCAATGCTTATTCACTGTTGAAAAACACCTAATATGGATTTTTCAATTGCAGTCCGCATATGATTTTTCCGAAAACATCCCTAAATCATCCACATATTTCAAATAAAATCATCAAATAAGAAAATAATAAAAGAGATAGAAACATAAACAACTTGTTGAAAATTTGAAATCGCTAATCATAGTTTTTGTAGTTATAAGTTGTCTTTTTCCATTTTTTTTAGTATACTTGTAGTACCATTTTGGAGGAAAAAAATATGGCTAAAGAAAGATCTACACCACGTTACATCAAAATCGCTCAGGATGTCTGCGGTAAAATCCTTACCGGTGAATATCCTGAAGGAACATTATTGAAGGGCCGTTCCATCTTAGGAGCCGCCTATGGCGTTTCCCCGGAAACTGTCAGAAAAGCACTCAACATCCTTGAAAAGGAGAAGGTCGTCTCTTCTAAGAGAGGTGTCGGCGTCTATGTCGATTCCGTCTTACACGCTCAGGAATTCGCAAACAAGTGGAAAGCTGAAACTCAGATCAAAGACAAGTATGCTACCCTCGAGAAGCTTCTCATC
>CAVALL010000051.1:0-3452 GCA_963589675.1 Alistipes onderdonkii | reverse complement strand
AAGATCAACACTGCCATTGATGATATGAAGGATTCCTTCACCTATCAGACAACGGAAGCTGTCAAGTTCTCCCAGGTCGAAGTTCCTCAGAACTCTTGGATCAACGGAAAGACAGTCGGCGAAGTCTACTTCTGGAACTACACAGAAGCCACCATCGTTGCCGTCATCGGCAGCGACAACATCGCCAAGCAGTCTGTCGGTCCGGATTTCGTTCTCCACTCTGGAGACAGAATCATCTTTGTCGGAAAAGACAACCTCACTTTCGACAGAGTCCTTTCCTTCCTCACCTACGGTGTCATCAACCAGGGTCAGGAATAATCCTCTGATTCAATCGATTTGAAACATATCTCCCGGTACATTGCCGGGAGATTTTTCTTCCTCATTTATCGCTTAGAATCCTTTAACTACCAATTCAAAGTGAAAAATTTTATACTTATACTATGACACTCAAACAAGATTTAAAGAACCTAAAAGACAAACTTACCGGTGACAAAGATAAAGATATCGATACTCTGAAAGCATCACTGTCTGAATACAATGATCGTCCCTATAAGAAAGAGATAGTAGACATAATCAATGAGATGATTGCTCAATTGCTCTCATTTTCCAATGATGATTCTGACTCCACTTTGAAACCATTCCTTTCAACTTATGAAAACACACTGCTTCAGATCAAAAAGCATTTAGATAATGGAGAATATCAGCAAGCACACAATCTCTGCACTCCAACAGAAGAACTATTGAATAAAATCGTAGCCTTGGAATTGAAACTTCAGAATTGTCCATCTTTGCCGATCAGATTCTACTTCTCCACGATGGAGTATGATTTAGCGACGAAATACTATCCCGAAGAGCAGTTCATCCCTCATGCGGATCCTGTCTCATTATCGATCCTAAAAGGACAAGCCCTCTTCTTCTTAAAGGATGACAAGGCTGCAATCGAAAGCATCCGTCACGGCCTAGAAATAGATCCAGTATCTGTTGAGGTCTGTTTCCTTTTAGCTGACATAGAAAGACAGAGAATGAACTCATACTCTTATCTTTCCTATATTGAACGTGCAAAGGATTACCTTTACAGGAATGAAGACTATATCCGCTATCTGAAATATCTTTCTGACTATTATCGTGACTATGAGCATGATGATAAGACTGCTACCAATCTAAAGACCTTATACACCAAAGGAAAGACATACAAAGAGATCACTCATGTCGGAAAAGAAAAATGGGCAAAGACTCATAAAAAGATCCTGACACAATTAGAGAAAAAGAAGATTGATATCCTTGTATCCGATAATGTCATCTCTACCGCATTAGAGAAATACAATGAGTGCGTAAAAGAGAATGAAATGGAAGGTGTCACCTACTATAGAGGAATCTTAGACACCTTTATCGATACTTCAAAATTAGATTGATTTTCATTTGTTTCCATTGTTTAAAGCCCTTTCATATTGATATAATGATAAGAAAGGAGCTTTTCAACATGAAACTTGAAAACAAAGTCGCAGTCGTAACTGGTGCTTCTTCCGGTGTTGGAAGAGATACCGCCCTCCTCTTTGCAAAAGAAGGATGCAATGTCGTCGCCGTCGCTAGAAGAGAAGAGAGACTCATCGAATTGGCAAAAGAAGCAGAAGACAAAGGCTACAAAGGAAAGATTCTTCCTTTCAAAGGAGATATCTCATCTGAAGAAACCAATGTAGCTATGATCGATTACGCCATTGAAAAGTTCGGTCATTTCGACATCCTTATCAACAATGCCGGCATGATGGATAACTTCGCTCCAGTCGATGAACTCGACTCTGAACTCATGAAGAGATTGATGGCTGTTGATGTCTATGGACCTGCTTATGCTACAAAGAAAGCCGCTCAGGAATTCATCAAGAGCGGTGTGAAGGGAAGCATTGTCACTATCGCATCCATTGCCGGTATCACCGGCGGAAAGAGCGGATGTGCCTATACTATGGCAAAGCATGCCGTCATGGGATTAGTCAAGAACACCGCATTCAATTATCGTGATGTACTTCGCTGCAACGCTATCTGTCCTGGCGGAATTGCAACTGAGATGGCAAGCCCCGAACTATTCAAGAATGCATCTCAGAAAGGTCTTGCTTCCGTCATGCTATCCACCCAGTTCAATACTCCGATGGCAACACCTTTGCAGATTGCTGAAGTCGCTCTCTTCTTAGCTTGTGATGATTCCTCCATCGTCAATGGAGCTATCGTAACTGCTGATAGCGGATTGACTAGCTTCTAACAACAAAAATATAGCGGCGTGATACAATAATCGCGTCGCTTTTTCTGTTTCAGAGGATTTCAAATGTATTACATATACTTAGGCAAAAACGGAGACTTCTCCTCTCCTGATAAATTGATCATCCAATACAATAATAAATGGTTCTACCGTAAAAGAACAACAGACTGGGAAGAGATGGAAGAGAAAGATATCCATTCCCTGTTATCCGGAAATGATGAAAACTATTACAGCATTGAAAAGACACAGTTTGATTCCATCCTCTCATTATGGGGAGGAAGCCGTTTCGGGTATAAGAACATCGATTTGACAAACGCGGAAGAAGATACTGAATACGGAAACGACTATGATTACTAAAGATTATTTTTCTTCCTTTGTATCATCTGAACCTTCGTCATCGTCTGGATCGAAAAAAACGATTGGCGGAAACTTTGGTCTCTTCCAAGGCATATAGGTCTTTTTGCCTGTCACATCATCTTTAAAGTATGCTTGACCATCTGTGAAAGGATCTTCAATATCATCAGTATCACTATCATCAGTTTCATCAATATCAGGATCAGTAAACTCTAGAGGAGGAAATTTTGGTCTTTTCCAAGGCATATAGGTTCTTTCACCCGTTTCTTCATCCTCATAATAGGATTGTTCACCATCGGTGGACTCATCATCTTTATCTTCCTTGCTATCTTCATCAGTGACTTCATTCTCATCTCTTACATAAGGAGTCATTCCTTTTGATTCCAAGACACTTTTCAATTTCAAAATCTCTTCATTATCAGCAATGAAAATTGCAAGATCAGGATCGATACGCCATAAAAGAGTAGCTACTTTTTTACCACCATTCATAAGCGGAATCAAATCATTATCTGTGTCTAATGCGTAATATCCAGCATCTACCAATTCTTCTATCAGTCCTTCTTTTTCAACAATCAAAAGCATATCTATCGCTCCCTTCCATATAGCCTAGTATAAGGCTATATAAGAATAAAATCTAGAATGCAGAATTTGATATGTGGATTCAGAAAACAAGCGGTGTAGAAGACTAAAAGTCAGGTATTAATCATAAAGATAATCTCATGATCAATCAGTTAATTAATACTTTCCCAACCAATAGGACTATATAGAATTAGAGTTTTTGCCGGTTTTCGATCGCTATATGCCATGTTTTGCCGCATAAGAGCGGCGAGACATGGCATTTTCCGTTCCT
>CAVALL010000050.1:0-13546 GCA_963589675.1 Alistipes onderdonkii | reverse complement strand
ATGTTATCGTTTTTATCATTTGAGAGTTCAATCTCATTGCCTTTGTTATATAATTTTGTCGGGAGGTCAAGACGATGGTAAAGATATTCAATTATGAAAACGATAGCAAGGAATTTTCTGCTAACACATATGTCATTGGAAAAATCAATGGAGACTGTATTGTCATTGATATGGGTTCCACAGATGAGAAAGTATATGAATATATTGATGCCCACTATGAGAAAGTCGATGCCCTTCTTTTGACACACGCTCATTTCGATCATATTCGTGGTGTTCCTAAATTTTTGAAACACTTTAAGAGCAAAGGAGATATCCCTGTCTATTTGTCTAGCGAGGATGAACCTCTGCTTCAGAGCCCAGCGTTAAACTCTTCTTTTATGGCGAATGAGAAAGTTCAGATGAACATAACAACTATCCCTGTAAATGATGGAGATGAAATCAAGTTAAAAGGTTTCCATATCAAAGTCATTGCTACACCGTTCCATACAAGAGGCAGCGTCTGTTATCTCTTTGATGATGATAATGCTCTGTTTACAGGTGATACCTTATTCAAAGGCTCAATCGGACGAACTGATCTTCCGACAAGCGAACCGGAGAAGACAAAAGAATCTCTAAACAAGATCAAAGAACTAAGAGATACTCTTGTCATCTATCCTGGTCATGGACCAATTTCAAGACTAGAAATTGAAAAGGATACAAATCCTTACTTTAAATAGAGTAGAATAAAAAACTTAGGTGAAAAGCCTAAGTTTTTTAATGGCTCTTTATCAGAGATGATAAGTGTCTCTGGTCGTGCAAATTATAATAAAGATAAAGTGTATACGATAGTCAACTCCAAAAAATACTAAATTTAGTAGAAATTGGAGTTGATATTTTATATACTATGTTCAATAGGTGAATTGAAAATGATTTATGATAGAACAATTTTAAATTCTGTGATTACATCTGTTGAAGAGTATCCGGTAACGTTGATAACTGGTGCAAGGCAGGTTGGAAAAACGACTCTTGTGTCTTATTTTGAAAAGCGTGGTTTTCGATATGTTACTTTTGATGATACGGAGATTTTAGCAAAGGCGAAAGACAATCCCAAACGATTCATTGAAGAATTAGGATATCCTGTTATTCTTGACGAGATTCAAAGAGTAAAGGAGCTTTTCATTGAAATAGAATGCATGGTGAATAAAGTTCGTAGAGAAAAAGGCAGTGTTTATGCAAATGGAATGTATATTTTGACAGGGAGTCAGAAATTTCATTTGATGAAAGGGGTAAGCGAATCTCTTTCTGGGCGAGTTGGAATTATTGAGATGGAACCTCTTAGTCAGTGTGAATTGCAAGGTTGGAAAGAGGAGTGCTTTGAGATTAATAACGATAGTTTATTTGAAAAAGCGAATACAAGGAAATTCACAGAAGAGAAACTTTATGAATCTATTATTCGAGGTTTTTATCCTGCTAGATGGGAAACACCTGATAAACCCATCAAGAATTTCTATTCGAACTATGTGAAAACATATATTGAAAAGGATGTTGTTGAATTGATCAACATTAAGGATTTTAATAAGTTTGAGAATTTCATAAAGGTTATCGCTTCATTAACGGGCGAGGAATATAACGCCAATCATATTGCAAACACAATAGGAATTGATAATAAGACGGTAGATTCCTGGATGAGCATATTGCTCGCAAGTAATTTAGTGACTTTATTGAACCCGTATTATGAAGATTCCATGAATAAGAGAATCGTAAAATCAAAGAAGATATATTTCAATGATACGGGGTTAGCTTGTTATCTCATTGGAATTGATACTCCTAAGACATTCAAGATGTCAACATTCAAAGGCAGTATCGTAGAAACATATATCTTTAACGAGATAAGAAAATCGTATATCAATCATGCTGAAGATATTCAAATGTTCTATTACCGAGACAATAATCAAAATGAAATTGATTTCGTGATTCTTAAGGATGGAAATCTTCATTTGATTGAAGCAAAATCAGGAACGAATTTTGGACTGAACCATATAAAAGGCTTTAGGCAGTTGCAGAATTCAAAATACAACATCGCAGGACAATGTATATTGTGTCTTGTAGATGAACCTTATCGTATCTCGTCTCAAACGTATGCATTTCCGATTCGATGCATCGGATAATATGAAATACAACTCCAAAAAATACTAAATTTAGTAGAAATTGGAGTTGATAAAATAACAGGTATATATAGCTTTTGAATTCAGACGAACAAAGTAAAAGCTGTTAGAACAACTCCTATCAATCAGAGTCGCTTCTAACAGCTTTTTATCATTTACTTTGCAGGACCGTCAATCAATTCTGTGAGATAATTGACTTCGTCATCCTTCTTTAATCTAGGGAAGAGGGCAGAGAGTGTGTTGATATGGATATTGGATAACTTTCCGATTGTATGGGTAGATGCAAGTGTTCTAAGCTCTTCTGGAACATTTTCCTGGTCAAGAGCATCCTTTGTCTTGTTCGGCATGATAGGTGAGAGGATGATAGATCCGATGCGGATGATTTCACTCGCTGCATATAAGCATTCTTTCAAAAGATCAATGTTTCCGTTCTTTGCCTGAGTCCAAGGAGCAACATCATCGAAGTACTTGTTTCCAAGGTTGACAAGCTCGATTGCCTTTTCAGCACCTTCCGTGATCTTCAATTCTTCCATGTAGGCGTTGTACTGAATTAGTTTTTCCTCAATATCGGAATAGAGTTTCTTTGTGAAGTCACTTGTCGGCTCTTTATATTCCGGTATGACCCCTTCAAAGTATTTGTTGATCATGGAGAGAGTACGGTTAACGAGGTTGCCATAGGAATTGGCTAAGTCGGAATTGAGTCTATCGACAAACTGCATCGGTGTGAAGTTGCCATCTGTTCCGAACTGAATTTCACGGACGATGTAATAACGTAAGGAATCAACACCATATCTTTCAATCAACGGATAGGGTGAGATAGCATTGCCTAAAGATTTGGAAAGCTTGACACCGCTCTTTGTTAATAGTAGTCCGTGGACGATGACCTTGTCTGGTTCACGGATTCCAAGTGCCTTTAAAAGAATCGGCCAATAGATTGTATGGAATCTTGTGATGTCTCTACCGACAAGATGGACAATTTCCGCATCATCGCCCCAGAAGGTATTGAAGAGACTTTCATCACTGGTCTTATATCCTAAGGCAGAGATGTAATTGAGTAAGGCATCAATCCAGACATAGATGACATGCTTTGGATTCTCGTGGATCGGAATGCCCCATGTGAATGAGGTTCTTGTGATGCAGAGATCTTCAAGTCCAGGTTTGATGAAGGTGTTGATCATTTCGTTCATCTTATCCTTGGAGAAGAAGTCAGGATGTTCACTATAGAATTCCAAAAGCCAGGGAACGAATTTCTTGACGTTGAGGAAGTAGGCTTCTTCTGAATCGAGATGGACAGGTCTATGGCAGTCAGGGCAGAAATGATTTCCATTTTCATCTGTGATGACTTGGCTATCACTCCAGAATGTTTCATCTGGTGTGCAGTACCATCCCTGATACTTTCCTAAATAGATATCGCCTTTCTCTAAAAGCTCAGTGAACACTTTCTGAACGAGGGCGACATGGTAATCATCGGTAGTTCTGACATAGTAATCATAAGAGATGTCTAATGCTTTCCAGACGTCTTTGAATGAGTTTGCAATGTTGTCGACATAGGTCTGTGGATCTAATCCAGCAGCTTCCGCTTTCTCCTGAATCTTCTGACCGTGTTCATCAGAACCAGTCATGAAACGGACATTGTATCCGGCAAGTCTTTTATATCTTGCAATGGTATCGGCGCAGACACAGCAATAAGTGTGACCGATGTGAATGTTTCCGGATGCGTAATAAATCGGAGTCGTAATGTAGAAATTTTTCTTTTTGTTATCAGCCATATGAAAGCCTCCTTTAACAAATGCATTTTATTATAATGTTGTGACTATTGAAAAGACAAGGAAGGAAGAGTGCGTTTCCTACGCTTTTGAATGAAAATCAGGAAATAGAGTACTTACACAAGTATTCGTTCGTTGCTTTGTCTAGATACTCTAGGTTTTCTTTTATGAATAGAGAATCATCCAATCTTTGGAAAGACGGGTATCCCCAACTGTGAAATAGCCCTTTTGGTCCTATGTAGTAATGGATATCTTCTGGAAAATCAGAAGAAGCTAAGATCAAAGAAAGAGATGCCTTGTCAGGAGATATAAATATCATTTTCATAGGAAGACGAAGTAGAGTAAGAACAAATCTTGGATATGCTTTGTTCTCTTTGGAAAATAAACCTGTATAACTGATTCCTGGATGGGCAAGATAACAGTGGATTCCTTTGCTTTGCAGATATATTGTTTCCATCATGAGAAGTCTTTTTAAAAATCCGTATCTTTTCGTTCCACTTTTGATTCTCAGTCCTTGTATGTCTTTATCAAAGCTATGATAATGATAAGAGATACTTGCAGTATTAATGAAAACCATTTCTTTATTATACTTTGAGAGTTCTTTTATAAACAGCATAGGAACAAGATAATCGATTTTGAATGATATATCTAAATCATCTTCGATTCTAATAGGTTGGTTGAAAACTCCGGCATTGTTATAGAATATATCTACTTTCCTATCTTTAAGATATAGGATGAATTCTTTCACTTTTTCCATATTCGAAAGGTCTAATTCGTATGTTTCGATAGTTGATAATCGATTGGAGAGCTCACTTTGAAGTTCATCAAGTTTCTTTTTGTTTCTTCCGACTAGAATCAAATTCACTTTACGATAGGAAAAGAAGGAAGATATGCTTTTTCCAATACTTCCTGTTGCGCCAGTGATGACAAACGTTGCGTTTTCAGGGATGCATACTTTATCATCTATCTTTTTGAAATATCTATCTTGATTCATAGTCTTCATTATAAATTGCTGTGATTGTGATTTCTACAGAAAATGGCTGCCATTCAACTGACAGCCATAGAGTCTTTAGATTTTCTTCATAATGGTATCAGCAACATAGATACCTGTTGCAGATGCCTGCATCAAACCTCTTGTGACACCAGCACCATCGCCAATGGTGTATAGACCATCGATGTTTGTCATCAGCTCATTGTTGACCTTGACTTTTGTGGAATAGAACTTCACTTCGACGCCATAGAGCAATGTGTTCTTGCTGTATAAGCCAGGGCAGAGATGATCGAATGCTTTCAACGATTCGATGATGGTAGTCAAATGGCGAGGAGGGAGAACGAAGGATAAATCACCGGGAACTGCCGTCTTCAATGTCGGGACAGTAGTGGATTTTGCTAATCTCTCTTTTGTTGTTCTTCTACCTTTTAAGAGATCACCTAGTCTTTGCACCATGATCGGACCGCCAGTAAGCATATTCGCTAATTTGGCGACATACTGACCATATTCAATCGGTTGATTGAAAGGTTCTGTGAATCTTGTGGAGACAAGGATGGCGAAGTTGGTGTTGTTTGTCCACTTGCTCTTATCACCATAGCTATGTCCGTTGACAACAGCAAGTCCGTTCTCATAATGTTCTTCTGAGACAACACCGCCTGGATTCATACAGAAGGTTCTGACCTTGTTCTCGTATGTGTCTCCGTAATAAACCATCTTTGCTTCGTAAAGGACTTTGGTGACACAGTCCATGACGGAGTTTGGAACTTCAACTCTGACACCGATATCGACTTCGTTGTTGCTAGTCGGGATATTGAGCTTTTTGACTGTCTGGTCTAACCATTCGGCTCCTCCTCTTCCAGGAGCAACGACGATATGATTGGATAGAGCGGTGAATTCTTCTTTGTTGAACGGCTTTAGAGTGACGCCTTTTACCTGATTGTTTTCTACAAGGATATCTTTTGCCTCGGTAAGAGGTAGGAAAGTGATATTCTTGTTCTTCATGAGTTCATCGTACATTCCAGAGAGTACGTTGTAGGCTCTCTCTGTACCTAAATGACGGATCGGACAACGGATTAGTTTGATGTTGTAACGGGATGCATTATATGCAATCTCATCAATCTTCTTATCATCCATGCCTTCGATGACTTCGTCAGCACCGAAGCGAAGATAGTATTCATCCGCTTCTTGAATCAATGCCATCGCCTTTTCATGACCGACATATTCGTTGAGATGACCACCGACATCATCAGATAAGGAAAGTTTTCCATCTGAGAATGCACCAGCTCCTGACCAGCCTGAAACAATAGCACAAGGCTTGCAGTGTGCGCAGACACCGGTTTTTCTTGCGGGACAGACTCTAGACGCGATATCTCTTCCCATGTCGACAATAAGCACTTTTAGATTTGGCATTTTGTCGTTTAATTTCAGTGCAGTGAAAATACCAGCGGGTCCTGCACCGACAACAACTACATCATATTTCAATTGTTCCATATCAATAATTTCCCAAGCGAAAATTATAAAGATACGCCCTATTAAAGTATAGTCTTATATTTTGATGTGATTTGAGATAAAATAAACGAAATACCTAAAAAGGAATTTCAGCGAACATGCTTTTCTAATCCTTATGCAAAAGGAAGTTTTCGATTATTCCTCATTTGAATCAGAGGTCATCAAACACCAATATCCATCTTTATTTGAGCCTACTCTCTTTATGTATCCTTTGGTGGATAGTGATAGCAATGTTCGCTGAACTGTTTTTTCTGATTTTCCTAACTTTCTAGACATATCAAGTTTTGAAATGTGAGGTTCATCTTTTAGTAATTTTAATAATGTTTGTTCGTTTTGACTTAATTCATTGTATTTCTTATTGATTGGTGTAAAATCAGGCCTATTGAATTCAAAGAAAAAACCATATGCCTCTTTTCTAAAATCCCATGTAATATTCCATGCCTTGCACAATTCATCGACTCTTTGAAATCCAGTGCCTGATTTTTCAACGTCTTTGCTTCTAAATAAAATGTCAAGAATGAGTTTGTTTCTTTTATACGAGGGCATGTTTTTCTTGATGAAATCATAAGGCGTCAGATCTTCAGGAAATGGCCCTGGATTATAGACTTCTATTTTCCCTGGATGGATTCCTATTTCTATTTCTGGAGACATCTCATAATCAGAATGAGCAAACGCGTTAACTATAATTTCACGAAGTGCTTTTTCGGGGATTTCTGGCAATTCTTCTCTTTTTCTTTCAGTTATAATGGGCTTCCAATTGATGTGATTCAATACATATTGTAACGCTTGTGTGATAAGGTTATAGATGTTGCCGTTTAGTAGCTTTAAATCAGTGAATACAACCTTGTTTTCTGTAGCATATGTTGCTAATTTCAAACCGATTTTTGCGTTTGTGCCAAATAGCGCATAGCATCCATTATTTACAAATCCATCTTTCATTAAATCTAAACTGGTTAAAATTCGTTCCTTGTCGTATTGACTAAGATTCAGTCTTCCACAATTGCAAGCAGACTTATAGAAATCCAATAGGGTCGTATCATCAATATCATCAATTGTATGATTTGTCATCTCCTCTTCCCATTTTGAAGAATAGTCTTCATGCTTTATCAATCGTTTGAGATCCTCATTTGTCATCTTTCTATTTTCGGTTCCGATTCTTATAAGATATTTTCCACCGGAGGAGTAGGGCCTATTGCGCCCTGAGAATGATACTTTGAGGATTTGTTTGTTATCAACGGTCAGTTCTTCTATTGTTGGCGTGATTTTTGGTTCAATCAAATCGTTGATGACTCTTGAGACATCCTTCTTTGTATTATCGGTGATTTGTTGACCAGTGACATAACCACTATCATCAACGCCAAAATACAGTGTCCCTTTGCAATGTTTGTTTAAAATGGCAACGATTGCTTCAGTCGCTTCTTTCTTTTCGCCAGTTGTTAATTTGAATTCTAATACTTCACTTTCCGAACCGATGATCATACTTTCTCCTCTTTTTGTACTGATATTATAGCGAATGTCCAGATAAATGTCCAGATAAATGTCCAGATAAATGTCCAGATAAATGTCCAGATAAAATTGAACGCTTTGATGACTTTTTTGAAAAAAGTGATGAAAACCCCTCTTTTGAACGATTGGTGGCTTATAACCATATCTCATTATTCTTCGTTTGGAGGTCAAGATAATCAAGTTAGAAGCAGCCATATGTGTCTATCAGAAATTCAAATTGTTGTTTCTTGTTACTCTCTTTAGCGGTATAATAAAATTCGTATGAACATTTTGTTTTTCTTGATACCTAAGAGCCAGGTGGCATATGTAGAAGATGATTTTACTTTGCGTCAAGTAGCTGAGAAATTACAGAATCGTGGATACTCGGCTATTCCGATTCTGAACAAAGAGGGTAAGTATGTCAATACAATCTCTGTCGGTGATTTATTCTGGTATCTTAAGAAATACACAGAAATGAATTACAAGAGTGCAGAGAGCATACCGATTACGGATGTTCCCATAGCAAGAAATGTTCAAGCTATTCGATTTGATGCGAAGATGGAAGATCTTCTTCAACTTGCCTTACTGCAGAACTTTGTTCCGGTATTGGATGATTCTGGTGTGTTTATGGGTATTGTTACAAGAAAAGCAATAATTGAATACTTCGTCAAAGACATAAAAATCAAAGAATGAGGTAAAAAGTATGGAAAAGTACATCTTTGTGACGGGCGGCGTTATATCTGGACTTGGAAAGGGTATCACCGCTGCTTCTTTAGGACGTCTATTGAAAGCTCGTGGCTATAAGATCACGATGCAGAAGTTTGACCCCTATCTCAATGTTGATCCTGGTACGATGTCTCCGATTCAGCACGGTGAAGTTTTCGTCACCGAAGATGGCACGGAAACCGATTTGGATTTAGGACATTATGAAAGATTCATTGATGAAAATCTTGATCGTGGTTCCAATGTTACGACTGGAAAGGTTTATGAAACTGTCCTTGCCAAGGAAAGACATGGTGACTATGGCGGAGGAACAGTCCAGGTCATTCCCCATGTCACGAATGAGATAAAATCCAGATTCCATCGTAATTTCCGTAATGATGAGACTGGTATTACGATTGTTGAGATCGGTGGAACCATCGGTGATATTGAGTCTCAGCCATTCTTTGAGGCTATCCGTCAGTTTCGTCATGAGGTCGGTGCTGAGAATGTCTGTATTGTCATTGTCTCTTTGATTCCTTATCTTAGAGCTAGTGAGGAGTTGAAGACAAAACCGACTCAGATGGCTGTCAAGACAATGCAGTCTATGGGTTTACAGCCGGATATTGTTGTCTGTAGAAGCGAACTTGAGATTCCTAAGAATGTCATCGATAAGATCTCCTTGTTCTGCAATGTCGCTCCGAATCATGTTCTTCCGAACTATGACTGTGAGTCTGTCTATGAACTTCCTTTGATGCTAGAGAAGGAGAAGTTTGCTCAGGCAGTCTGTGAAACTCTTCACATCCCCTCACCTGAACCGGATCTTACAGTCTGGGAGAATCTTGTCAGCAAGGTCAAGAACAGTAAAGATAAGATCAAAATCGGATTGGTCGGAAAATATGTTGTCCTTCATGATGCCTATATCTCTGTCAATGAAGCTTTGAAAGCAGCCGGTTGGCACTATAACAAGAAAGTTGAGATTCATTTCATTGATTCTGAAACAATCACAAAAGAAAATGCAGATGAATTGTTAAAGGATATGAACGGCATTATTGTTCCTGGTGGATTCGGTTCACGCGGTATTCAGGGCATGCTCAATGCAATTGAATACGCTAGAGTTCATAAGGTCCCCTATCTTGGAATCTGCCTTGGTATGCAGACTGCCATGATTGAATTCGCAAGAGATGTCTTAGGATATTCTGATGCTGATTCCACAGAGTTCAATCCTTCTACATTGCATCCTGTCATCGCATTGATGCCGGAACAGAATGGTGTTGTCAATCTCGGCGGTACAATGAGATTAGGATCTTATCCTTGTGTCTTGGATCCTACTTCAAAACCGTTTGCCTTGTATGGTACAAAAGATATTGCCGAACGTCATAGACATCGTTATGAAGTCAACAATGATTATCGTGAAGTCTTCCGTTCCAATGGACTTGTCCCGGTTGGATTCTCACCGGACAATCATATTGTTGAGATGGTTGAATTGAAGGATCATCCATTCTTTGTCGCAACACAGGCTCATCCGGAATTCAAATCAAGACCGGATAGACCACATCCACTCTTTAAAGGCTTCATCGCTGCTGCTATTGATAACAAGAAGCAGATGAAGAAAGCAGAAAAACAAGCATAAATCAAAAGAGCGGCAATGCCGCTCTTTTATTTGTGTTTTCAAATTAGCAACTTGTTATTTGCCTAGTACGATTTCATCGATTCTCTTCAATTGGTCCTCTGTGAATTCAGGACCATTGACTGCTTTGCAGTTGATCAGAATCTGTTCTTTCTTGCTTGCGCCGATGATGCAGGAAGTGACTTTGTTGTCCTTTAAAATCCACTCTAATGCCATATCGGCAAGTTTTTCATTTCTTTCTTTTGCGATTAGGTTAAGACTATTGAGTTTAGAAAGAAGTTCTGGAGTGAGGGCAGACTCTTTGAGATATCTAGGATCGTGCTTGATTCTAGAATCTTCCGGAATGCCGTCTAAGTATCTGTCAGTCAATAATCCTTGTGCTAAAGGTGAGAAGACAACGTTTCCTTGACCGAGTTCCAATGCAGTGTCGATGACACCATTATCGATATAGGTTCTGTCTAATATGTTGTAACGGTTTTGATTCACGATGAATGGAACATGAAGGTCGTTGAGAATCTTTGTGGCTTCACGAAGTGTCGGTTGATCATACTTGGATAAACCGATATAGAGTGCTTTTCCTTGTCTTACGATATCAGCTAATGCGAGCATTGTCTCTTCTAATGGAGTCTCTTTTGTCATTCTATGATGATAGAAGATGTCGACATAGGAAACACCTAAACGATTAAGGGACTGATCAAGGGATGCCATTAGATATTTTCGGCTTCCTCCATCTCCGTATGGGCCGTCCCACATCGGATAACCGGCTTTGGTTGCGATGACGATTTCATCTCGATACGATTTCATCTCCTGGTTTAGGATTCTTCCAAGACTTTCTTCGGCTGCTCCGTTTTTGGGTCCGTAGTTATTCGCTAAATCGAAGTATGTGATTCCGTTATCGAAGGCGGTGAAGACAAGATCCTTCATAGTCTTATAGTCATTGAGTTCACCGAAGTTGTGCCAGAATCCTAATGCAATCTTAGGAAGCATCAATCCACTTCTTCCACAGTTCGTGTACTTCATTTCAGAATATCGTTTCTCATCAGCAAGGTACATGGTTATCTCCTCTTTTCGATATGATTATACATTATCAGTCAAAAGGTTAGTATAAAAAGAATAAGCTCTTAAGATGTTATACGATAACTCTCAATACAATTGAGAATCACTTTCTTTCCTGTATAGTCAGAGATGAAATCTTTGATGATGTCTAATTCGATATTATCTCCTTTTTCATAGGCGTTGAATTTCCATATAAGGTTGGTTTCATCTAAACAGAATTGGTCTTCTCTTTGCAGAAGGCAGAAATAAAAGTAGTAGTTATTATGTCCTTTCATTTCAAATGTATAGGTAGTGTCATTCAACGTTATCGTTCCACCACACTTTTCAAACTGCTTGTTTTCATAATCGATGAAATCGTTTTTGTAATGACCATAATAGGATAGGAATCTGATCTGATTGGTACAGGATGTTAACGTTAAAAGCATTAAGAGAGGAGATAGGAATCCTGTGATTCGTTTTGCCATAGTTTATCCTCCAATCTATTCGGAAACGCGATTCAATATAAGTTTGTATCCGACATAATATTCGATGAAATCATCTTGTACAGTGACTACAAGTTGTTGGACACCGGTCTCACTGTCTTTTTGCAATGACCAATTTGCATACCAATGGTCTATGTTCTTTGGGAATATTCCTTCAGTGTCTTCGGAGACTAAAGTGTATTTTATCGTATCCATTGCCTGCGGTACATTTCTTATATTAAAAAAATACATTGTCTCGTTTATCAACAGGGTTGCACTTTTTTCTCTTCCGATGGTGTTGACGAACATAATTTCATTTCTGTATTGATCAGGCCTTAATATTGGATATGTATAGAGAAGATTAAGACAAGACGTTAAGGGAAAAATGAAAGACAGAGAAGAGAACAAAATCAAAAAAATCATTTTCCTATTCATAAATCATGTACCCCACTATAAATTTCTGACCTTTCTGGACAAGATCGTCTAATTTTTCAATTGATAAAGGATAGAAATAGTCTGAATCCCAGTTGTATGTGATAAAAGGATCATCAGTGATATTTGTCTTCTCGACGTAGTACGTGTGTATACCTTTTGATAAAGGCACATTCCAGGCGGAGATTATCAGATGTGCTCCCTTTTGACTTATTGCTTGTTGCTTAAAAGTATTGAAAGCTTTTCCTGTGTTGGTTATCCAATGGTTTTCACAATCAATTTTGGTATAGTTTAAACCTGCGTGATATAGATAGTGATCTATTTGTTTTGGATTTGATCCTAAGTATCCCCATCCAACGGAATATTCAAGCCCCCATTTTTCGAATTTGTATATTGTATCGGATAGCCACTCAGGTCTATCTAGTTTAATCATTAGATTGTATACACTTGCAACCTCACACCCAACTTCAGCGAATGTAGTGAAACCGAACTTATACTCGGCCGGAGAATGGTCTATATAATTCCCCTCTTCTTGGTTATATATTAAACACTCGAAACCAACGCCAAAGCCAGATGCGTCTCGCTTTTTGTTTTCTATATAATTACTTTCCGCTTTGTCTTCTTCCGCGATTTCGGCGACAATCACATAAGCGGCTACTAAAGCAACAATTGCTCCGATGGCGATGCAGATTTCATAAAATAAAGAAAGCTCTATGTCATCATTTTCATCCGTTTCTTCAATCTGTAAGACTAAATTCTCCAATTTTACCGGATCTTTGTAATCGTCTATATAATAAGTCTTCAATTCATCATAATTTGATGTGTCACAATATTGTAATTCCGCGTTGATAGAACCTGTGGAAGAGGCGTAGCAACTAATATCTTCACTATAATGCTGACCACAATAATCAAACCTGGTTTCAAAAGAAAAACTATCGAATAAGAATCTTATGTTGAATGATAACGATCCATATTCAGGGTATGTTTTTCCTTCAAAATCAATCTCTGTTCCAGTATTATGATAAAGGTCACAGTCATAATAGACTCCATCAAGATATCCATCATACTCGTAATTATAGAAATAATCTGTTTCATCGGATACAGTGAATTCATCATAAACAAGCATTCCCTTTGTGTTGGAATTGGACTGATTAAGTAAGACGGGCTGTGCTCGGCTGATGATAGCGAAAAAGAATAATAGTAGAGTTGATACAATTGTTTGAAATTTTCTTAAAAGCCGCATAATTATAAAACCTCCTGTCTTGAAACTCAGTATAAATCTGAAATTCATCGTGTCAAGAAAGGGAAGGAATGTTGCAAGGTTTTGGAATGACCAATTTCAAATCGCTTGGTACGTTAAATGGTTTCTCATG
>CAVALL010000049.1:8360-13984 GCA_963589675.1 Alistipes onderdonkii | reverse complement strand
ACTTCTTGAATATGGCTGCTATCCTGTTTGGTCCTATGATGAAGATGGGGATTTGGATTGGAACGATTTTCCTGAGGATGATCAACCAGGAAAATATTTAGATGAGTTGAAAGTCCTGATTGCCAAGGAATATGACTCGACTTTCATCAACAATGAGCGTGAGTTTTCTCCCAAAGGCTTTGATTCAAAAGAAGATGCGAGGAAATTCATAGCTCATTTGGATGAATTCAGGGCCCTTATAAAAGAGAGATACTCGAAAGATTATATAATTGTTGATGATTTCTACGATTTCTCGGATGAAGCGAATTAATAGTATGAAAATGTTGAAACTGATGCTTGATTATCGTTGCTTTCCGGTCTGGTCCTATGATGAAAATGGCATTTTGCTTTGGGACGATTTTCCGCCGGATGATCAACCAGGGGGACGCTTGGAGGAACTAAAGAACCTTATCGTTGATGATTTTGATTACTATTCCAATGAACTAAAATAGATATCTGTTTTGATGGTTTAAATGCAAATGGCGGCCTGTTCTAAGGTCGCTTTTGCATTTGCTTTATTTTTGTTTGTTCCTGATATCTTTAACAAGGAAATCGTCTTATTCCTACCCTGCAGAATCTGAGATCTGTTATTTATAAGTCACAATTGTTATACTGTTTAGGGGGAATGAATATGGACGACTTATTCTTAACTAATTACTCGAAGGTTTCCTTTTTAGAGAAGATTAAGGACTCATTGAATCGATGCAAGTCTTTTTCTTTTTCGGTGAGTTTTATTAAAAAGGCTGGATTGGATTTATTGATAAGAGAGATAGAGGAAGCTCTTCAAAGAGGTGTAAAAGGAAGACTGATAACCTCTACCTATCAGAACTTTACAGATATTGCAAGTTTAGATGAATTCATACGTCTGATGAGGATTTATCCTAATTTCAGTGCACATATCGATTACAATTGTTTTGGAAGTGATGGTTTTCATAGTAAAGGATATCTCTTTGAATATGATGATTCCTATGAATTCATAGTAGGATCATCGAATATCACATTCTTTGCCTTATTGAAAAACATAGAATGGGATGTATCCCTCTATTCAAAGGAAATGTTTCCATCTATGAATAGCGCATATACGGAATTTGAATCATTATGGAAAAGAACACTATTTCTCACTGAGGATATCAAGAAGAAATATTCGCAGGTTTTAGAGTATGCCATTGAAAAATGGGATATGGATTATTTTGATCCGGAATTAGAAATGGATAAGCCAAATGCAATGCAACAAAAGGCATTAAAAGAACTGAGAAGAAATCGAGATTTAGGTGTAAAGAGATGTTTAGTCATCGCTGCAACAGGATCCGGAAAAACATATCTTGCTGCATTCGATGCTAGAAACTATGAATCGAAGAAACTCTTATATATAGTCCATAAGGAAACCATCCTTCTCGATGCTAAGAAGACATTTGAAAAGGTTTTCGGAAACACTAGAACATATGGTCTCTATACCGGTAATCAGAAAGATAAGGATGCTGATTTTGTATTTTCGACCAATGTGATGATGTCAAAGCATTTGGATTCATTTGATCCGATGGAATTCGATTACATCTGTATGGATGAATGTCATCATGCGACAAGTAGCAGTTATCGATCTATCATGGATTATTTCCATCCAGGCTTTATCCTAGGCCTTACAGCAACACCAGATCGTATGGATAACGAGGATGTTTATGAACTGTTTGAAAACAATGTTCCTTTTGAACTGAGACTGAGAGATGCGATCAATAATGATTTGGTTGTTCCATTTCATTATTATGCGATACGTGATACCTTTGCCGATTATTCATCAGAGGATAAAAGAATCGTAGCAAGAGAGATATCAAAGACCGCAAATATAGAATTCATCTGCAGACAAATTGAACTTCATAAGAAGGAAGGCGAGAAACTGAAATGTATCGCTTTCTGCACATCAATCGATCATGCAAGACTGATGGCTGAACTATTTGTCCAGGAAGGGTATGATGCTCTTCCCTTGACAGGAAAGAATACAGTAGGGGAAAGAATCAAGGCATTTCATGATTTACAGAATGAGGATGAATCTCTTGAGATTATTTGTACTGTTGATATTTTAAACGAGGGTGTCGATATCCCCTCTGTGAATATGGTGCTGTTTTTACGGCCTACGGAATCCAGTACAATCTTTATTCAGCAATTAGGTAGAGGATTAAGAAAGTATAAAGGAAAAGAATATGTCACTGTCTTAGACTTTATCGGTAACAACTATGAACGCTCGGTTCAAATTGCTATGGCATTAGGAACACTTAGCAACACAACATATCTTGAAAAGGGATATCTAAAAACCTTGGTAGCTGAGGACTATAGATCACTACAGATAAAAGGTGTTGAAATCTTCTTTGATGACTTATCCAAAGCAGAAGTCATCGCTCATCTTGATAACACCAATTTCAATAAATCAAGATTTCTGAAATCAGATTATCAGAATTTCAAATCCTATTTGAATGCAAAGACATATCCGAAGCATATGGACTATCTTAATTCAGATTGTGCTCCGAATCTGATTCGATTTATGAAGTCGAAGATCAGTAACGGAAAGAACAGGAGTTACTACACCTTCCTAAAGAAAATTGGTGAAGAAGGACTGCCACTATTTACTGATTCTCAGGTTGAACTCATTGATAATGTCTCTGAATTATTGCCGTTAGTGAGATTAGATGAATATCTGATCATTAGGCAGATGTTAGACTCTAGACTTTTTTTATCATCCTTAATCGGATTTGATAATAAGGTTACGAATGAAACACTAAACCATGCTCTAAAATATGTTCTTGAAAAGAAGAATATTGTTAAAGAAGGAATCTTGAACGTAGATACTATCAGTGATGAGTTTATCAGTTATATGAATGATCTTCTCACTTATGGAATAGAAAGATATAAAAAAGAGTTTGGAGACTATACGACAAAGTTCAAGCTGATGGGTAATTACTATAAAGAACAGATTCAGATGATAAAACTGAGTAAAGGACTTATGTCTATCAAAGGGACGGAATTTGATATTGATACTGGTGAAACATATTGCTACGTCGGCCTTAATAAGGATCTAGGCAAAGATACCAGACTCAATTATAAAGACAAATTCATTGATTCTAAGACTTTTGAATGGGAGTCAGAGGTCAATACGACATTTGATTGTCCAGTTGGCAAAAAGATTATGAATACAAAGGCTGTTCATCTCTTTGTCAGAAAAATGGAAAGCGAAGATGGTATTACGCTTCCATTCACCTATTTTGGAACAGGTAAATTCAAAAACATCCGTGAATCCTTTACAGAGGAAAAAGGTAAGAAATCATCAACACTGCTGATGGATATCGTGTTAGACAACGAAGTGAATGAAGATTACTTCTTGGATTTTGAAATAGAGAAGAAGGCCTAGTGAATATGAAACATTATGAAGTGGTATGTGCTCTGATCTTTAACGAAAATGATGAGGTATTCATCTGCAAGAGAGGGCCCAATCGTGCTCTTTGCGGATTCTGGGAATTCCCTGGCGGAAAAGTAGAAGAGAAAGAAACATATGAAGAAACGATAGTCAGGGAAATCAAAGAGGAATTGAAAGGTGATATACAACCAATTGAATATATAGGAGAATCATCCTACGAATATCATAATCTGGCACCATACAATGATTTCTCAATCACTTTATACGCGTATAAGTGTTCTTTGATAAAAGGGCCATTGGTATTGACTGAACATACTGACTCGGCATGGGTAAAGAAAGAAAATCTAAAAGATTATGTTTTTGCCAATGCGGATAGACCGATTGTTGAATTGATTCAGAAACATAAATAATCATGATTATTCGCGGTCAGTTCAAGCATTTTATATTGCAAACATTTTTGATTGAGCTTTAATGATGTTAGGTTATAGTTAAAGAAGTGTAAAGCTTAACAATGGAATAATCTACGCGATTTGTATGATTGATAGGAATGGCAAGGCTTTGGAAAACATGTTCAAAAATCATGGCGGATGAATTAAAACAAGGTTATTCTGTTAGTTGTTTTTTTGAATACTGATGAGGGCATGGATTCATTGCATGCTATGAGAAAAATGCGAATGCGTTTAAATTTCTAAATTTTCATAATTAATAGTTAAGAATATGGTGTATCACTACGAAAAGCATGGAAAAGAATTGGTATTGCTATATTAGGAAAGAAAATCCAAAGTACACAATTGGTGCCTTTATTTTTTTGAAATAAAGTTGTAAAATGTACATAGATAGCAATGGAGGTGTTATATGCTGAAAAAGATATTTGTCTGCATCATTTCTGCTTTGAGTTTATCTGTGACAAGTTTAATTAATCGTCCACAAGAAGAAAACATTGCGATGAATGATTTTAAGCGGCAGGCACAGCCTGTTAAATATAGACAAAATCAGGTCGTAAATTACAACGAAGATAGTCATGAAAGTCTCGATGATAATTTGTCTTTTGATGAATTTGATGAATCCCATTTGCAAAAGGATTCAATTGGGGTCAATCATGTACAAGCAAGAACTGTAGATGCGACAAAAGACAAATACGAAAATAATGATTCTATTGCAGCGGCCACCCTTATTTCCCCTACATACGATGGAACGTATGCTCCTACAAGTTATTCAATATCACTCGATGCAACATTACATAGAAATGAATTGTTATGGGGATTAATTAAACAGGAAGTTGATGTTGATTATTATCAATTTCGCGTTTTTGGGAAAGCTGATTTAAATATTGAACTTACAAATATACCTAGTGGATGTGATTACGATTTAGAACTTTTTGAACATAACAATTCTAGGTATGCGGAGGAAGAAGCTGTTACCTCAATAGCAACATCTAGCCGTGTGACTAATTGCGATGAAAAGATTACCAAGTTTATTTTTCCTGGTGTTTATTATATTAAAGTGTATTCATATGCTGATACTTTTAATGCTCAACAAAATTATCATTTGTCTTTAGATGTTAATTATAAATCAGAAAATGTTACTATATCGGACCTAAGGTATAACAAAGGCGTTGGTGCTGCCTTATGGGTATCTGATTATGACCCTTTTAAAATCCAAGCTTTTACAAATACGGGAAAATCAGAAGTTGGATATTTTACAACCAGTCAATTCTATTCGGCTTATAAATTTGGAAATCCAATATTTCAATATATTAGAGGGGATGAAAAAGTTCTTCATGCTTCTTTATATATTTGGGATTTTGAATTGAGAAAGCAACTTTATGAAATTGTAAAAGACTCTATTGATGTTCTAAAGAGCGAAATAAATGAGAATGAGAAACTTAAAGCAGGTTTAGATATAACTAGTGAAGTGATTAATGGTATATCTGTTGTCGTTGGAATAGTGATGAATTTCATTCCAACAGAGCTTATAGGTAAAACTGTGTCGTTTGGTATAAATATGGTTTCTTCAATTGGTCCATCCCTTTTGGATTGTATATTTGAAACGATTATGCCTAAAAATAAAATAGTTAGAGCAAAAGAATATTTGACTTATCTGCAATCTTTGGCTATTGCACTCGAATGCAATTCTTCTACAAGTGATCAGGAAGTGATTAAAATAGATTCACTATATGAAA
>CAVALL010000049.1:7650-8350 GCA_963589675.1 Alistipes onderdonkii | reverse complement strand
GATGAACTACGATATTGATTTTACCCCATCTATTCAAGATGAGTGTCTATATGGCAGTAATATAATTCCTTCATTTTCAAAAAAAGCAAGATTCAATGGTACAGTTTATCCATTAAGAACAATTGATGATATACAAAATGCGAGACTGAAAAACCAACAAACTATTGAAGACACAAATACAGGGGGTGATACTGAACTTGTTTTAAATCACTCTGTGCCGAATCAATTGTTTGAAGGAGAATATCATTGGTATCATTTTGTTGCCTCAGAAACAGCAACTTACGAATTTAAGACTGATTCTAGCATTGACACTTATGGTGAATTGTTCCCTAGCATTGTTCCGGGCAAATCTAATGAAGGTGTTTTGGCTTCAGATGATGACGGTGATTTTGATAACGGAAGAAATTTTTCGATAAAGTATGATTTGTTTGAGGGAAGAAAAATTTACTTGAGAGTCAGAGGATTTGGATGGAAAGCGTCCGGCTTATATTCTGTAGTAGTTAGAAAGGCAAATGGCCTCACTCCTCTGAGTGAAAATATTGAAGGAGCTGATTTTGGCTTTCATAATGAATATGTTGATAATGAAAATAGAACAAATGTAACTCTCGATTCAGGATTTTCATTTACAACGCAGAGAATAAGATGTGGATATATTAGCAACCAATATTTGGCGTTATCTGCTAAATGCAAAGGCGCAGGA
>CAVALL010000049.1:0-7640 GCA_963589675.1 Alistipes onderdonkii | reverse complement strand
GGATATAAATGCATTGAATTTTGGCATTGCAATTTGGAGTGATGAAGAATATTTGAACACGAATTCTTCAATAGTTCTAGAAACTAAATCTAAGGATGGAATATATAAAACCTTTTATCAGTTTAATATTTCTACAATGTCAAAAGATAAAGACACTTTAGATTCATATGGTTTTATATTCACACAAGAAACTTATGGAATTAGAATAAGGGTCAATACTAATCAGGTTAATTACGAAAAAAATAAAGGGAGAGTGGTCTTAGGTAATATATCTTTAATCCACCTGGCATAATATGAAATTGAGTTATAAAGACACGCTGCAATATAAAGAAGACAATAAATCATTTAAAGTGGCCTTAGGCGTATCAATTTCATTTTTCATGATTTTTTTCTTGGTATTTTTGGTCGCGTTCTTCTTTCTTAAAGAATACTCTTTAGAAAAAGCACTTGCTGTTTTGTTTTATGGGTCATTGCTCTATTTGGTATTGGACTTGCCATTTATCATAATAACAATTATGGCTAAAAGAGAAATGAACTCGATAAAGAAGAACATGGATGATGTATATGTGTTTCAGAGTAGGTTCAAGTATCAAAGCAACCATTGGCGTTTTCAAAGTAAATATACTGTATGGTTTGAATATAAGAATGAAACAAAGAAGCTCACAACCTCATGGCTTTATGATTCGAACAATCTAGAGAATTCGCTTGTAATAGTCGGATATATTGAAAGTTTAGATAAAATAATAGTGATTAGGAAATGCTAATTGTTGAATGCTTGTGTAGATACGGATTTTTAGAAATAAAAAAGTTTGACACATCACTGTATCAAACTATTTCGTTCTAGATGGCGGGGGAAGAAAGAATCGAACTCTCAATAACGGTTTTGGAGACCGCTGTTATACCATTTAACTATTCCCCCAGTGAGAACAGCAAGGAATATGATATAGAAAAAATGGATGAATGTCAAATTAAAAAATATACAGGAAGAGGATAATCCTCTTCCTGTATGCTTATTTCTGGTATTCTTTTGCGATGCGGGAGACAAGGCCCATGTCGGCTTTTCCGGCATAGTTGGCTTTGAATTCAGTCATGATGGATTTGATAGAGTGATCTTCAAGTTTATCGATGACGGCTCTGATTTCATCCTCGCTCATCATCTTAGGAAGATAGGATTTGATGATCTCCATTTGAATGGCATCGGCTTCTGCCTGTTCGGTTCTTCCGTTTGCTTCATACATCTCTTTCTCTTCGGTGAGTTCTTTGAGCGTCTTGTTTAAGATAGATACCATATCAGCATCAGTCATTGTCTGACCTTTTCCCTGCTTATCAATCTGCATCTTCTGATAGGCGGATATGACAAGACCTAAGACACTTTGTGCATTGGAATTGTGTTCCTTTAATGCTGTCATCTTTGCTTTCTTCAAATCGATTAATGTAACCATAGTTTTTCTCCTTTCATTCATCATGCTTTTCTAAGATGATCGATATAGACTTTGAATCCTTCTATGATGGTTTCCATCGGCTTTGCTGAAACTCTCACAGGAATGGATAAGGTATCCTGTAGATAATCCTTCATGCCGTTAAGTAATGAGCCACCGCCTGTTAAGATCAGACCATTCTTTGTCAAATCAGCAGCAAGTTCCGGTGGTACTGTGGATATGATATCTGTCACTTTCAGTGCGATATAGTTCGCTAATGGAATCAGTACAGATTTCAGCTCGCCGGATGAGACGACGATGGAGGAGGGTAGAGAGGTAATGGTATCTCTTCCTTTGACTTCGATCAGTCTGTTTTCACTGACTGGTGCGATATTGGCAATGCGCATCTTGATGTTTTCAGCGGTCTTGAGTCCGATATTGAGATGTTGCTTCTGAATCATGTAACGGCGAATCGCTTCATCGAATGTGTGTCCTGCTACCAAAGTGGAATCGCAAGAGATGATTTCTCCCATGCTGATAAGTGCAATATCGCTGACACCAGCGCCGATATCGAGGACAAGAGTGGATGTCGGACTATAGACGTTTTCACCTGTTCCTAAGGCGGCTATCTTAGCCTCAGGTTCGATATAGATTTCTTTGGCGTATAGTTTTTTTCCTAATTCAACAAGGACTTTTCGATTCACTTTTCCGCTGAAGGAGGGAGTTGTGAATATGAGGGATGTGATTCTATTTCTTTTATCGAACTTCAATTGAGAAAAGATTGCAGCTAAGAACTGGTAACAGGCTTCATCATCATTGACAAGGCCATTCACAATGGGATTGACGACTTCAAAATTATAGGGTGATTTTCCTTTGATCTTGCTTGCTAAAAATCCGATGTCTTTCACGGAATGGGAAAGAGCATCATAAGCGATGCAAGTCGGTTCTGAATAGATGACTTGATTGCTCTGAGAAGAATAGATCGTCGTGTTATCTGTGCCTAAATCGATAGCTAAGTAATCTTTTTTCATACTAATATCTTACACTTTTCCGCCTCATAAGAAAAGAAGCGATTTCAGATAAAGAAAAATAGCAAAATATGCCGAAGAATGATAAGAGAATTCAATGATTTTGTTTATAATATCGAAGATATATTTTTGGGAGGTATCCATTATGTTAAAACTTGAACACATCATCAAAAATTATGAGATGAAAGGCGCGGAAGTCAAAGCGCTGAAGGATATCTCTATCTGCTTTAGAAAGAATGAATTTGTCTCGATATTAGGGCCTTCTGGATGTGGTAAGACCACCTTGCTCAATATCCTTGGAGGATTGGATCACTACACTTCTGGAAATTTGATCATCGACGGAAAATCCACGAAGAATTTCAATGACAGGGATTGGGATGTGTATCGAAACCATCGTATCGGATTTATCTTTCAAAGTTATAATTTAATCCCTCAGGAAAACATCCTTGAGAATGTAGAACTTGCTCTTACAATCGGAGGAATATCCAAAGAGGAAAGAGAAGAAAGAGCCAAGAACGCATTAGACCGTGTTGGATTGAAGGATCTATATAAAAAGAAACCGAATCAGTTATCCGGTGGACAGTGTCAAAGAGTCGCTATTGCAAGAGCTCTTGTCAATGAGCCGGAAATCCTACTAGCAGATGAACCGACAGGTGCCTTGGATAGCAAGACCTCCGTACAGATTATGGATCTCATCAAAGAGATATCCAAGG
Source organism: Alistipes onderdonkii (assembly GCA_963589675.1). GTDB lineage: Bacteria > Bacillota_I > Bacilli_A > RFN20 > CAG-288 > Enterosoma. Next base: position 4,481 of record CAVALL010000049.1, on the reverse strand, counting down.
AACGTCTCGTCATCATGGTCACCCATAATCCTGAATTGGCTGAGAAGTACTCTTCTCGTATCATTTCTCTCTTGGATGGTCAGGTTGTCAACGATACCAATCCTTATACCGAGGAAGAAGAGGAAAAGGAAAGAGAGAATAAACCTACTTATCAAGCAAAGGAAAAGGCGAAGATGAGTTGGCTGACTGCTTTTACCTTGTCAGCTAAGAATCTGTGGGTGAAGGCAAAGAGAACGGCCATGATCATCGTTGCTGCATCCATCGGTATCATCGGTGTATCCGCAGTCTTGTCTGTCTCAGGTGGTGTCACAGGCTACATCAATTCCATGCAGGATGAGATGTTATCCGGAAATCCGGTCACTGTTGATAAGGAAGGATATGATCTTAGCAAGCTGATGAGTGGGGCATCCTTTTCCACTCAGTCATCTACAGTGAAAGAGGGAATCAAAGACGGCTATGTCAATGTCGATTTCATGGTAGAGTCCTTGATCAACTCCGCTAAACAGATGGGAAGCATGATGATCAGCAATGATATCACGGAAGATTATGTTAACTATGTGAAACAGATGCCAAGAGATTATTATGAAGATATCTCCTATCGATATGGCATCAATGTAAGCAACAATATCTATACCAGTGATGATATCAATGGATATGACAGTGGAACGAATTTCTCTCTTTCTGCTATTTTGTCTATTGCGTCCAGCATATTAGGAAAGACGGATTATTCATCCTACTCCAGTATTATCTCTTCCATGGGAAGCAGTTTTTCTCAATCTTTGTCGAATACAGATTACCTACTTAATCAATATGATATTGTAGAAGGGAAAGTGGCAACAGAAGAAGATGAAATCATGATTGTTCTCAGTAAAGATGAGAACATCACCGATTTCCTGTTGACACTCTTAGGATATTACAGTCAGGATGACTTCATGAATATCATCTATAAGTTTTCGGATGATGAAAAGTATGATGACAAGCGATTCCAAGAATCAAAGAAGATTGCTCTCACCAAATTGATGAATAAGGAATTCACCTATTATCCAAATGATACGGTGATTACGGAGAACAATAGTACATCGGATAAGAAAAATAGACCATTCTTATACTCCTATACAGAAGATACATCCTGGAATACTGGATTGAAATTGAAGGTTGTCGGTGTTCTCAAGCCAAAGGAAGGAAGACAGTACAGTTCCCTTAGTACAGGCTTCTTCTATACGACCAAGTTCACGGAGAAATATCTGAATGATAATTACGATTCGAAAGTTTCCACCTTTATCCGTGATTATCTAGCTGAGAATGAAAAAGCTACTGGATATCCATCTGGATGCTATGAGAGAACAATATTAGGATATACTCAGAAAGTCTATTACGGAATCTATTACACATTCCCGTTGGAATACGAAGGAACTAGATATGAAAACAATTACGGATATCTTGGAGACAGCAATTCCATGGCTAGTCTTTTGAGCATGTTTACCGGGTCCTCCGCTATGACTTCAACAACACTGACATTGAATGCAGTCGGTGGAAACAAATTGCCGTCTGGCATATCTTTCTATCCGAAATCCTTTGATAACAAATATCTAGTCACAGACTATCTAGATAAATGGAATAGTGATGAGACATTAGTAGTCAATGGAAAGGAAATCACTTCAGAGGATCGAAATTCCATCACATATCAGGATAATCTTCAAGTCGTCATATCTATGGTGAATAACATCATCGATATTGTTACGATTGCTTTGGTGTGCTTCACTGCATTATCCTTAGTTGTTTCCACGGTCATGATTGGAATCATTACCTATGTCTCTGTTATGGAACGTATCAAAGAGATTGGTATCATTCGTGCATTAGGTGGTAGAAAGAAAGACGTGTCTCATCTATTCAATGCCGAGACATTCATTATCGGTGCTATGTCAGGCGTGTTTGGAATTATGATAACTTACATCATCCAAGTTGTTTTAAATGCTGTCATACATCATCTCTATCCAATGATTACAACAATTGCATCGTTATCTCCGATATCAGCAATCATCATTATCGTAGTGTCTATACTTCTTACAACGATTGCAGGCTTGATACCTTCTCGCTCGGCAGCTAAGAAAGACCCAGTCGTTGCTCTTAGAACAGAGTAATTTGGTTGTTTTTGCAAGTGTTCTTATTTGTTTTTGGAGGAAGCGAAATTTACAATTTTGACAAACAAGCCGTTTTGTCAAATAAATTCTTGGAAATATCCATTGATTTTGTTGAAAAACTCCACAAATATTAATTGAAACTTAAAATCATAAAAATAATTATTGTTTTTTCAATTATAATATATGCAGGAGGGCATAGCGAATGTCAAAATTTAGATTACTAAACGTCTCATTCATCTTCGTTTTTGCATCTTTATTTTCACCTACCGTTAATGCCATCGCTCCCGAAAATGCTGATTCCGAAATCAGCCTTGGCAACGTCAAGGCTGCCACACTGACCCCTATTGAATCAGATAAGTATTTGAGCATGAAGACCTATTTTCGACATCTATTTAAGAACATGCCTGAAAACGATTTTGGAAGTTGTGGCTTTGTTTCTTTGGTCTCTTGCTTGTCGTACTATGATTCTTACTATAATGACACGATTATTGATGAAAAGTATGATGTAGAGTCTAGCGGTGCTTCGATTGCAGATGTTGCCTCGGTTTCACCTGGTGTCACAAAAGTCAAAAACAATGTTGATCTTTATGATGGCGAAATGACTGATGATGAAATCGATGCCTATATCAAATACTTCATCATTACGAATTCAAAAACTGATTTCCAATATAAACTCATGTATACCTATAATCTCAAAGTTTTAGGCAAATCGAGTTCTGCACTGAAATTCGACACTTCTATTGGCATGTGGTCCTATCAAAAACTATTAGATGAGTATTATGGTAAAAACAAGATTAGATATAACTACATCACAAGCTCACAATATGGATCAAACATTAAGTCTAGTTCCGTGCAGTTGAATATGAAACAATATGTTTATGATATGCTTGAGGAAGGATATCCTGTTATATTACATGTTGTTGATGGCAGAAATGACAAGACAAAATATTATCATTCAATAGTTGCATATGATTATGATATTGGTGTCTTGAACTGTAATTTCGGATATAATTATTCAAATTACTCTTGCGTCAATATTAACAATCAGGAATTCTATATTGCAGAGGCTGGAAGACTAGATGTCTCGGAGTTCTCAGAATTGCATTCGACAAATTATGTTGTAAATGGAAGACCCTATTGCGGTTGTGGTTATTCAGACTAAAGCGAGGAAATGAAAATGAAAAAACAATTAACATGCTTAGTGCTTTTACCTCTTCTCATCTCTTGTTCAGAAGTCAAAGAATTTAAGGAGCCAAGAAAGACATTGTCTGCGATTCCGACAGCCTCTAATGAACTTTCACAGACTTTGAAGGATAAATGTCTAGAAAATAACTTTGGCGTTGAGAATGGCTTATATTCTCCTATTGGATCAAGGCTTATTGAACAGTACAAGAAAGATGATGCAGGCTTTAACGAGTTGTATGCAATGATGAATGTTGAGACCAATGACTTGGTCTTAAAGGATACCTTTGCTACGGCTGCGACTAAAGGATTGAAAGATAACGGAAAATTCCGCGATATGGTTGCGACCTTCGAAGGAACAAGAGATGAACTGAACCAGAAAATCAAAGACTATTTCAAGGTTACAGTAGACACAGTTGTTGATCCTGGTCTCTACTATTATTCCTACTTCTATCTGATGGATTCCTTCCCTATGATATGCAGCGAAGTAGAGAATCTATCATTCAATGGAAGTGGATCATATAAATATGTCTCTTACTATAGAAACGGAAAATACTTTGAAAATGAAGACATGACTATGGTTGAATTGGCTTTGTCCGCGACAACTTTCCGTGTCTTAATGCCAAAAGAGGGAAAGACAGTCAACCCGAATGGGATTTTCAATCAGGAGATGACTTCCGGTTTCCTTGATGTACAGATTCCAAAATTCGAACTCCGTACTGACAGTACAAAGGGTGTAGAAGACGGCTCAGCCGAAAGACAAATCAATCAATTCCGTTTTGACAAGAATGGCGTCTATGGTACTTCCTTTACCTATAGTGCACCAACATCAGATGGCAAAGAGAAAACAGTAGACTTTGAATTCAGATTTGATAAGACATTCTATTTTGCCTCTATGGCAGGTGATATGCCTTTGTTCTACGGTCAGGTTGCTGAACTGTAAATAATCTAGTTGAAATTAGCCTCTCTGGTTATAAGCTGGAGAGGCTTTTAGTATGCTTGAATGCTGATGATTAATGCTTACAATCTTATTAATAAAGAAAGAAATGTATAATTTAAAAATAAGGTGACATCGCTCAATTTCCCTTAGTGATTTTTCCTGAAAACTGACTAGAATCCTTCTCAATGGAGGATTCGTCTTATGAAGTACAAGCGTTA
>CAVALL010000048.1:0-14912 GCA_963589675.1 Alistipes onderdonkii | reverse complement strand
ATGTATAGAGTCTCCATTCTGCATTATAAATATGTGAGTTTTTGTTCTTATCGAAATGTCCTGTCACAGAATCCGATATCTGATGGCATGTTTCAAAGAATGAATCAGATATACTGAATTTATCTTTAAACAACGAAAGTATGCTTCCAACTTTCTTAAATAGCATTTTTGAATTGATTTCTTCTAGATACTTCAAGACGTCATCAATGGAAATATACGGAATCATAGAAATACAATTCAGAGTCTCTTCTAAATCCGAATGTTTACCAGAGTCTTTGATTGAATCAACAATCGTTCTTTCGATTGAAGTCACTCTGATGCCTCTGATATTTTTAACAAGGGAATCAGACTTGACCTTGATTAAGGAATAATCATTGCCATCAAAATCAAAATCATTGAACTTAGTAAGAGAAGATACATTCACACAATCATAGACTTGATTATAGTAGTTATAGAATTCAAAGGCAGTATGATGAGAAACAAAAGAAGTTGGTGTTATACGAGAAGCAATCAAATATTTATCCGCAACACATTCATTTGTTTCTAGGCTCACTGCAGAATATAGATCTCTTTTGATTCTTCTTATGTATCCCTTCTTCAAATAATCTTGGATTATGTTTTCAGCCGAAAACTTATTGCCAACTATTCTAGAAGCATCAGCATAATCAAAGACTTTCAATTTTGTAAATTCACTTAGATATTTCATATCAATCACCGATATCATTGTAACAAACTTATAAAGCACATCAAAGTTAAAAATTATAAAATGATTCTCTAGATAACTATTTTACTAGTTATGCGAAGAATATTCTTATACAAATTGAACACAAAAACCCAATGATTCTCAGATAGAATGGAAGGCATCAGTCATTCCCAATAAAATGCCTTATCACCTGTTTTTGGGTGATAAGGCATTGTTTTTTGGTTCTAAATAGTCTCGTCTGTTTGAATCAATAAGCGATAACACTTGCTGATCCATTATTGTGAGTGATGAGTCCAGGATAAACGGTATCGAATAGATAATACTCAAACAACATGTTATGGGCGCTCTTTGTGTCATGGTAGACGATGGTAACAGTCGGCTTTTCGAATTTCTGTCCTTTTGTGGAGCTGATGACACCACCGGTGTTGTAACAAACAAGTGATGCGACCTCCTGAAACATGGTGAATCGATAGTAGGCATAAGCGGCAATGGAAAATCCGGTTCCGATTTCATATAATCCGGTATGATTGAGAATTGACTTCACATCACAGTTTTCAATCGTACCTTTGTTGACTACAGCCAAGCAAGCAAATTCTTCGTTTTGTGTGACATAGAGATGCTCGTCTTCTTCGAAGGTTGTCAACTTTTCGAACATGCCATAGCAGACATACTGGTGAGAGTTCGTATTGCTTTCCATTTGGATATCACCTTGTATCTTGCAGTCGATGATCTTTCCAGAGGATTCGTTGGTATAGACAAGTTCACCTACAGAGAAGTTATTCGTATATTCTTCGGCATGGCACTTGTTATCGTCCTGGATATTGTAAGTTGTCTTGAACTTGTAACTTCTAGATCCAATGACTTTGCAGTTCTTGATAAGGCCTGAGTTATAGATTGAGATAAATCCGACTTCGCAGTCGACATTCTCAGCAGAGAAGCTTGGAATGCTGACATTAAGGGATACGACTTTGCCCTTCACACGATAGAAAAGACCTGTTGTCGCCATATTCTCACATCCAACGAATGTGATCGTATGTCCATTTCCGTAGAAGATTCCGTCAAAGCTCTTCGATTGATCACCTAACGGAACAAAGGAGTTGAGAGTGATGTCATTCTCTAAGACATAACAGGCGGAGCTATCGTTGAGCTTGATTGCGGCAAGAGAGAAATAATCTGTAATCTTCGTTGCACTGTCCGATTTCATGAAATAGGTACAGTTATCGCAGAACATGTCGTTATCTTCATCGACATGGCTTGTCTTTTCGAGTGTGATAGTCTGAACATCTCCACAACGGGAACAGGTCTTTGTGATGGTTCCGCCTTTTTCACAGTTCGATACTTTTGAACTTGTGACCTCATAGTTATGACCATATGCTTTTACGGTCACGGAACTCTGAAGGATAAAACCGCACTCGTGGCAAATGATACCTGCAGTAGTTCCATCCTCGGTACAGGTTGCCTCTTTTGCCGACACCTTTATTTCAGGAGTATGTTCCGCTAAAGGAAGTTCAACAGTATAGTCTAGTTCACAGCGATTGCAGTGACGGGATTCACTTCCATGCGCACTACAGGTAGAAGGATTTGTGCTAACGACAGTATAGTCATGTCCTAAGGCAGGGAGTGTGACATCAAAGGATTGTGTTTCAAATAATGGATTGGTGAATGCGAATGTATAACTAGCTTCTCCGTCCTCTAAGCAGGTTGCTGCTTTCTTGAGAGTAGAGGTAAGATTGGAAGTTTCCTCATAGACTTCAGAGGAGTTATTCCTACAGACGGCTTTTGCAATACATTTAGTGGAATCCTCATTGTACGTATATGTGATCTCATAATCATGACCTAAGGCATCAAGTGTTCTCGATTCCTCTATGACTTCATTGCAGCGTCTACATTTTGTCTCCTCAGTCCATCCGTCTTCTAGACAGGTAGGTTCTTTTGCCTCTTTTGAAACATAGACATCATGTCCGAATTTCTCTAACACGACTTCGTCTTCGAAATTGCAGCGTGCACAGACTCTCTTTTTCAGTCCGTCTAAGGTACAAGTAGGTTCTAAGATAATCTCATATTCGGAGTAATCGTGTCCGAATGCTTCAACATCTCTTTCCTCCGTCTTTGTGTCACAGCGAGTACAATGCCTTGCTTCTCTTCCTCCGGTTGTACAGGTAGGTTCGATAGTGTAGGCCCATTCTGTGATATCATGACCAAGTGCGGAGATTGCTCTTGTGGTCTCTTTTCCACAGATAGTGCAACTTGCCTTTTCGCTTCCTTTGTCAAGGCAGGTTGCTTCTTTGACAACAGTCCAGTCTCCATAAGTATGGACATGTCCTTGTTCGACTTCACCACAGGATACTGCAGAGAAAAGGGAGAATAAGAAGGTACCTAGCAATACTAAATTCTTTGCCTTCATATCTTTTTCCCCTATCCTTCGTAGACAGAATTGTAGATGAGTGTCACTTTATCATTCTTGAAGTAGTTATCATTGTTGATATTGGAGATGTTGATCTTATTCCACTCCTCTTCACTTCCCTCATAATGAACGACAATCTTATCATCATTATAAGAATCATCACCAAAGAAAAGTTCACAGATGTTTGTCACACTCTTCGGAAGATAGACAGTGGAAGCAAAAGGCAGACAATAATCCTTTTGTTCGGCTGTCTGGAAGACTTTCTTGTAGTAATACTGATGCTTGTGGCTGCAATAGGCATCATTTGTGAAATCATATCCCTCTTCAAAGACAGCGATGTTGTTTATCGCACAAGGTCTAGGGTATGTATCTTCACTAGATGTTGAACTAGTAACGACAGATGAGTTCTTCTTCAGTTTGATCGTACCAAGGGAGGAGGAACAGTTGACAAGTCCACCATCAACATTCAGGTCAACACTTCTATCCGAATTCAAGGAGAGAGTCAGATTTGCTCCGTTTGTGTTGACGGTCTTTAAGTTCGTAGAGGAACTTGATACAGTGAAGTTTCCACTATCAGGGAATGTCATATCCAAGACATTCGGGAATGGGATTGTAGAGTTGAAGCGTTTGGATGGCTCAAATGTGACATGTTTGACAGCCTCATCCGATTTTCCGTTTTTGATTTCCGTCCATTCATATTCGTTCTCTAAGATCTGGTAAAATCCAGAGACAGGAACATCATCGACGGCACCACGTAGAACAACATCACTAGGAAGATCATCGATGTATTTCTTGATGGAGAAATAATCCTTTCCTTTCACCTGAGAATAATAGAGACCATTATCCGTGTCTTCAAACTTCTTTGCTTCCACTTCACAGGAAGCTAAAGGGAAAAGCATAGCAAATAGACCTAGATAAGATAGATATTTTCTTTTTGGCATAGATAACTCCTTGTTGCCTATCAATAAGGCTGACTTAAGTATATGCCATACACAACACGTTTTCAAAGAATTTGTACAAAGATAGAACAATTTGTTTAGAATGACATGAATTACACGATGAAACCTTAGAAAGAAGCACTTAAAAATTCAGCACTGCTTGTATTTTCAAGTCTTTGAAGTCATTTGAAAGCGAAGGATTATCGAGGTTGAAAAGAGTCAAAGACAGCTTTCAATCAGATGATACGCTATTGACAACTCCGTTATCTCTTTTGTTCTCTATGCCTAAATTCAAATAGAAAATTGCATGTATCTGTTTTTGATTTATAAGAAAATTTTTCTTGTGCAGGTAAGGGATGGAAAAATTAGGTTTCACCGGCTTCTTTCGTATTTCTCCCTTGACGAGAGTGCCCTTTTCCACGCTGTTTGACTGCCAGTCCAAAAAAGCCGTGCTTTTCGAACACCTCTCTTAGTGTGTTCCAATAGAAGCAGAATAGGTTCTTTTTTCAAACTTCCTGATTTGAGTGGTGAACAAGAGAAAAGTGCTCATTGCATTGGTGGATATTAGGAGCTAAGTAGATTGTGATGAGATTGACCAATAACGAAAAAGAATCAGTTCTAAATCAACAGCCATAGCATTGTCTATGATGCCTTAGTCATTACTCAGAGGAAGATGCTAGGCACGCATGTTATACAAACAACACTCATTAGAACAAATCAAAATTGTAGAGAATTTCAGTCTTTTGAGACAAGAAGTGAAATCAATCCCCTCATCATGTTCCTTTCCGACAAGAACAATGCTACTGTAAAACTATCTGATACGGAAAAGAGCATATACGATTCAATGTTGAAAAATGGAACGGCCAATACGAGGGAAATAAACAAGATAAAGAGCATTCGTGTCGAATAATGTAAAAATAGGGGTGAAAAGCACGCAAAATTACACGAATAGTGATTTTAAGCATTCTAGAGCACCTGTCAAAGGTATCCTTTAGAACCTCTTTCTTTGATATCTTTAAGTCACATATATCTGATTAAGTGTTATTTATTCAAAATTATTTTGAATAAATAACACTTAAAGTTGTATTTCATATATAATATAGTAGAGGTAAGTCCTATGTTAGTCAGAAGAAGCAATTACATTAATCATATCAGTAGGTTCTATGATTCCAACCTGATTAAGGTTCTGACTGGTGTCAGAAGATGCGGAAAGAGTGTTCTACTCGATCAGATCAAGGATGATATCGTAGAACAGAATCATGTTAGAGATGATCACATCATCTCTATCAATTTTGAAGATGTGAAATATTCTAAGATTAAATCCTATGACAAACTGAATGACTATGTAATGAAAAGAATCACAGATACAGAGAAATACTATCTCTTCCTTGATGAGATCCAGAATGTCAGTCAATTTGAGAAGGTCTTAGCCTCCTTAAAGGCTACACAGAATGTCTCAATATTTGTGACTGGCAGCAATTCTAAACTATTATCCGGAAGACTAGCTACCCTCTTGGTTGGAAGATGCAAAGAGTTCAAAGTCATGCCTTTCACTTATCAGGAATTTCTAAAGTATTATGAAGACAATAAGATAGATCCACCTGATAAGCCACTACAGAACTTCATACGTTTTGGCGGTATGCCACAGCGTATGGACTATACCTCTGAAGAGGATATCAAGGAATATTTGAAATCTATCTATTACGGCATTGTCGATAAGGATATCTGTAACAGTAAATCCAAAATCGATAAAGAGACTTTCTTGACGATATCGGATTACATCATCTCGAATTCAACAAAGGAGTTTAGTGCACAAAGCATAGTAGATGCATACAACAAAGCCAACACGAATGAAATCTATGCGATGAATGTCTATCGATATTTAGAGAAGCTTGAACAGGCCTGTCTGATATCAAGGGTGAAGAGATATGATATCTCATCAAAGAGAACACTCAAGCAAATTGAAAAGCAGTTTGTTGTCGATAATGGCTTTCTATTAGCCTGTTCACCATCCAACAAGATCTTACTCTCCCATGCATTAGAGAATGTCATCTACAATGAACTGCTCTATCGTGGATACGATATCAGAATTGGTAAGACCTACAAAGGCGAGATTGATTTTGTCATCATGAAGGATGGTAAGAAGTGCTTTATGCAGGTCGCCTATCTATTATCCGATGATGATGTCATCGATAGAGAATTCAAAGCCTTTGATTCCGTGCGTGATCCATCTCCGAAATATGTCCTCTCATTAGATGAATATGATATGTCTCAGAATGGAATCATCCATCTCAACATTGAAGACTTTCTCTTAAATAAAGTTGACATTATGCTATCTTAAGTGTTATTTATTCAAAATTATTTTGAATTTATAACACTTAAACAAGTGTTTTCAGGCTAAGGAATGTAATCTATAGAGAAAAAGTCAATCAGGGATGTTCCCTAATTGACTTTTTGTTTTCGGTAATAAGTACAGACTTCCTTCAATGGACAATCCATGCACTTCGGTGACTTGGATGAACAGATATTCCTGCCTAATAGGATGAACTGTCTATGTAGATGGATACAGGATTGATCCTTGTATAGCTTTTCCAGTGCCACTTCTGTCTCATCCGGTGAGAGACTGTCTTTGACTAGTCCTAAGCGATGAGTGACTCTATATACATGAGTATCGACAGGGATAAAGGGAAGATTGTAGTATTCTCCTAAGAATACAGCGGATGTCTTATATCCAACACCGGGTAGTTTCATCAGCTTCTCTCTATCCGTTGGTACTTTTCCGTCATACGCATCCAGGAGGATCTTTGCTGTCTTGAGGATATATTCGCACTTCGACTTTCCTAATCCTACCTTCTTGATAGAGTCTAATATGACATCTCTATTCTCCTCTTTGTAGTCTTCTAGATGGGGTAATAGAAGAAAGAGCTTCTCCGTTGCCTCATTGACGGATTTATCCGTAGCCTGAGCCGAAAGGATGATAGCAAATAGGAGCTGATAATCACTATGGAAGTGTAGAAATGTCTCTGTATGAGGATAGAGTGTCTCTAATCGTTCTTTGATATAGAGTGCTTTCTCTGACTTTGTCATATACTACCAGTTTGTGGATTCAATGAGTTTCTGTAAGTCATCAGACTTATTGGTCTCCTCATTGACTGTGGAGACTCCGATTGTCTTTCTAGACTCACTTCTCTGCATCTGTAGGACTAAGGTATCAGCTGTCTTGAATGAGATATGCCCATTCTTGGTTATGGCTTTCTTGCAGGCCTCTTTGATCATATTCTCATCCGCTCCGCCTTTTAGCCACTGACTCACTCGATCCTTATCGATAGGAGAGAGAGGACCATTGATACTCTCTAAATAGGAGTATAGATTCTCAGAGAGAGGATTCTTCAAGGTATCATTGTTTCCTTTGAGGATGAGATCTTTGATCTCATCCTCAAAGAGCTGTTCCTTGAAGGAATCAAGTGATGTCGAGAACTGATTTCCGTTCTGTACGATATTCAGATACTTCTTCGACATCAGTTTGGACAAGGACTGATCGATCCTATCCTTCGGTGCTTTCATATACGGAGATAAAATTTCACAGGTTAGTAATGTATTCTCAGCAACGGATAAGACAGCATCCGAAACGAATAAGACCATCGTATCGATCTCATCCAATCCATAATTCAGGTATTTCTTGATCAATAGACTTTTCCAGTCGATATCATTCTTTGTTAAGTTCATAGATTTCCTCCACCTTGATTATATCAAATTCTAGTTGTTCTCTTCCTCTTTATGATAATAGAGAGATAGATAATACTCTTGTCTGTCTTTCGGGAATTTCCGTATCTCTTCCATGATCTTATTCGGATTGAGCATCGCTAATAGACTCTCTTCCTCTTTGATAGCCTTAGTTAGGCTATCATCAAGTGTGAAAGAGAGTTCTTCCGAGAAACGAAATGCTCTTAGTATCCTTAAAGGATCCTCTTTGAGTCTAATATAGGGATCACCGATGATACGGATACGTTTCTCAGCTAAATCTACTAATCCAGAATGAGTAGGATCATAGACTTTACCATCTATCCCTCCATAGAGAGCATTGATCGTGAAGTCCCTTCTTTTTGAATCCTCTTTGTAGTCTTTTAAGAAAATGACAGTACTCGGATGTCTAAAGTCAGTATAGTCACTTTCTTTTCTGTAGCTTGCTAGTGTGATGTGATACTGATCTATTTTGAAGGTTGTGGTTCCATACCTTTCAAAATAGAGCTTATCGGGAAAGAGATTGTGAATGATAGTTGGATCGCATCGTGTTGCAAAATCAAGATCATCAATCTCTTTCCCGAGTAGCAAGTCACGTGTTGATCCACCCACTAGAAAAAGCTCATCACCGATTAGGGATGATAGATACTGAAAGATGGATAATACAGATTCAGGATATTGAATATTCATGGTTTAAAAAATGCCGTCAAGAGACGGCATTAGACAAACGAAGTGAAAAAAGTGATTACTTGGAGTTAACAAGATCCTTCAAAGTCTTGGAGGGTTTGAACTTGACTGCCTTGGAAGCAGGGATAACAATCTTTCTGGACTTGTCAGAAGGATCGACACCGGTTCTCTCAGGACGATCAACCAAGACGAACTGACCAAAGCCAGCAATCTTGACTGCGCCATATTCAGGATCATTGAGACCAGAGGCGATGTAGGTGAAGACCATCTCGACTGCCTTTAAGGCATCGCCCTTCTTCATTCTTCCTTCTTTTGCCAACTGTTCAGCCAAATCTTCTTTTGTAATGATTTTTGTTTCAGCCATAATTGTGACCTACCTTTCTCTAAAAACAAGATAGCACAGCTTTTTTGGAAAATCAATTTTTTTCGATAAATTCTAGCATTTCGGCGGATTTTTAGCGCCGAAATATAAGAAAGATCCCCACTTTAAGCCAAAACAATGTAATCGCTTACTAAAATTTAAATGTTATTTCAGTTTTGTGTACTTCGTAGAGACACCTTTTGACTTCGAAATCGGATACTTCTTCTCTGTCTTATCCATCTTCTTGTTCATGATGTCGATAATATCGACATTTAGAACCATAGATAGCTGGATACAGTAATTCATCACATCCGCTAACTCTTCCTTAACTTCTTCAATATCAGCATTTTCATTCCACTGATAGCATTCAAGTAGTTCACCAGCCTCAATTGAAATAGACTTAGCTAAATTACTAGGACTATGAAACTGATCCCAGTCTCTATCCTTGTTGAAATTATCAATCCTCTTCTTCAATTCATCCAAATCACTCATATCCTTGTTTCCTTTTAGATATCATTTCACATTCTCCATCAACTGATCTTTCCACTTAGCAATATAGGACTTGATGATATCCCAAGTAATGAGTCCTTTACCAATAGATACACCTAAATACTTACAAGGAAGTAGATCATAGATTTCCTTCGGGAAGTAATCCTTGAAGTATTCATAATCCAACAATCCATACTTATCAATATCTCTTTGCATCTTTTCCTTATCAAATGCAAGAGTAGTAGGATCATATTCAAAGATGTTGAAGAGACCATCCACGCAAGCGGTGATACTAAGCATGTTATCGGCAATGATATCCAAATGATTTGCAGTGACAGGGGATACTACCTTAGTATACAGTCTATTCACTTCACCAGAGACTAATTTCACTTTACTTCTATTAAGTTTTGAATCTACATATACAAATTCATGGCCGATGTATTCTAGATAGTTATCAATGCTTAGATAAACATACTTATTCAAGGTAAGATCAAAGTAACCATGCATGTAAACTAAATCAGTGGTATTACCATTGCTAAAGATTAAATGTAGCACATCACATACGTTAGCATCAGCTTTAGTATGTTCGTTAACAATAACTTGTGTCGGTTCTAATTTTCCAGTTTCATGATTGAAAGCAATAACCATATCACCATGTCTGATTAATCCTGCTTCTTTATATGTGCCATCGGACATTAAGACCACGGCGGTTGGTAAAAGACAACTTTCGCATAAAGCCGTGATTTCTAATGGTTCGGATTTAATGGTATCAATTGTCCCATCGATTTTAGTGAAAGTTACAGCGACTTGAACTTGATATGTCTTGCTTGTAGAGGTTCCAGCAGCTTCAGTGGTTAATATTGTTTGAGCAGTGGAAGTATCAGAGAAAGTCCCACCTGAAGTTCCATTAATAATTGACCATTCATATTTAACGTTAGTCGATCCATATACATTTGGCTTTAAATTCGCTTTCAAATTGAAAGTCCCTACCTTATTTTCTTCCGATTTTGTCTTATCAGCCTCTATTACAACTTTACCAATATCTACTTTATCAAGAGACTTTGTTGGAGACCAGTTATCTGATTCAGCAACTGACTCATAGCCGACTCCAGATTCAAATGAACCATTTGTCACTTTACCATCGTTATCTTTAATAAGGCCGGAGGCTCCAGCCCAAGAATAAACGCTTGAACTTGTACCTTCTTTACAATCCGAAATTGGTTCATAATACCATCCAAATACAACACTTGAACTAGTTGTCTTGCTTGTCGAAGTTTGAATTAATCCTTCAAAACCCGAGTTAACATAAACGATTCCATCATTAACAAAGTTGGCTGCAACATTACTCGGATAAGAAAAAGTCGATTTATCTGTCGCGGTTGTATTTTGATAAAATAGGACTCCGGAATCTAAAGTAAGTATTGAATTTTCTTTGCACAATAAAGAGGAGCCAGGCATGAATTTAACACCCTTTATTGAGGATGGAATAGTAAATTTAGAATTCTTTTCAATAACAATAGAATAGCCAACTGGAACTGGCAAATAGTAGTCTTTACTGTTTATGGAAACACCAGAAATCTCTACGCCTAGATTTCCAAAACTACCTATTCCAGAATAAGCAATAGAAGTTGAATGTCCATTTATAGTTGTAGTTGTTTTGGTTGTGTCTGAATCACTGAATTGCCATTCAATTTTAGAATCATTAGACACCATATTTATGAATGAATTTTCTTTGCCGATAAGATTAGCAGAAGCAATCATATTGCCAGCATAACTTCCCCACAAATGAGCTCTCCCAATCATGCTCGATCCATAATAAAAAATCATTTTGGAACGTACTGATGGAACGTCAAATTGTTTATATGGAAAGACACCGTTACCTTTTATGCTGTTACTAGTCGAAGCAGAAGAATGATCATAGAAAACAACCGGGGTTGTTAATACACCACCATCTTTTACGACAATTGTAGAGCCGCTTCGTCCTTCTTTAATGAAGCCGTAGCAATTAAGATTGCCTTCTACATTCAAAGTAGAATTCATTCCCATTTCTAATTCAGAGTAACTAGAAGAAGCTTGTCCCATTGGCGAAGATTGAGTGCCGGTAAAAGCACCTATTGTCATTGTTCCTTTAATCGTTAATGTTTGATTTGCTGATAAGACAAGGTGTGTCTTACGATTCTTAGTTACATCGTTGTCTGCAAAACCAATAAGATTATCACTGCTCTTATATTCTTCATTTAAAACAGTTTCACCCTCATAAGGAAGCAAAAGGGAATCACCCTTTTCAAGAGTATGACTTTTTAATATCGTGACATCAAAACCTAGATTTGGAATGACATAAATAGTATCTGCTTTTCCGTTGTTATAAGCGGCATCTAAAGCAGCATCAAGCGTAAGATATTTTACATCGCCTATATAACAGACAGGAGTCGAAGGTGTCACCTCTATTGGATCCTCTTTCTCACGCATTTCACCATTAATCCAGGTACTATAACCTAAAGAGGAAATAATAGCAGAAGATGATAATACCAATAAGAATGGTATCTTTTTTGATTGTATTGTATATTTCATAATCAGATAATCACTCCTGCTTTAAAAGAGAAATTGAATTTACCATCATCTAACTTATCATAGATATCAGTCTTGAAACTATTTGTATAGGTGAAAGTCAACTTCAATTGAACCTTGAAGTAAACCTTAGATTCTTCAAAATAGGAAGAGAAATCAGAGATAGTAAAATCAATACCACTTTGATTCGTAGCAGTATAGGGGGTAGTGGATGTGATGACCTCACTTCCACTGAAATCCGTATCCGTCTCTTTCGTATTGTCTGTAGTAGTATAGACAAGTTTTCCTTCTGTCACTGTTCCAACACTGAATACAGGATGATTCGTAGTGTTATCCACTAACACTGTACGGATACTGACTTGATTACTATCTGTACCAAGATAATCTTTGATCTTCTTATTATCCTTTGATGCATCCATTTGGAATGGAATGGAGATATAGGCAGTATTGTAACTAGGATCAGCAATATCATTGATGACAAGTGCTGTATCGATATATTCGAATGTAGTAGTATCACCCTCAAAAGTGAAGAAAGAATTCTTGTCTACAACATCGCCGATCTCAATATTCACATCAGCACTCTGATCGGAGCCGATGCCTGAATACCACGAAGAAAATCCAACAGAAATAAGGGATACACTGCATAATAACAGCAATCCCATGCTGAATGGTTTGATATAGTTGGTCTTGTTGTATTTCTTTGTTTTTCTCATAACTCATATTCTAACATAGATTTATCTTATTGAACCTACGTAAATATAAGATATTGATAAAAATATATCTCTCTTAGGTGAGAAATCTTATATTTTCCTGCTCTTTTCTTATGTTCGTCCCTAAAACACTTACAAAACAAAGATAGAGTGACTTGTCACTCTATCTCTTGAAATGGTAATTAGGAACGATTATCTATCCAGTATATTCATCAAGATCGGGAATTCTGTATAGGTGTATTCATAGCTAGAGGATGAACTGTAATCTGTCTCACTCTCTTTCACATAGTCTTTCTTATACTGATTATTGATGCTGGATACCTTTCCTCTTGCATTATAAGTATACTCATACGTCTGTTCCGATACATATTCATCATACTGATCCGGATTGACTGAGTCTACTGTGATCTTGGTATAGTCTTTGACCAATCTCTTATCGCTGTAGTTCTTCTTTACGTAGGTATAAGTCGTATTGTCCCACTTCTTGTATTCATCTTCTACATGTCTATCTGTTACCTTGCTAGAGACTACAGATTCATTTTCGTTCTCATAGCACTCTGAGGTGATACGTTCATACTCACGATTTGAATAGGTACTTAGATATCCGATGCTGTGTAAGAGCACATTATTGTCATCCATCGTATAGGAATACGCTAACACTCCGTTTTTGTATTCGTTATAGGAGTTACCCGTGTATTCACGTGTTATCACATCCGTTGTTCCGCTCGTCTCTAGTTTGATCAATCTGCCATCGGAATCATAGGTGTAGGTCTCCGTATAGTCGGAGGTACCTTCGTAGCTTTCAGAACGATAGGTAAGACGCTGTTTCTTCTCATTATAGGTAGTAGTGAATTCATACCAAGAGCCATCACTATCCTCAATTCTCCTATTCAAGTCCTTATATTCATTTGTCCTAAAGTCACAGACTAGGAAGTGAGTCTTCGTAGTGCTTTTTGATTCCGAATTCGGATAATGTTCTAACTCATTGATATCGGTGATATTTCCAGAGTCATCATAAGTGAAGTCATAGTCATCATATACACTTTCATTTCCCCAATCATATTTGATCATTTCAATCCTATCAGTCTTATGATCTGTTACATAGTAGGTATATTTTTGATAGATACAGGGGTCTTTACTCTTACTTGTGTAAGTGCCTATGACAACCATCTTACTATCATCATAAGTAAAATCATAAATATAGCCATCCACTAAAACACCATCCTCATATATACCATCCTCAACCTTCGTAATCTTATAGTCATCATAGGTGTAATGGGTTTCCTTCGTTTTGCTGCCATTAGGATAAACATAGCTAGTCAGAAATTCAGCCTTATACAAGGTAGCATTGCAAGTAGGACAGGAGTATTCATTGATAACACCCATCGTCTTTTCTAGATTCTCATCCTTACCCCAGGTGATATTGAAACCAGCCTCACTATATCCATACGGGAAATAATCAACCGGTTTCACATTCGTAGACTTCTTATACTGGAAGTTATGAGTATGTTCATTGAAGTGCTTATGACAGCGTGTGCACTCATTATAATGAGTGGAAGGATCATAAAGGTATTCACTTGATATCGTATGGCCTAAGGCATCGATATCCTCTTTATACGTATCATGACAGCGAGAGCAAGTGAAAGTCTTAACACCCTTCTCTTCACAGGTAGGCTCTAGTGTGACTACACCAGAATCATAGTTATGACCTAATGCCGGAATAGGACGGGAGATTAGATTTCCGTCCTTGTCATAGCCCTCCTCAAGACCTGCTTCAAGACAGGTAGGTTCCTTCTTCACCGTATAACTTATGTTGTCTACTGATTCACTAGAATTACCACAGCTAGTCACAGCAAGGGGAGAAACAAGTAGGACAAACGGCAGAACAAACTTGAAATGTTTTTTCATATCTATAGATTCCTCCTTCGATTTCGATACATTATAGAAAACGGAGTGCCAATGAAGTGCCAACTATAGAGGATCCAAAGAAAGAAAATCTGACTAATCGTTCAAAAGGAAGATAGGATTCTTTTGATTAGGACGGGAGATTAGATTTCCGTCCTTGTCATAGCCCTCTTCTAATCCTGCCTCAAGACAGGTAGGCTCTTTCTTCACCGTATAAGAGATGTTGTCAACAGATTCACTAGAATTACCACAGCTAGTCACAGCAAGGGGAGAAACAAGTAGGACAAACGGTAGAACAAACCTCAATTTTTTCATATAAGTCTTGGATTGCACAGGTGACCTGCCTTTTGCCTTCTATGTTATAATCTTGTCGGCCGCAACAGGCCGCATCTAAGAATATACGGAG
>CAVALL010000047.1:0-14999 GCA_963589675.1 Alistipes onderdonkii | reverse complement strand
ACATGAAAAAGAATCCTGCCGTTGATGATCTTAACGACCAGGAACAAAGAAGACGTGAAAAGCTTGCTATGTACAAGGAGGCGGGCATCGATCCTTTCGGACAGAAATTCGATGTTGACTCGAATGCTGCCGGCTTGAAAGCACAATACGATTCCTTAGAACCAGAACAGGTAGAAGAGGATAAGGAAGTCTCTATCGCTGGTAGAATCGTTCTTCTCAGAAAGATGGGAAAGGCCTCTTTCTTCACTCTTCAGGATAAGACTGGAAAGATTCAGGTCTACATCCGTCAGGATGTGGTCGGAGAAGAGAACTACAAGCTCTTCAAGTTAGCTGACTTAGGCGATATCTGCGGTGTCAAAGGCGTCATGATGAAGACGAAGACCGGAGAAGTCACAATCCGTGCTATCTCCTATACTCACTTGGTTAAGGCTTTACGTCCTTTGCCGGATAAGTTCCATGGACTTACTGATCCGGAAGACAGAAGAAGACATCGCTATGTCGATCTTATCGTCAATGAGGATTCCAAGAGAATCGCCTTTATGAGACCGAAGATTGTCCGTGGCATTAGAAACTTCATGGATGATCTTGGCTATGTTGAAGTCGAGACTCCGATCTTGAGTCCTATCTTAGGCGGCGCAAACGCAAGACCGTTTGTCACTCATTTCAATGCTCTTGATTCTGATTTCTATCTTCGTATCGCAACAGAGCTCTCTTTGAAGAGACTTCTTGTCGGTGGCATGGAAAGAGTCTATGAGATTGGACGTCAATTCAGAAATGAAGGCATCGACACAACCCACAATCCGGAATTCACCACAATGGAAGCCTATCAGGCCTTTGGAAATCTTGATGACATGATGAAGATGACCGAAGATCTCTTCCATTATCTTGCTAAGGAAGTTGTCGGCAAGGAACAGTTCCATTGGTTAGGATATGACATCGACCTTTCCAAGCCGTTCAAGAAGGTCAACATGGCTGAGGCCGTAAAGGAAAAGACTGGTGTTGACTTCTATAATATCGCTACTTTGGAAGAAGCGAAGGAAGTTGCCAAGAAGTTCGATGTTGAAGTGGAACCTCACTTCCTTTGGGGACATGTCTTGGAAGCTTTCTTTGAAAAGTTCTGCGAGGCTGATTTAGTGCAGCCGACATTTGTCTGCCAGCATCCTGTCGATATCTCTCCCCTTGCCAAGAAAGATCCGAATGATCCTCGTTTCACACAGAGATTTGAAATGTACATTTCTACACATGAAATGTGCAATGCATTTACAGAACTCAATGATCCTATCGATCAGAGAGCACGTTTTGAAGAGCAGGTTGAAGAGAAGAAGAAGGGAAATGATGAGGCTTGCGAAGTCGATGATGATTTCTGTGAGGCTCTCGAATACGGTATGCCTCCGGCTGGCGGTATCGGATATGGTATCGATCGTCTTTGCATGTTCTTCTGCGAGACAGATTCCATCCGTGATGTCTTGATCTTCCCGACTTTAAAGAGAAAGTAAAGAGAATTGGATATGACTGAAAGCGCAACATTTCAGAAAAAAGATTTCAAAAATATCATCGATTATGTCTATGAGAACGGAGGACTCAAGTTCACAGACAAAGAGTTTAATGTTCTCGATAATGCTGTCTTCTCGGCTTTCAGTTATATTCCTTTTGAATTGTTTGAAAAACAGAATGATGACTTCAAGCCGAAGAAGCTTTCTGAGATATGTCTCGACTTCTTCGACTGGATTGACATCAACTATTTAGCAGAGCATTTTCCGGATTGGTTAAGAAGGTCAATCTTTTTGGCAATGGCCATATTCAGGAAAAAGCGCTATGCGAATTGTCTTGTCACGGATTTCCGGTATGAGTTCTCAGAAAAAGAGAGCACACAGTTCGGTGCTTTGAACATCCTTCTTAAGGATGGGACATCGGCTGTCGTGTTCCGAGGTACGGATAACTCGATTCTCGGATGGAAAGAGGATTTCAATCTTGCCTGCTATGAATCCGTGAGAGGACAGATTTCTGCTAAGAAGTTCTTGAAAGAGATGATGAATAAGTTTCCGGAAAGATCCTTCCGTGTCATGGGTCATTCCAAAGGTGGAAATCTAGCTGTATATTCCGCTTGCTTCTTATCCAAAAGCAAAGCGGATAGGCTGATCAAGATTTACTCCAATGACGGACCTGGCATGAGTGAGGAAATATTTTTTTCCAAGGGACATGAGGCGATAAAAGATAAGATTACTCATCTGATTGTTGGAGAGGATATTGTCGGAAGATTACTCTGTCATGAAGAGGCTGAGTATGTTGTAAAATCAGCACCTGATAAAGACTTCGTCATGCAGCATGACCTATTCAACTGGCATGTTGAAGGAGATGGCTTTGTCAAGCTTCCTCGCATCTCTCCTGAATCCAAGTATTTGACAGACTCGGTCAATGAATGGCTGAAAGAGTCGATTCCAGATAGCATCATGCGTGAGGAACTTGTCCGCTGCTTATTCGAAGCAGAAGAAAAGACAGGTATTCAGGAGGCTGGTGTCATTCTCGCCAATCCGAAGAAGTTTATCTTCGATTTCCTAAGAAAGACAAAGGAACTCGATAAAGATGAGAGAAAACTGATCAATAAGGCTTTTACATCTCTTGTCATGAAGATGGTAAAGAACTATCCTTCCTATATGAAGGATAAGAGTGAAGTGGCAAATGCCATGAAGGAAGAAAAGAAAGAGGAGGAATTAGCTCTTTCTGAGGTGAAAGTGAATGTCGAATAAAATGTCTAAGAAGTTATCGGATGTGCTAGCTTTGTTCCAACCGAAGAAGGAACCGAATGTCGATCCGAATGATATCCTTGTTGTCGATCACCTTGTGAAAACCTATGATAATTTCACAGCGGTAGATGATATCTCTTTCTCCGTTCGAAGTGGATCTTTGTTTGCATTCTTAGGACTTAACGGTGCTGGAAAGTCGACGACGATCAATATCATCACCAATATCCTGAACATGGATTCTGGTCATATTTATGTGGATGGCTATAATCTGACAAAACATCCGGATCTGATCAAAAACAAGATTGGTATCGTATTCCAGAACTCTGTTCTTGATCCGGTTCTGACTCCTAAGGAGAACCTAGCTCTTAGAGCTGGATTCTATGGACTGAAAGGTGAAGAATGGGCTCAAAGAGAGAAAGTCCTTGTGGACATGCTCGGTTTAGAGTCCTTCATGAATCGTCCTGTCGGAAAACTTTCTGGCGGTCAGAGAAGAAGAGTGGATATTGCAAGAGCGATGGTTCACAATCCAAAGCTTCTCATTCTTGATGAACCGACAACCGGTCTCGATCCTCAGACAAGACAATCCGTCTGGGAACTTGTGAACGCTTTAAGAGAAAAGACCAAGATGACTGTCTTCCTCACTACTCATTATATGGAGGAAGCGGAGAAGGCAACCTTTGTCGTCATCATGGATAAAGGAAAAATCATCGCTCAGGGAACACCTACGGAATTAAAGAATTCGTATTCCGGAGACTATGTCATCCTCTATCATAAGAACACGGAAGAGTATGAGAACTTTGTCAAATCCACTGGCAAGACATACGTCTATAACCACGATGGCAAATATTATCGAATCACAGTTGAAGGAAAAGATGACGCGATTGACTTCATAACTAAGTACAAAGACATGATCGATGACTTTGAAGTTGAGAAGGGAAGCATGGATGATGTCTTCCTGAATGTCACAGGCGTTCGCAAAATACTGGAGGCGTAGTATGAAAAATAAACAAATTGTACCAAACCAGTCCAAAGCGTTCTGGTCTTTGACAAAAAGACATCTTCTTGTATTTTTGAAGAATGTACCTACTGTCATCTTTACTCTGATGGTTCCGCTCACCCTATTTGCTGTTTATATCCTCTTCCTGAGACCGATGGAAATCACTCAGATTGAACAAGCGTTGAAAGCAAACAACATCATTTTCGATTCCACTACCGAGGCCGGTAAAATATTCCTTCGCCGAGTGTATGGAATCGCAGACAGTTGGATGATATCCGGTGTTCTATCCGTCGGTTGCATCACTGTCGCTCTTAACACGAACTACATCCTTGTCCGTGACAAGGAAAGAGGAATCGCAAAAGATTTCATCTCTTCTCCGATTCTTCCGGCTACCATCACTTCATCTTATTTTGTCTTCAATCTGATTGTCACGTTTATCACCAATCTTCTTGTTTACTTCATCTGTCTTATCTATCTTGCCTGTTATGGCGCGTTCATGATAAGCGCTGCTGACTTTTTTGCTATCATCGGTGTCATCCTTCTTTCCTCTGTATCGGCATCGCTTTTGACTTTCTTCATCTGCTCCTTCCTTTCCTCCGAGTCGATCATGTCTTCTGTTGTCGCTATCGGTTCAGCCGCTATTGGCTTCCTTATCGGAGCTTATCTTCCTAGTGGAATGACACCTGCCTATATCGAATTTGTCACGATGTTCTTCCCTGGTACCTATTCAACTGGACTATTGCGAAATCTGTTCATGAGACTGCCATTACTCAAATTGGAGCAGTGTGAAGAACTCTCCTCTGAAGCTGGCTTAAAATTCGTTGCCGACTTAAAGCAAGAATTCTCCCTTAACCTCAATTTCTTCGGACATACGGTCAATCCGACTATCATGGGACTTGTCATCTTCGGCTTTATCATTGTCTTTGCTGTTCTTTGCGTCGTATTCGCTTCTAAGAACTATATGAATTTCTCAAAGAGTGTTCATCTCAAAAAGAAAAAGAAAACTCAGAATCAGTAATTGAAAGGAGATCAATCATGAAATTATCGCGTGCTGTTGCTCTTGAAATATTAAATGCTGGTCTTAGCACTGGCGCTGATTATGCTGAAATCTATTATCAGGATAACCAGACACATTCCTATACGAGAAGATATAAGAAAGTCTATTCTGTCAGCGGCGGAAGAACCTGTGGTGTCGGCATTCGACTCATCAAGGGAGTCAAGGTCGTCTATGGATATACTTCCGACTTATCGAAGAGTTCGCTTCTTTCTCTTGCTTCCTCCCTTGCTTTCGGCTTTGAAGGAGAAAGAGTCTTAACTGTCTCTACCTTGAAAGAGAAGAAGTTCAAGCAGATGAATCCGATTGAGATTCCTCATTCTGCCTGGGCAGATGAGAAGAAGCTTGCTTATCTTGAAGATGGTGAGAAAGTCGCCTATGAGGTTTCTGATAAAATTCAGGACGTCATGACAAGACTTATGGAAGAAGATGAACATGTCGAAATCTACAATTCCGATGGTATCTATACTCATGATGATAGAACCCGTACCCGTATTCTTTGCGCTTCCTTTGCGACCGATGGAACACAGTTCCAGCAGGGCTTCAGTGGACCTGGTGTCAGCAAGGGACTTGAGTTCTTGAATGAGACAGACTTCAAAGCTCTTTGCAAAGAGACTGCTGAGACCGCAATCGAACTCCTCTCTGCTCCGGAAGGTCCTAGCGGCGAGATGCCGGTTGTTTTAGGCAATTACTTTGGTGGTGTCCTTTTCCATGAAGCTTGCGGACATCCGTTAGAAGGCTGTGCCATCGCAAGAGGAACCTCTCCTTTTGCTGATAAGTTAGGACAGAAGATTGCTTCTGATGTTGTCACCGCTGTTGATGATGGAACCATTGTCAATGGATGGGGAAGCGAGTCTGTCGATGATGAAGGCATTGCACCGACAAAGAATGTTCTCATCAAAGACGGTGTTCTTGTCTCTTATATGCTCGACCGTTATAACGGAAGAAGAATCAATGGCGGAATGAATCCGACTGGTGCTTGCAGAAGAGAGAGTTATCGCTATCTTCCGACAACTCGTATGACCAACACTTATATTGACAAAGGAAATTCCACTCCGGAAGAGATTATCGCTTCTGTCAAGAATGGTATCTACTGCAAAGGTTTCAATGGTGGACAGGTCGATCCTTCTACAGATCAGTTCATCTTCACTTCGGATGTTGCTTACCTCATCAAGGACGGAAAGATTGATCATATGATCAAACCGGTTTCCTTGATCGGATATGGATACGAGATCTTACCTCGTATCACAATGGTAGGAAATGACCTTTCCAGAGCTCCGGGTGTCTGTGGATCCTCTTCGGGCAGCTGCTATGTTGAAGTCGGTCAGCCGACCTTGTTGATTTCCAAGATGTTAGTCGGTGGTGCAGGAGGCAACGAATAATGAATATCAATACTAAGAAATATTTCGAAGAGGCCAAGAAGAGAAACTTAGACCTCTTCTCGATGAGTTACAGTGTCTCAACGGAGACCTCTGTTGAAATCTTCAACGGCGAAGTGGAATCTCAGCAGATTGGTTCAAGTCAGGATGTTTCCGGTTCTGGTCTTATCAATGGAAAGATTGGATCCTATGCTACAGATGCC
Organism: Alistipes onderdonkii; assembly: GCA_963589675.1. Taxonomy (GTDB): domain Bacteria; phylum Bacillota_I; class Bacilli_A; order RFN20; family CAG-288; genus Enterosoma. The sequence goes on along the minus strand of CAVALL010000047.1, from coordinate 8,622 downwards.
ATTGATAAGAATACTCCAAGCATGATGATGGATGCCATCGTCAGCTCCGCCAAGTATGGAAGAGATGAGAAAATCGAAAACTATTACGCCGGTGGAAAGAGATATCGTAAAGCCGCTGTTTCCTTCTCCGATTTCAAGAAGGCTTCCTTAAAGGAATTAAGAGAGGCTGGTCTTCTTCTTTGCAAGAAGATTCAAGACAGCGATAAGCGTATTTCCAAAGTCACTGTCTCTCTTTCAATGACAGAAGGAGAATCCTTCAAGACCAATACACTTGGACTGAAGTGCAAGGAAAAGAAATCCTATTACATCGGATATTATGAAGTAGTTGCAGAAGATACAGACAAAGAACCGAGAACCGGTGGAGATGTCTTCTTCTCCTTCCATTCCTTAGATGAACTTTTGAAAAACGGCGAAGCCAAAATTGACAGTGTGATTCATGAGGCTGTCGATTTCTTCAAGACTGGACCTTGTGCATCGAAGAAATTCAAGGCTGTCATCAGTCCTTCCGTTGTTTCAGACTTGTTCTCCTTCTTCACATCTCAGCTCAATGCAAAATCCGTTCATAAGCACCTTTCTGTCTTCGAAAACAAACTCGGACAGGCAATTGTATCCAAGAAGCTCACTATCCTTCATACTCCTCATGTGACTGCACCGGAAGGCACGAGCTATGATGCGGATGGCTATCCGACTCAGGACTTCACTCTTATTCAGAGAGGTGTCTTAAAGACCTATTTCTATTCTGTTGAAACAGCAAATGAAGACCATATCGAATCCAATGGATGCTGTGCAGGAATTGGTAATGCTGGTCCTATATCTTTGACTGTCAAGCCAGGAAAGAAGAGCAAAGATGAACTCTTCTCTATGGTCAAGAATGGTATCTATATCACTTCCGTCTCTGGTCTTAACTCTGGCATCAACGCTCAGACCTTGGATTATTCTTTGCCCTGCAAAGGATATCTGATCAAGGATGGCAAGGTTGATAAGGCTGTATCCATGATTGTCTGCGCTGGAAACTTGAAGAACTTATTTGAAAATGTTATAGAAGTCGGAAACGACAGTGAATATCGCTCTGGTTGCTTCACACCTTCTATGATTGTTAAGGACTTCTCTATCTCCGGCAAATAATCACATATGACTATTCTCCTTTTAGTCTTAATCTATCTTATATTCATTTCTTTAGGACTGCCTGACTCGATGTTGGGCAGTTCTTTTCCGGCTATTGCAGAGAATTTATCTATCTCTTCTGATCAGGCTGGATATATTGGACTTGTCGTATCAGGATGCACGATCATTTCATCGTTCTTCTCTGAAAAGCTGATCAAGAAACTGACAACTAAGTGGGTAGTCTCTTTATCGATTCTATTGACTGCCTTTGGTCTTTTTTCTTTCTCGCTTGTAAAAGAGGGATATACGTGGTTATTCTATCTTTGTGCGATTCCACTAGGTTTAGGTGCTGGTGCAATTGACTCGGCATTGAACAACTATGTGGCCTTGCACTACAAGGCTATTCATATGAACTGGCTTCATTGTTCGTGGGGAATTGGAGCATCAGTATCTCCACTCATCATCTCTCCGTTTATTGATACGACAAATGCATCATCCGGATGGGAAAAGGGTGTTAGAGTTGTTGCCATTGTCCAATTATTCATTGCTTTGATTTCATTCCTTGCGCTTCCTTTATGGGCAAAAGCGAATCAATCTGAGAATGCCCTAAAAGAGGAAGAAAAGGAAATCATCGTTGATGTAGAGAAGAAACCATTACTGAAGAATCCTGTCTTCTATCTCGCTATCATCGGTTTCTTCTGCTATTGCGGATTAGAGACGACAACTGGTCTATGGAGTGGAAACTATTTCTATTACACTTGGAATGTGGACTCCAAGGAAGCTGCTAGCCTTACTTCCTTATTCTACATCGGTATCACAACCGGAAGATTCATCTGTGGCCCTTTGTCTTTGAAGATAAAAGAGAAGTGGATGATTCGAATTGGAGAGAGTGTCTTGATCACTGGTTTGATTTTGATGCTGCTTCCTTTCAGCAAATACTGCGCTATTGTCGGCATTGTTCTTTGTGGAATGGGATGTGCTCCTATCTATCCTGCCATCATCCGCCTTACACCTTATCGTTTCTCTAAGGCTGTGTCATTGAAGGCTATGGGCATGCAGATGGCGATTGCCTATGTAGGCAATGTTGCAATCTCACCACTATTTGGTCTGACTTGTCGAATGTTAGATAACAGTTTCTATCTTCTTCCCTATGTCATTCTCTTCTTTGCCTTGTTGATGACTGTTGTTCATGAGGTGACAAATTATAAATTGCAGAAGCGCGATTCTCTACTTACAGATGAGGAAAAGCTTCAGTATCATACGATGTGAATCAAGGAGGTGCCTTTATGAGTGAATCTACTAAGAAAAACAAGAAAATTCTTCCTATCATCTTATCTCTTGTCTTCGGTATCGGTGTTGGAACAGGTGCGGGTTATTTCATCTTTAAATCAACACTTGGTTTATCATTGGAAGAGAAGAAACTCATAGAAGGTTACCGCTTATTGAAAGAAGAATGGCTCTTTGGAAATGAGGATGTTGAGTTTTCAAGTCTTGCCATGAAGGGACTTTTGTCTGCTGTTTCTGATAGTAAGGGAGACCCTTATACCTTCTATACAGACAACAAGGAAGACCAAGGCTTATCTGTTGAAAGCAAAGGCTTTGGATTCTCATCTCATAGTTATGATGGTGGACTCTATATCACTGAGATTCATCCTTCTTCTCCTGCTGAACAGACACGAGCATTGAAAAAAGGAGATGTCTTGATCGCTGTAAAAAGAAATTCGGAAGATACATATGATTTTACAGAGCACAGCACAAATGAGGTAAGACAATATTTGCAAGAGAAGGTCACAGAAGACGACTCCTATCTTTTCACAGTGAGAAGAGATGATACAACCTTCACTGTGACAATGAAAAAGGGAGACTATACGGAAAGACTAGTTGATGTCATCTCGACACCGACCAATGATAACAACGATACATTAGTTATTAAAATCAATACCTTTTTAGGTGATCCAGTCTCTGCTTTGAAAGGAACGCTTGAGCAGTATAAGACAAAGACAAAAAGACTGATCTTTGACCTTCGTGGAAACGGAGGCGGATATGTCTCTCAGGCGGAAGAGATGGCTAAGATGTTTGTCAAAAAGGGAACGATGATCGATAAGATGATTGACAAGAACGGAAAAGAGATTTCATCTTGTTATCAGAACAATGCTCCGATGTATTCGTTTGATGATTACGGAATCATCATCGATTCCAACTCAGCAAGTGCATCGGAAAGTTTTACACTTGCCATGCGTGCTGGAACAAATTGCAGAGTCTATGGATTCAAGTCTTACGGAAAAGGAATTGCTCAGAGTTTCAAATACTTCTCTGACAATTCTGTTATCCGTTATACTTACGCCTATGTCTATGGTCAGGGACGAGAAAACGAGACGATGTATGATGAAGGAAAGGATGACGATAACATCCTTTGCATTCATGGAAAAGGAATCATTCCTGATGTTCTCTATACACCGGATTACACTTCATTCTCGTTGATTGCGGATTATACAACATCCATCGGAATCTCAGAAACAGGGCAGAACTATTTCCTCAACGCTTTGAATACGATGTATCCATCTGTTTATCCGACTTCCTATTCTTCTGATTATCATTTTGTTGATGCAGTGAAACAATACGCATCAAATACTGCTTTGAAGTATTCGGATGATACTTTCAAAGTGGCTTTTTCTTCTACGGGTACGATGAGCAAGAAGCTGAACGATCGTTTTACTAAGGAATGCTATGACTATTATCTTAGAGGATATGATTCCTTGACTGATTTTGTGGAGAAACAATAAACATGACAGATAAGGATCATCCTTTTGAATTGGTGTCATCTTATTCTCCTACTGGTGATCAGCCACAGGCTATTGAGTCATTGGTAAATGGATTGAATGAGAATAAGAAATGGCAGGTCTTAAAAGGTGCTACAGGCACTGGCAAGACTTTTACGATGGCTAATATCATTCAAGCTGCACAAAGAACAACGATGGTTCTCGTTCACAATAAGACATTGGCAGCTCAGCTATATGGTGAGTTCAAGGAACTGTTTCCAAAGAACAGAGTCGAATACTTCATTTCAAATTTCGATTTCTATCAGCCGGAAGCCTATATACCAAAGACGGATACTTATATCGATAAACAGGTTGTCATGAATGATGAGATTGAAATGATGAGAGCAAGTGCAGTCAACTCTCTATTGGAGAGAAAGGACACAATCGTTGTTTGCTCTGTCGCATCAATCTATGGCTTAAGTGATCCGGATGAATATCGTGACTTGGCCTTCACTCTTCATGTTGGAGAACCCTTTCAACCTAAGGATATTGCAAATAAGTTAGTCACTGCCCAGTATCGAAGAAACGATTTATCATTAGAACCTGGCACATTTCGAATCAGAGGTGATGTCATGGAAATCTATCCACCAAATGGAGATGATTTCTTTATCCGTGTTCTTTCTGATTTTGATGAAATCTCTGAGATTGATCAGATCAAACCAACTACGGGAGAGCTTCTCCATACTTTTGACTATTTCCCCTTCTTCCCGGCTCACGAACATGCTTCCTCTACTGCTAGAATTGATAGAGCAATCAAGACCATCAAGGAGGAACTTGCTGAGAGACTTGCCTATTTTACAAGTGAGGGCAAATATCTTGAGAATGAGAGACTTCAGACAAGAACGGAGCATGATATCGATGCGCTTCGTGAGTTTGGTATCTGTTCTGGCATTGAGAATTATGCAAGACATTTCGATGGAAGAAAAGAAGGGGAGACACCCTATACCTTGTTGGATTATTTTCCTAAGGATTTCCTTCTCTTTATCGATGAGAGCCATGTAACGATTCCTCAGATTGGTGGAATGTTCAATGGAGATCGAGCAAGAAAGAAGACTCTTGTTGAATATGGTTTCAGACTTCCATCGGCTTTAGATAACAGACCTTTGAAATTTGAAGAATTTGAAAAGAAGATAAACAATGTCATCTGTACCTCTGCAACACCTGGCGATTACGAATTGGAGATGACATCGAATCAGACAGTCGAACAGATTATCCGTCCTACTGGACTATTGGATCCGATCATTGAAGTCAGAGATAACAAGAACAATCCTGTCTATGATCTATTGAAGGAAATTGATGAAAGAATAAAGAAGAATGAACGTGTCATGGTTGTCACTTTGACAGTGAAAGATGCTGAGAATCTGACTGACTTCTTTAAATCCCATGATTTGAAGGTTGCTTATCTGCAACACGAAATATTGACTTTGGAAAGAACTGAGATCATCTACAAACTGCGTAAAGGCATCTATGATGTCCTTGTTGGAATCAACCTTTTAAGAGAAGGATTGGATATTCCGGAAGTCTCTTTGATTGCGATATTGGATGCGGATAGAGAAGGATTCTTAAGAAGCACGAGATCTTTAACACAGATTGCTGGACGTGCCGCTAGAAACGCAAACGGTAAAGTCATCATGTATGCTGACAAAATGTCGGATGCCATGAAGGAGACAATAAAGGAGACAAAGAGAAGACGTACTTTGCAAGAGAAGTATAACAAGGAACATAATATTGTTCCTAAGACAATCATCAAGCCGATACAAGAACCTATGCATATGATTGATGATAAGAAGAGAACGGTTGAAGACACTAGTACTATGACTAGAAAACAACTTGAGATGATGATAAAGAATCTTACATCGGAGATGAATCGTGCCGCCAAGGCTCTTGATTTTGAGGAGGCAGCAAGGCTTCGCGATGAAATATTAGAATTGAAAGCAAAATTATGAAACAACAACTACCCAATACGCTATTGAAAGATGACTATCAGATGGATGAAGTTCTCCATCTTTCTAAAATCGATCCACATTCTAACTGGTTGCATCTTGTCTTTTCACGAATCCGTCTTTTGGAGTATTTAGGATACAACTACAATGTCTATCAGATGGATGAGGAATTATCTTCCTCTTATTGTGAACTGTATATGGAGTCATTGGCCTCTGTCATTGAGGCTATACTTCGTTCTACTTTTCATAATAAATACACTCGATATTGCACTTATATCAAGTGCCCCTATATGAATGAATGCCCCGTTCTTTTCTTTGAATGTGAAGGTGAGAAAAAGGAAAATATGAAACTTACTTTCTTTGAACTTATTGCAAAGGCGGAAGAAGTCGGTATTTTTTCCTCTCTCAGTGTAGATGAGATTCATTTTATACGTCAGACTAGAAATTATATACATCTTCCTTCGTGCGGAGATGAAATCAGAAAAGAAAGAGAAAAGATAACCAGCGATAGCATCAATTCCTCTATCAAGATTTTAAAGAGAGTCATTTCTGAATGCATCACTTGGCTATATAATCCAAACCTTGCCAAGGAATGCAAGAAAAGACTATTGTCTGAGAAAGTGTATATTTGATTTTGGTAATACTTGCAATTGGAATGATGCGATATGACCTTATGACTCCAATAAGGTTTTGCATTACTACATTATAACCCCTTGAAGTGTTGCTCTAAAGGGGTTGTAATGGGGTTACAATAATAAGACTATATAGAGATGATTATATGGAAAGAGTGAAAGACATGCGAGTAGTATAACGACATACAGAAATGCACCATATGGAGGATGAAATGAATAATCAAGAAATTCAAAATGAACTTCTATAGGTTCGAAAAGAAATTGAAGAGTTGCCAAAAGGTTATATTTCGAAAAAGAATATAAACGGAAAGACAAGATATTATTTACAATGGAACGAAAACGGAAAAAAGAATAGCAAGTATATTGATGACTCGTTTGTATCCTCAATGCGTGAGAAGATAGAAAGAAGAAAAGAACTTCAGATAAAAGAAAAAGAACTCACTGTTATGCTGCCTAAAGTGAAAAAGGAAAAACATGAGGAAGACTATAATTTTATGACAACTGTAATATCCGGTGAAAACTTAAGAAGATATGTCCAGTCGGTTCTAAATTACAAAAAGAGAAATCTATATAAGAATATCTATGAATACATTTATGGGGATGTCTATGATCGGGTCTTAATTCTTTACGGTTTGAGACGTACTGGGAAGACCACTCTCATACGTCAAGTCATTTCGGAAATGACAGAGGAAGATTTTTCAAAAACTGCGTTTATTCAAGTGGGTGTTAACATCAGCTTAAGTGATATTAATCAGGACTTAAAATATCTGTTGAATGAAGGCTATAAGTATGTGTTCATTGATGAGATAACTCTTGTAAATGACTTTATAGAAGGTGCTGCGCTTTTCTCAGATATATTTGCTGCATGCGGGATGAAAATTGTTCTTTCTGGTACTGATTCGCTCGGCTTCTTCTTTACTGAGGATGAACAATTATATGATCGCTGTATTTTTCTTCATGCTACCTTTATTCCGTACAAAGAATTTGAAGAGGTTCTTGGCATAAAGGGAATCGATGAATACATCTGTTATGGCGGAACGATGAGTATAGGAGGTGTCAATTATAACGAGAAGTCGACATTTGCAAATAAGAAAAATGTCGATGAATACGTTTATAGTGCAATAGCGAAAAACATTCAGCGTTCTCTTAAATGCTATCAATATGGTGGTCATTTCCGTTCCCTTTATGATTTATATGAGAAAAATGAATTGACAAGTGTGATAAATCGAGTTGTCGAAAATGTTAATCATCGCTTCACTTTTGATGTCTTGACAAAAGATTTTAGTTTACATGACTTTGGAGTTTCAGCAAGAAACTTAAGAAATGATAGGCTTAATCCGAATGATATTCTCGATAGGATTGATAAAGATGATTTCACAAAACGTCTGAAGAAACTGCTTGAAATCAAAAATCGGGATGAGCAAAGTGTAACAATTTCAGAAGAACACAGAAATGAAATAAAAGAATATCTTGATGCGTTGGATTTGACCATGGATGTCGATGTTCAGACATTGCCAGTCAGTGGAAAAAAGAATGCCAAGACTGTTTTTACTCAACCTGGAATGAGATATGCGCAAGCTAAGGAAATGATACAATCATTGCTTGAAGATGAGCTGTTTCAAGGGCTCTCAATTGATGAAAGGAATACTATCATTGAACGTATCTTAAGCGACATCAAAGGGAGAATGATGGAAGATATCGTCTTACTTGAGACAAAGATTGCAAATCCAAATAAGCAGGTTTTCCAGCTTCAGTTTGCAGTAGGAGAGTTTGATATGGTTATAGCGGATACTGCTAATGCGAGTTGTGAAATCTATGAGGTGAAGCATAGTAAAGAGTGTGTCAAAGAACAGTACAGACATTTGATTGATGATGATAAATTGAAGAAGACCGAGTTCCGATATGGAAAAATAATGAGGAAGGTTGTCGTTTATCGTGGAGAGGATTTGATTCTAGATAATGGAATCGAATATAGGAATGTTGAAGACTATCTAAAGTCTCTTGCTTAGTGGATGCCTTTTGAGTCAGAGTTTGTCAGTTAGCTTTTTCAATGAGCAATCTCTGTATGTTACCTGACTTTTGGAGTTGACCCGAAAATCTACTACTCACTTATCTGTTTTCAGA
>CAVALL010000046.1:0-15122 GCA_963589675.1 Alistipes onderdonkii | reverse complement strand
GTGCAAAATGTGTCGATTTGAAGTCATTAAGGCCAATTTCTATGAGTAATGACTATCTTGCCGGCACATTGTTCGACTCTCACAAGATACCATTGTCAGAATGGATCGAATACCTGATTCATCTTTTCGAGTTTCATTCCGTATCAAGCTCTTCAAGGGACAACAGAAACGTCAAAAACACCGGAAAATACTGGATTACAAAGGTATTTGCCGTATTGTCGGACTGCCAAAAGGAGGTTATGCTCTCAGGAAGGATCTACCTGGATGAGACATATTTCTCCGTCATGCCAAAGGATGAGAAGAGAAAGGACGGCAAGCTCTACAGAGGGCTTTCGAGGAACAAAATATGCATCGCATCGGCAACGGACGGCATGCATGTCTTCCTGACCGTCTGTGGATCGGCCAAGCCATCGAAGGCAAAGATAGAGAAGGCGTTTTCCAACCACATAAAGGAAGGCTCGACGATCATACATGACGGCGAGAAATGCCATTCCGTACTGATCGATGCGTTCAGACTGAGGGAGGAAGTGCACAAGAGCAGTGAGACAAAAGGCCTAGACGACAAGAAGAATCCGATGGAGCCGATCAATGCGGTTCATCGTGCCCTAAAGCGTTTCATGAAGAGCCATCCTTCATATGACAGGAACACTCTTCAGGACTGGCTTAATCTGTTCTGGTTCATCACAATGAACAAGGATAAGAATCTCTATGGGAAGGCAAAGAAATTCCTACAAATGGCCATTTTGACGAGAAAAGTGGTTAGATATCGCGACGTGATTTTGGCAAATCACGATAAATAGGGAATTTTGCAGGTCACCTGTGCAATCCAAGACTTAAAATATTCAATGACTCTGAAGCTATGCATCCTATTCAAGATGAAGAGAAAATAAAAATAGAAAACATTCATGGAAGATTGATTCTAATCGGTGATAAGGATGATGCTTTATGGGATACTGCTAAATACATAAATCGAATGAAAGAGAGATTAGAAAACAAAGAGCATCAATCTGACCCTCTATACTTAGTCTATGAACATGGCACTCATTTTATCTTCCCTGAGAAAATGCTGAAAATGTTTCTTCCTATTGGTTCAGGTCTATTTGTTCGAATCTGTTTTCATGCTGCAAAGAAGCATAGTAAAGACTGTAAAGCGACTAGAATCGATATAGAGAAAAACTTAGAACACGAATTTTCCGTTTGGACTTCACACAGTTGATTGCAATTCATAATCTATACAACATTCTATAATGTGTGTTACAAAATGTCTGCAATCATTTTTTGACTTTCTTGCCAAAATTCTTAGCACTTCTTAATCACTTCATAGACCACTTCTTTTCCGGATAACAGGCTTTCTAGAATCATATAGAATTCAGTTGGCAACTCTTCCTTTTTAATGTCTTTCGATAGTTTTCCTAGATATTCACCTTTGTCCAAGGTCATAAGAAGATGATCCTTTTTCTTATTGATGAATTTCATGTTTTTGATCTCTAGGAAGATATATTTCTTTCCTTCATAGCACATGATTCCATATGTGTAATCAAAGTCTCTATAGTCTTCAGAATATTCCATATAGACGTTCGCAATCCGCTTATCAAATTCCATCGAACCGATATCATTTAAAAAAGGAACCAGCAGATATTTTGTCTTCTTCATTTGAATTGGCGTATAAGTATCATAGGATTCCTTTTCCTGTCTAGATAGACTATCCGACATGTTTTCGACATACTGAAGATCATCACTAAGCCTTTGTATTCTCTTTCTAAGCATATCATCAGCATAGGAGAGATAGGATTCATATTGAATTCTATCGTCTTTGATATAGTGCTCCTTCACATAGGATAGAGGAATGTTCAATACAACAGAAATCATGATCAGTTCCGATAAGCGGAGCTGTTTCCTCATATAGTAACGATAAGAACTATCTTTTGAAATATAATCCGGTTTTAAGATTCCAATGCGGTCATAGTATCTCAAAGCTTTGATACTCAAGCCCGATAATTTCGAGAATTCTCCAATAGACAAATAATCTTTATTCATTTGTTGACTCTCCCCTTAGAGGATAGTTTAACATATTAGAGTTTGTTTTGGAGGTTAGTATGTTCAAAGTCGATTCGCATTTCACAGTCAAAGGATTGTTAAAATACACATTCCCATCCATCATCATGATGATATTCACTAGCATTTATGGTGTTTTCGATGGATTATTCGTCAGCAACATTGAAGGAGACACTGCCTTCTCCGCTATCAATTTCATCTTACCATACATCATGTTGCTTGGCACATTCGGCTATATGTTTGGAACAGGTGGCAGTGCATTGATTGCTAAGACCTATGGTGAAGGAGATAGACATAAAGGAAATCAATACTTTACAATGATCTTTGAAACACTCATTGCCATCGGTATTATATCCACGGTTGTCGGTTTCTTTACTGTCAGACCCGTCGCCGCACTATTAGGCGCTAATGAGGAGATGCTTCCCTATTGTGAGGAATATGGTCGAATCCTTGTTTGCTTCATCGGCTTCTTCATGATTCAGAATGCTTTCCAGTCTTTTATGGCTGTTGCTGAAAAACCGATGCTCGGTTTCATCATCTGTGTTATAGCCGGTCTTGTGAACATCGTCGGTGATTATCTTCTAATCGCAGTATTCCATCTTGGTGTGCGTGGTGCTGCTATTGCTACCGGAGCTTCCCAGGTTATCGGTGCCATTCTTCCTATTCTATATATCATCTTCAGAAAAGATAAGACTCCGTTGAATTTCACTGCCCCTTGCTTTGAATTATTACCGGTCTTAAAGGCTGCTGGTAACGGACTATCCGAGATGGTATCTAATGTATCCATGTCTATCATCAATATGTTATTCAATGCTCAATTGATTAAATATATCGGACAGGATGGTGTTACCGCTTTTGGTATCATCATGTACGTTGGTTTTATTTTCACCGGTGTCTATTTCGGATATGCAATCGGTGTAGCACCGATCATCTCCTATCATTACGGTGCGAAGAATGAAGATGAATTACAAAGTCTATTAAAGAATTGTCTAATCATTTACTCTGGATTTGCTCTTGTTCTTGCTAGTGCATCTATTCTCTTAGCTGATCCTTTATCGAAAGCTTTCATTCACAATAATGCAGAGCTTCAGCAACTCTGTGGACACGCTATTCGTTTATACTCTATCTCCTATTACATCTCAGGTTTCAATGTCTTCGCTTCTTCCTTCTTCACTGATCTCAATGATGGATTTGTCTCTGGATTTTTATCCTTAGCTAGAACCTTCTTATTCCAAATTGTCTGTATCTATGTCCTACCACTCATTCTTGGCGTTGATGGTTTATGGATATCTGTGTTGTTCTCTGAATTCTTTGCTCTTATTGTTGGAATTTGTTTCCTATTTGGCAAAAACAAGAAATACCATTATCTGAAAGCAAAGGAAAAAGAAGAATTGAACTGATCATTCAAGTTTCAATCCCTTCTTAATTTCATTCAGTCTCTTTTTGTTGTAATAGTAGTAATCCTCATGAGTTGTTGAAGCAAAGAGCCCTTCTCCTTGATAGGAGATTGTAACGTCTTGGAATTGATCAATCTCATTTCCCCAGTCATCTTTCACTTTCTCGATAAATATCTTTCTGACATCATCATTCAATTCAAATGTGATATCGATACGATAAAGTGCATTTTTCAACTCGTATAAGCCAACAAAATCCAACTTTTGGAAATATGGTCTTAGACCAATCTTTTGAAATGCCTTATCGTTGTTCCAAAAAGTTTCCGTTATTTTACTTTGAATATCCGAATGACGATCATATAGTTCTTTTAATTTCTTCTGTATGTCCGATACAATTTCATCTTCACCCTGATCATACCATGGCAAAGAGATAACAGGCTTTGTCCTATCATCATCGATGTGAGCTAGAACGTGTGATATCGGTTTACTTTTTAGATATGATTTAACACAATACTCAAGAAACATACGAAAAGAGCCTCGCTTGAACGATGCATTCTTATACTGTTTCTCTATTTCTTTTCTGACTCGTAGTTTATCCTCTACAAAGAAACGATACCCTTCACAGTCATAGAGTTTTTCAAAACACGGGTATTGGCTCAATGTTATTTGATCGCCAATAGGTATCCTCTTGAATATTGTTTCGTATTTCATGTTTCAATCATAACACAAAAGGACAGAGAAAAGATAACAAACGTCATCTCTTCCCCTGTCCTATAATCAATACTTCTTTATTTGCTTAGATCGTTTTCTTGAATTCTTCTTTTAATCTCAAATATTCATCCAATATTTCTTTATGAGTGTCTTGACCATATCTGGTTCTGAACTTCTCAACGTTCCAAGGTTTCTCGGCAACATTTCCGATACCTTTCTTATGTACCTTAATCCACTGGCAATAGTGTCTGATGACAGTATCAACATATAGGAAGTGCTGATCATTGAATCTTGGTGACATGAGTTTGATATTCAGCTTCAATCCACGATTCAAAGCAGTCTGATCCGGCATGAAATACTTGTTCTTAATCACTTTCTCTCTGACTATCTCAAAGTGCTTGTTTTCTCTTAATCTCTTTAAGTTCATCAGAACAACACCGGAATTACAGTATCTTTTTCCTAACCAATGAGATCCTACTTCATCAATGACCATGCCGACATCCTTATCAGTCAAATCAAGGGAGTAGATATCATAGAGGTCACCTGTCACTACAACATCGATATCGATGTAGAGGAGTTTATCTCCGAACTCTTCATGCTGATCAGAGAGAAGACGAATCATCGAAAGGGGTGAGAACTTTCCGTTCAAGTTAACACTTTTTCCTAACTTCTCATTCACTTCATCAGTCATATCCAAAAGATGAATCTGGCTATTCGGATTATATTTCTTGATTACTGTTTCTAAGAATTCTGCCTGTTTCTGCTCAAAAGGAAAGAATTCCTTTTTCTTCGTTTTGAAATGACCTGTTCCGATGTATACGTTAAGAGGATGAGTCGTGTTCTTGCTAGCTGACAACAAGGTTATCAATAGTCCATCGAAACAATTCTTATCCAAACACACCAGCAGGTTTATCGATGCATTATCTTCCATTCATGACCTCCGGATAACTTAAGTCATATAACTATAACACATCGACGCAAATTTTAGTCTTTTATCTAACTCGACACATTCTTTTCCTTCATCAGTCTTTGTAGAAACGAGTATGAGAAGCAAACCACTTTCTCATCTTGATTCCTAGCCATAAGGCATAGATACCGAAAGTGATGATAGTAAGGAATACCCAAAGGATGTATTTGCCGAACAACTGCACTCCTTTTCCGTCAAACGCTTCACGTTTACCATCAACGACCGTGTGTTTGCATTTCCATCTCAGTAAACGACATTCCGCCCATGGATATGCAATACCGAAGGTGAAGACAATCATAAGGAAAGTAACAATATTGTGACCAATAAGCTGAATGAGTCTTCCATCAAATGTAGACTTGTCTTCTTTCTCATCCGTTGTCTCAGAAACGACTTCATCTTCAAAGTGTGTATGAGAGGCGACCCACTTCTCCATCTTGATATTCAGCCAGAACGCATAAATACCGAAGGTGACAAGAGTGAGTAGTACCCAGATGATAAACTTACCGAATAGCTGTGCGCCCTTGCCATCGAAAGCAAGTCTTCTTCCATTGACTACGGTATGTTTAACTGTCCATCTCTTGACGAAACAAATAGCCCACGGGAAACCAAATCCGAATGTGATGCCAGTGATGATATTGCCGAGAATCTTATATCCGATCAACTGAAGTAGTTTACCATCAAAGTAGGATTCTCCCTCATAAGAGATTTCTTTGGTTGTCTTGGAAAGTTCTGCAATCTGTTTACTCAGTTCTTCCGCTTTCTGAGTATCGCCATTCTTATTTGCTTCTTCTAACTGAGCATTCAATAGAGCAAGTTTCTCTTCTGGCAAAGTCTTGTCTTTGACAAGTCTTGGACACTTCGAGACGATATCAAGCATCAACATATAACGAGGATAACTCAATAGCAATAAGATAGAGGCAGGGACTAAAAGAATAATAGTGATGATGATGGAGTACATAGGAAGATCAAAACAAAACGGAACAATACGATAACCTGAGAGTCCAACAACAAGCAAGAACAGAACAGGAACAAGTATTCCTAAGAAGGAAAGGATTCTATCATCTTTCTTATGCTTCTTATATCGAACTTGGAAAACAATAAGCATGATCAATGCAATAAGAGGGAACAGGAATAAAAGGGAACTGACCGATACTGAACCATTTTCCTGTCCAAAGAAGTCAAGTACAAATGACCAAAGGAAAACAAGAACGTTTGAGATGAGTAAGTTGTATCCCAACTCTTTTAACGCAAGAGAAATCTTTTTACTATTCACATAAGCAAGAATCATGAAAACGAGATTGACAATGAATGCAATAGATATTGGAATTAGTATAAGTTCAGAAGCACTTGTTACAAAGGTAAAGAGTGATTCTAATAGCATCACAGGGATAAAGATCAAAGAGAAAAAGAGATATACGTATTTTCTCGACTCATCTTTTCCGCTATACAAGGCTTCCATTCTTAAGCGTTCTTTTTCTTCCTTCTCTGCTTTCAAACGCGCCATCTCTTCTTCTCTTCTCTTTTCTTCCTCTTCTCTCTTGATAGCAAGAGCCTTCTCTTCTTCCTCTTTCTTCTTTAACGCTAATAATCTTTCTTCTTCTTTCTTCTTTTCCTCTTCTTGAGCTTTGATTGCTAAAAGAGCAGCTTCTTCTTTCTTCTTTTCTTCTAAGACACGTTTTTCTTCTTCAAGACGTTTCTTTTCCTCTTCTTCTTTTGCAAGATTCTCTAATCTAAGTCTTTCTCTTTCTTCTGCTTTTTTCTTTTCCAGTTCTTCTTTTTCTATCCTCTTCTTCTCCTTTTTTTCCATCTGTACTCTCTTCTTTTCAGTACGGATAGCATTGACTTCTTCTTTCACTGTCATACGTACCGGTTTTGTCTTCTTTAAATACAGCAAAAGGAATAGAACATAGATAAGAATAAAATAGACAAGACATCCTAAGAGTACATACCCTAGATAATCATTCACACCATTGAAGAGTCCCAAAAATCCATACGAGTCCGTCGTGATGTGATCCATACTCTTATAAATCAGGAACGCATGTGTCGGTATGGTAACAAGCTGAGAGACTCCCATGACTATCCAGGTCACAAGATTCTTAATCAAGACACCTCTATCCTTCCTCACCATGCATGTGAATAAGCGGATTGCCGCACACTCGACAATCGAAAACATCGAGATATACATGATGGTCGCAAATAGGGCATTTCCCATTCTTGTCATACTGTTCCAAAAAGACGAAGAATCGTTAAGAGACGAGACAAAAACGACAATAATCATCGCAATAAATGGCAGTATTGTCAAAGCCGCATAGATCCAGATATACCGAATTCCTCTGTTCTTCTTCACCTTCTTTTTCTTCTCAGCTACATCTGTAACATTGTTTTCCATAACTTATACCTCTTGAATGGTATAAGTATAGAAAACAGTATGCCAACGAAGTGCCAATTTTCAACCTATATCAAGGAAATTAAGATTTTTTTCTACTGTTTAATAAATAATTTTCCTTTTCAGCCGCCCATTCATATGGTCTCATGTATTCACCATAGAACATAGTCTCTTTCCTATCGAGATAGTTCCAGCTATCACATTCGATGTCTCTAACATTCAATGACATTCTAGCTCGATTGAAATTTACTATATTTTCAATCCCGTATTGCTTCAGTTTCATCCTGAGACGGCATACTGCATCTCGATATAATCTTTTCGAGAGTGCGACATCCTTATCGATCCAAAGTTTTGTAATTGCTTCATCCATCGTCACTTCTCCGCCGCGATGATCAACTAACAAAGCTAATAACTCCTTTGCTTTGGCTCTTTTGAAATCAACAAGGACATCATTGACATACATATCAAAGCGTGGGAATGCCTTGAAGACAACTTTTGCTTTTGATTCATTCATGGCACGGACTATGATTCCTTTTAAGGTCTCTTCATCATAGGGTTTATAACAGAAGGCAAAGAAGTTATTTCCTATCCTCTCTTTGATCTTTTCAATATCCTGAGCGAATCCTGTGATGAATACGATTTTGATTGCTGGTCTTAATGCGATCATTCTCTCTGCCAAATCAATTCCATTGATATCTGGCATGACAATGTCCAGAAAGGCAATATCGACAGGATTGTTCTTCACAAACTCTAAAGCCTCTTCCCACTTTCTGGAAAATACATTGATGCTGATTCCTTGTATATCTATCACATGAGAAGTGAATAAGAGAATGGATTCCTTCTCATCATCCAAAACGATTGCATTCATAGTCACTCCTCCTTTGTTGATATCGGTATGATAATACTGACTTTCGTACCTTCTAAGATCTTTGATTTGATTTCTGTTGTTGCATGCAAGGTAAGAGATAATCTCTCTTTTGCATTCCTTAGTCCGATTGAGGAATCCTTTACCTTGTCAACATCGAACCCTACACCATTATCTTCAATCTCGATGATAATCATATCATTGTCTTTCTTTGTAGATAACGAGATAAATCCGTTTTCTTTCTCTTCCACTTTTGAATATTGAATCGCATTCTCGATAAATGGTTCCAATGTAAGAGGAGGAAGAGCGAAATCTACGACATCCAAATCAAGAAGAAGATCACATTCTTTTGCTCTTCTCATATTCTCTAGGGAGACATAATTAAGAATGTTATTCAGTTCCACTTCGAAAGGAACTAGGTCAGAGGAAGAGGCTTCTAGGTTAGACCTTAGATGTTTTGAGAACATCGTAATCATCTCCTCACCCTTTTTGTTATCCTCTTGATATGCACCCTGAATGGAGGTAAGACAATTGAAGATGAAATGAGGCTGTATCTGTTCTTTCAAGACATCAATTTTGATGCTTTCTAGTTTCTTCTCTTCCTCCAATACACGAATGTATTTCTTCGTGTTTGATACTGTTGAGATACGATAGAGGATGATAACCATAACAACAAGAGGAAGCATGATATAGGAGATGGATTGCTCTAATCCTGCAATCATAATGTTCTCTAAATCAAAGAAGGTCAAAGAGAAGTAGAGCATCAAAACTAAGGCAATCAGAATAAAGGCAAGACATATCTTCTTTCCATCAACAAAAGAACAGGATAAGGGCGGTAATAGAATCATGAAATTGAGAAGAGTCAGCATCAAAGGAATCACCTGATGGAAAGTACCCATCAGAATGAAATAGAGAGCAAACGAGACTGCTGATACAATAGACATCGTAATCAAATACCATTTATTTCCGCTTATCTTCTTCGATTGTACAAGGTGATAATATAATGAGAATGATATCATTATGCATATTAGCAAGTTGATGAATATGATTGGGTTGTATGTATTTGTCTTAACGATGGATAAGACTCTCCAATAGACATCAATCGAGAAGAAAGTCATAAAAGTCAACATGATCATAAAGAGTGAGAATGAGAAGTCTCTCTTTGTCAAATTGATGTTGATGATGAATGAGACAATAAGGAGTGCAATGACAAGTCCGAACACTAAATATCCGATATTGTTTGTCAAATATTGAGATGTCGGGTTTCGGCCAAGAGTATTGATGACAAGCCTACAAGGGGATGTCAATCCTCCCTGATAGGAGGATGAGACTTCAAATACAACCTCAAGAGGTTCTACACTCTCTACGACATATTCCTTTGTCATATCATCTCCACCATTGCTCTTGCAGTTTCCTGTCTTTGCTCTTGTTCCGTATTTGACAACTAGTTCTTTATTGATGTAGGCGTAGAATCCACCGACGAAGTTATTGTTGATAAACCAGATCTTTGTACCGATTGGTAATCCCTTCACATAGACTCGATAAGAGGAATATCCATCATTCGATAATCTCTTCCCATCTACGACTGTATCTTTATAGTGATGAGGAACACTGACTTTTGCATCACATTCTGAATCATCATTCTCTTCAACAATCCATCTGTTATAGAAGAATTCATATTCGCCTTTCATATGCTGTTTGACATAGGTTTCACTGATGTCATAGCCAGTAAAGTCAATCACACCATTCACTAAATCCGGAAGTCCTTGTTTGCTATTCATATTGATATCGCTTTTCACTAAGCAAAAACAGGCAATGAAAATACTGAGCACAGCAAATATAACAGTGGTCAGTGAGGCAATGATTTTCTTCCATTTGTGTTTCATATCTTCAACACTATATCATTATTTGTCTATAAGTATCAAGTTAGTAAGTGTTCTAGTCTCTAAAAAAGACTGCGAATTGTTTTCTCGCAGTCTTTATAGTCATTAAGCAGCTAAGAAAGCTTTGTAAGCTAAGTAAGCTTCGTAGACATCAGCCTTGGAGACGATTTCCATCGGAGCGTGCATAGAGAGGACAGGGATACCGGCATCAAGGACATACATATTGTAATTGCCTAAGATATAGGCGATTGTTCCTCCGCCACCCTGATCGACCTTTCCGATTTCAGATGTCTGATAATGAATATTGTTCTTATCCATTGCAGTACGGATGAAGGATAAGTATTCCGGCATAGCGTCATTGCATCCGCTCTTTCCTCTAGCGCCGGTATACTTGTTGAACACGACACCTTTACCAAAGTAGCAGGAGTTTCTCGGCTCATTGACACTAGGATAGATCGGATCAACAGCACAGGAGACATCACTTGAAAGCATCTTTGTATTGGACATAGCATGACGGACAGCAAGAGAGGAATCCTTTCCTTCACGATAGAGAAGCTCAGCGACAGTGTCTTCAAACCATTTGGACTGAGCACCTGTGGCACCGATTGAACCGACTTCTTCCTTGTCGACTAAAACGGCAACAGTTGTATATTCCTGTTTTCCAGCATCAAGAACAGCTCTCAAAGAAGTATAAGCACAGACTTTATCATCATGACCATATCCGGCAATCATGCTTCTGTCCAAGCCGTAGTCACGGGCCGGACCTGCTGGTACAGCATGGAGTTCAGAAGAGAGGAAATCCTCTTCTTCCATTCCATACTTATCCTTGAGCAATTCAAGGATATAGTCTTTTGCACTGCCATCCTTGCTAGGGATATTTCCGGCTGTGATATCCAAATCTTCACCATCGATGACGTCACCTGCTTTCTTTCCCATCTGATTCTGAGAAAGATGGATCAAAAGATCCGTGATTCCTAAAACAGGGTCAGAAGGATCTTCGCCGATTGATACTTCAAAAGATGTTCCATCCTTCTTATAGACAATACCATGGATAGCAAGGGGAATTGTCACATACTGATACTTCTTGATTCCACCATAGTAGTGTGTCTCAAAAAGAGCAAAGCCACCTTTTTCATAAAGCGGATTCTGCTTGATATCAAGGCGTGGAGAATCAATATGGGCGCCTAAGACTCTCATACCTTCCTCAATGGATTTCTCACCGATGACAGCTGCGAGGAAATTCTTGTCTTTGTTTGTCGCATAGACTTTGTCACCAGGATGAAGTTCAGTGAACTCCGTAATATCCTTGAAGCCATTCTTCTTGGCAATGGCAATGGCTTCCTTTGTTGCCATTCTCTCTGTTTTAGCGAGAGTCAGGAAATCAATATATTCCTTGGAAAAGGAAAATATCTCCTCTCTCTTCTTCTCGTCAGCATCTTTCCATACATTTTTTGCGTACATGTTTCTGTCCTTCTTTCATTCTGTCCGACTCATAACTTAATATTCTTCTTCACCTTCTTCTCTGCGCGATGATAACGGTTTGTAAGAGCTGCGATCGTCTCACCAGTCATATCCGAAATCTCTTGATAGGACAATCCATAGTACATACGAAGAATGAATAGATTATAATCCCTTTCTCCGAGCAGTTGCTTGATTTGTTCAATCAATTTTTCCTGATCGACATTGTTCTCTTGAGTGACTGAGTACTTTTCTGTCTCATACTCTGGCATCGAAGTAAGACGGCTTCTCTTCTTCTTTTCATTCAAAGCAAGATTCTTTGCAATCGTGCAAAGCCAGGCACTGAAGGAGATATCGCTTTGATAACTTTCGATATTCTCATACATTTTGAGAAACGTCTCCTGAACGATGTCATCCGCAATCATATCGCTAGGCAGTATCTGATAAGTGACGTGTTTGACCAAACGAAAATACTTTTGATAGATTTCATCAAAAGCCTCTTCATCATGTTCTTTCATCCTTCTAACAAGCCCGGAATCTTTATTCATGATTGAGTCAAACCTCACGGAAGATATTTTACCATAAAGCACATTTTTTCAAAACCTAGGCACAAAGAAGGAAAGAACACATATTCTCAACAAAAAAGCAGCTATGAATCGTTTCCCATAGCCGCTTTCTATATCTATTTATTATGCTTTACGATCTTTTTCTACAGCAGTCGACTTCTTGGCTGTGATTTCAAACGATCCTTCTCCATTCAGTGTATCACTTACATAATTCCAAGTGATTTTATGAGAAGATTTTGTATCGAGAGTGTATCCACACTCAACAGAATCATATTCTGTCTCTTCCCCATTGTCTTTGACTGTCAGGTTCATAACATCTAAAGCAGAAGCAAACTCAACAGCAAGGAAACTTCTCTTTGGATAATACTGGAAGCATAATGTATTGCCTTCTACAGCGAATCCATAGAAATATTCATCATTTTGATCAAACCTGGATAATGTGTTATACGACTTTTCCTGAGCCATATCTTTGTTGGCACCAGAGTTCTGAATCACAAAATAGGATGTCAAAATGATACCGACACCCGATACGGAGCAAAGAACAGGAACCAAGACTTTTCTTAACATATGATTCGGTTTCTTCTCTTTGACAGCAAAAGTAAGACCTTCCTTTGCTTTTGCAAGGTCATATTTGAAGTTCATGCTCTTTTCATAGGCTTCTGATATTTTGCGCTTCCATCTCATGATTGTGATTCTCCGGTTTACTATAAATAGAATGATTTTTGATAGCGAATATATCATATCAATAGAAAAATAATTTGACGTGAAACGCTTTCATGAATTTAAACTTGCATTCATTTTTCTGTTTTGATAAATTAGCTATCCATTCGATTTTGACTAGACGAGAAGAGACGAAAGAAGACCCACTTTTACACTCCAGACTACGACATACGAATGGCACATCTACACGGAGGTACTACAAGATGAAAGATGTTAATTTATTCGGGAAGAAGAACGAGAAGAAGACACGTAACTACAAGAAAGCAAGACGCGAGAATTTCTATGAATCCCTCGCTAACGGATATATCTTCTCTACCAATCTCAACTGAACAATCAACAACCGCTTCGGCGGTTGTTTTCATTTTCCAGAGTTATTTTGTGATATTATAAATACTATGGCAGTAGATAATTTATCTTTGACAATCATCGCTGATGAGCTCTCTGAACAGATGGTTCCGTCCACATTTGGACGTCCCTTTTCATTGGGTAATGGCGCCTATGCTTTTCCCTATTCAGAAGTGATAGATGAAAACAACATCCTACATGGATCATTCATCTTTACAATGGAGCCGACCAATCCTTTTGCATGCTATTCAAAAGAGAGATTTGAAAAGATTGCGGAAAACACTCCATTTTTCAATTCCTTGAGGAAATTGGCAGGAGGCAGAGTTCTCTCTGTCAAGAAACATCAAGGTGAAAGAATATTGACATTACATATCGATGCGAACAAAGAGGATATCACAGAGACAAATGATTCCTACGATTTCGTTCTTGAGCTTTTCCCTAATAGGCCTAACTGCTATATCATCGCCTATCCATATGGAAAGATTGTCTCCTTGTATCATGAACACACCGATATCGAAAAAGGAATCTTTGTCACACGTAACGCAGTCTATCAATATCCTGAGGAAAGAGATTCTCTTCCGAACCACCTTTCTGATGCAGAAGAGGCACGTCCCTACCTTCCAAATGCTACGCTCCGTTATCTGAAACAATACGTCAATGAGGAAAAGCATGACCTGGATACTACATTAAAGGAAATGAATGAATCAAAAGATATCTATATCATCAGGAAAGATATCATCTCTTATCCTTTCGGAAAGAAGGAAGCTGAGAAGACTAAGGTTTCCGATATCTATACTCACTTTGTCAAGAATCAGAAAGAGTTTGCTAAGCTCAATAAAGTAAGAGAACTTCTCGCTTTGATTGAAAAAGCCATCAAAGTCGCCAAAAAGAAGCTGATCAATCTCAAAAATGATATGGAAACTGCCCATGACAGGATGAAATTCTTAGAATATGGTCAGATCATCTACCTTTACCAGGGTGAAATCCAAAAGGGTGACAAGATTCTGAAAAGGGATGGATATGAGATTCCTCTCAATCCCTTATTTGATGCTCCGAAAAATGCCAACACCTATTTTAAGAAGTATCAGAAAGCAAAGACTGCACTTAAGATTTTGGATGAATTGATCATCAAGACTCAGGATGAAGTCGAATACCTGGAGAAGAAACTTGTCGAAGCAAAGGATGGCACACCTAGAGATGTCATGGAACTGAAGAGCGAACTCCTTCAGGAAGGATACATCAAAGAGAAGCAAGGAAGAAACACTGTATATAAGGTATCCAAGAAGCATCGTTATGATCCGCACTATATCATCTTAAATGATGGTAAGATCGGTTTTGGAATGAATGGACTTCAGAACGAGGAACTGACTTTCAATATTGCTAAGAAAGAGGATATCTTCTTACATGTCAAAGACTTCCCGGGCTCTCATGTTGTCGTATTGGAAGGAAAAGAGAAGAAGGATGTCATCGATACCGCCTGTGAGTTAGCACTTTTCCTCTCCCATCTGGATAATGGAACAGTCATGATAGCCAAAAAGAAAGACGTCAAGAAGAATCCGAACAAGGTCGGATTAGTCAATATCCTTCATTATGAAACCGCTGTTGTCAAATACATCAGACCAGAATCTTTGGAAATTTTCAAAAAAGAACTGAAAAAGGATTAGTCGTTTGTTGACATTATTCTAAGAATTAGTTATAGTATTTCACGCGGTGATTTTCTGCCCCCTTAGTTAAATGGTATAACAGATCCATGGTAAGGATCCGTCGCTAGT
>CAVALL010000045.1:6472-15857 GCA_963589675.1 Alistipes onderdonkii | reverse complement strand
CTCTTATAGAGCTGTGCCTCGGTGTTCGGATCGGATAAATCACGGCTTAAAAGGGAGACATCTCTTCCTTTGTGGCAGTCGTGAAGCTGTTTCCTTCCTAAATCGTGAACGATGGCAAAACGACCATCCTCCGAAAGGTTCCGGATGATGGACTCCTTGAATTCGTTCAGTTCAAGGAAATGAGGATAAGCATCAAATATGATGATGAGATCGAATTCTCCATCTCTCATCGAATAGAAGTCTTTGGCCCGGAAAAGGACCTCTTTTTCACTGATGTGTTTGCTCTTTGCCTGCTCGATCATCTTCTCAGAGAGATCGACGGCAGTGACCTGCCTTTTTGATCTTTCGTATAACATCTCTGAGATGACTCCGGTTCCGCATCCTAAATCCAGGATGCGGTCTCCTTCTAATATGCCGACCTTGTCTAGTAACTGCTGAATCTTAGTCTTATCATGTTCATCGTTGTTGTCCCAGTTCGGCGCATGGGAATCAAAGAAGGAACGAATCAATGTAGTATCTGGATTAGACATTGGCGAAGAATTCCTTGATGTTATTGATCTTCTGGAAGCCACCATAGCTCATCGGAGCATTCTTGATGGACTCACTATAGCAGTTGCTTCCTAAGAAGGCAGTACCGATTTCATCATATTTAGCATCCATATTCATATCCTTGTAGGCATCGGGATAAGCGACGGAAGCTAAGAAGTAAGCATCCATCAAGGCAATCTCAAGATTGGTGTAATAGGCGTTAAAGGGCATCTCGAGATAAATCTCCCCTTCGCTGAACGCCGTTAAGGAATCGAATTCATCGGGACTAGCTTCATAGGTAGTCTTGAATTTAGCAAGACCAGCGCTATCCAAAACGATCTTGTCAGGATTCAAGGAAAGGAATGCTTCTTTCTCTAATTTTCCGTTTGTCAAAGTAATGTCGCTTGTTACTGCATTTTTGATGGAGGAGACATTAAAGAGGGGGAAGGAGGTGGAAGTGGAGTAGATATCCTGGGTTCCCCAGTTTCCTAATCCACCGATATAGATGCTCTTCTTGTCTTCCTCTTTGATTGCGCTTGCTCTCGTTGAAAGGTCCGTTTTGCAGGAGGCGATATAATCGTTGAGTGTCTTTGCCTTTTCTTCTTTTCCAAGCACTTTTCCTAATAGGGTCAAGGATTCTTTGACGTTGTCATCAAAGACGGAATTACTACCATATTTCACAACGACAACAGGGACACCGACCTGGCTCTGAAGAGTGTCAGCCTTTAAGACATCTGCATATTCGGAGATGATAAGAGAAGGACGACAGGAGAGAATCTTCTCAGCCTCTGCCTGCTGAGCCTGTGGGCCACCTTTACCGCAGCTAGGAAGAGTCTTGAAATACTCTTTGTTCACATCGTAATAGGGTCTTGAGACATTCTCGAAGATGTTGGCGTTGACATCTCTATCGATATCTTCGACAGCGATGATCTTATTGATGTCACCAACATAGGAATAGAGTCGTAGTGCTCCAGCACCGATGCAAAGGACTCTTTCCTTGTCTGACTCAGAGATGGTGTTTTTTCTTCCGATGAGGTCAGTGATCTCCATCGTCTTTGCTGTGCTTTCACTCTTTGAAGAACTGTTTGTGCTTGTCGACTCCGTATTAGTTCCACATGCTGTCAAAAGAGCGAGTGTAAGAAGCAGTAAATTTGATTTTTTCATGATTATTCTCCTATTGATACAAATTTATGGCCGTATTCGTCTATCTGCAATCTGAAGTTCGTATCGAAAGTTTGTTTTAATAATTCCTCATTGACACTGTCGATGTCACCTTGATGAATCAAGTTTCCTTCCTTGAGGAAGAAGAAGAAGTTCCCGAAGCGGAATGACATGTTGATGTCATGAAGAGAGATAAGGACAGTCAGTCCTTTTTCCTTGACAAGCCTTTCTAATAATTTCAGAAGCAAAGTCTGATTCTCGATATCGAGAGAAGAAGTTGGCTCATCGAGCACAAGAAGATCACATTTCTGGACTAGTGCTTTGGCAATCATGACTTTCTGTCTTTCACCGCCGGAGAGTTCATCGGTTGTCTTATCGATAAGCTCTTCTAGGTGGAGTTCTTCGATGATTTCATTTATAGAATCATCCTTTTCATTACGATTTCGATAAGAAAGGTAGGGAAGTTTTCCAAGCTGCAACGTGTCATAGACGGTAAGAGATGAGCGAGGTATTTCCTGTGGCAGGTAGGAGAAGGATTTTGCTAGTTCCTTTCTTTTGAATTGCCTCACGTCTTTCCCGCCAAGCAGAATCTCTCCGTCATATCCTTTATAAAGAGAAAGAATGCATTTCATCAGGGTCGATTTTCCAGATCCGTTCTTACCTAGTAGGATATTCATCTTTCCTGGCTTGATGGATAAGGATACATTGTCAAGAGAGGAGATTCCTTTCTTATAGTGATAACTTAAGTTTTTGATCTCAAGCATGATGTTTCCTCCTTTCATAAGAGAAGATGATGAAGATGAAGAAGGGAGCGCCGATGATGGCTGTCAAAGCTCCGACAGGAAGTGAGAATCCTTTAAGTATGACTCTAGAGATATCATCAGAGATGAGAAGGAGAATGCTTCCAGTCAAAGCGGTAGTAGGAAGAAGATATTTGTGGTTGCTTGAGAATACTTTTCTCGCAATATGGGGACAGATAAGACCTAAGAAGGAGATGACACCTAAGAAAGAGATGCAGGTTGCCGTGACAAGAGAGGCTAAGGAAAGGAGAAGGAAGCGTAGTAATTCGGTATTGACACCTGTTGTCTTTGCGATGTCATCGCCAAGACAGAGCGCATTCAATTGACTGGAATAGATGGTGAAGACAATATAAGTGATACTAACCGCGAATAACATGATCAGTATCTCTTTGTATCCGACTCTTCCTAAGTCACCGAATGACCAGTAGACTGCGGAAGATAGTTCCGTGTCCGTAGCAAAATACTGTAGTAATGAAGTGATCGCACTGAATAGAGTGGAGAAGGATAATCCGCTTAAGACAAGAGTCTCAGGGGAGAAGTTCTGTGTTTTTGCAATAGCCAATATCAATAATATAGCACCGAGTGAGAAAAGGAAGGCGATAGAGGATACCGCATACGGATTATAGGAATTCCAGTTGGAATTGTTGTTTGTCACAACCTTGCCACCGCTTAGTACGATGATAGCGACATTGGCTCCTAGAACCGAAGCGTTTGAGATACCTAAAGTTGCAGGAGAAGCCATCGGATTATTCAGACAGGTCTGCATGATAAGTCCGGATATCGAAAGTCCGATACCGCAGAGAATTGCAGCAAGAACTCTAGGCAAACGGATGTTCTGCATGATTCTTACGCTGATCTTGTCACCGACACCAAACAGTGCATAGAAGGATTCCGAGAAGGAAAGAGATGAGGTTCCGACAAATAGAGAGAAGAAGGAAAGGAGAAGAAAAACGACAAGGAAGAGAAGAAGAATGATGATCATCTTTCTTTTTCTTCTTTGACATCTCTGTTGATAAGGTATGGTTTCATTTATGGGCATGAATGTATTCTATAACACATGTTGAGAAATTAAAAGAAAAATTGACTGAGAAACAAAACAAAAAGAATATTTTTGTTCGATAACTCAAAATTGATGCCTTTGAGGGAGAAGGAGAACGACTGTTCTTGTTTCCTTTTCTGAGAGATTCTCTTATAATCTTTTCTAAAGGAGATTCGTTATTATGGATCAAGTTAAAATTGTAGAGGTAAAGGATGATGTTCTCTCTGTCAATGAAGCAGAGGCTAATAAAGTCCGTGCATTGTTAAAGGAGAAGAACGTATTCCAGATCAATCTCATGTCCTCTCCCGGAAGTGGAAAGACAACATTGCTTTGCTCATTGATCCCCCATCTCACGAAGATCGGTTATCGTGTCTTGGTCTTAGAGGCTGATATCGATGGCGATGTCGACGCCTATACCATCATGGAAAAGACGGATGCCAAATCGATTCAGATCCATACAATGGGAGCTTGCCATCTTACCGCTCAGATGACATATGATGCTCTTAACAGCGTAAATCTCGATGATGTCGACGTTGTCATCATGGAAAACATCGGAAACCTTGTCTGCCCTGCTGAGTTTGATACAGGCTCTGACTTGAACATGATGTTATTATCCGTTCCGGAAGGAGATGACAAGCCTTTGAAATATCCGCTTATGTTCAAAGTGTCTCAGTTTGTCTTAGTCACCAAGATGGATGTTCTTCCTGTCTTTGATTTCTCCTTTGAAGACTTCAAAGAGAGGGTTGAGAAACTCAATCCTGAGGCGGAAATCTTCACAGTCAGCAGCATCAAAGATGAAGGGGTGGATGATGTTGTCTCTTCCCTTCTTCCTAGAATCAAAGAGAAAGTCGGAAGATAATTATCTCTTTCGTTTTCTTATCGTCTTATTGAGAAGTGCATTCTTCTGCACTTCTTTTTCGTTTGGTATGAAGGATGCTTTTCTTAGCGCTTTGATCGTGGGGAAAAGGAGGAATATCTCAAAAACACCAGTTGATACAGTAATCAGTGCCTGAATCACATTCTGAATGAATACAGCCTTGAAATCATATTTCATGATGATGGAATCCAAGTATAAGGCACCAGTATTGGCTAGAGTCGTAAGTAACGATGTGATGATGACAAGAGAGATGGATAATATCTTTCTTTCATCTAATAAGACTCCTCTTCTTTCAAGTGTTGCTTTGATAGGTGAGATGATAAGAGGTCGAATCAAAGGAGGAAGCATCCATAACCATGTAGTCGGGGTCAGTCCATAGATGAGTTGGTCGACAAAGACTCCAAGCACACAGCAGGAAATACAGTCGGAGAGTGGAAAAGCAAAGCATACAAAATAAATGACAAAAGCAGCCAATGTGATCTTGAATCGGCCAGCCTGTATGTCGATTAGACAAAGGATGACATATAAAGCGGCGAATATGGCAATAAGCGCCATACGCCTTACTGGTTTGTTTTTCATAAATGTTCGTTATCCGTTAACCAGAGAGGCTTCGTTTCAAAGCGTGTGACTTTAAGAAGGTCACTGGAAGGAAAGATGAGTGCATAACTATTCAGATAGAGTCTTTTTGCTATGTCATTCGAATATCTTCTGTCTCCGATCAAAGTCAAAGACAAAGAATGAATGGCATAACGGATCTGATTCTTTCTTCCGGTATGGATCTGAATCTTCAAGGCAGTTCCAATCTGGATTGGATTCCCGTAAGAGATTTCGGTGATGGCTTCTTTTCCATCATTGTCCTCTTTTACCTGATAGGATGCGCTTTCCTTGATGTATTGAGTTAGGACAGTATGAAAGTCACTCTTTATTTCTTCTTTTACAACCGCCTCGTAAAGACGAATTACGGTTCTGTTTTCAAAGCATGACTTCAGATATCTCTGCGCATCCTTATTCTTTGCAAATACCATGACTCCGCTTGTCTCATAGTCAAGACGGTGAATAAGATAGACTTCCTCTCCTTTTTGCTTTGCATAGCTTTTCAAATAAGAGAAGAGATTCTGATATCTTGTCTTGATATCCTCTGTAGCGACAGAAAAGACATCTCTTTCCTTATAGACGGAAAGGATGTTCTCATCTTCGTATAGAATGGTATATGGTCTTCTTTTCATGCCTTAGTATTATAAGGAAAAGAAAGGAAAAGAAAAGACTTATTGAATATCGGAGAAGAAGAGTGTGAAAGTAGAACCCTTATCCAACACGGACTCGACTTTGATCTGAACGTTGTTGTTGCTGCAGATATGCTTGACGATGCTAAGACCTAATCCAGTTCCGCCTAATTTTCTACTTCTTGCCTTATCGACACGGAAGAAACGTTCAAAGATTCGATCTAAGTCCTCTTTTGGAATGCCGATACCCGTATCGGATATGGAAAGAGACTTTTTCTCTTTATCGAATGACAAAGAGACTTTTCCATTATCTTTGTTGTAACGGATTGCATTCTCAAACAGATTCTTGATCAGAGAAGAAAGATCCTCTTTTGACATCTTGACGGAGAAACTCTCCCCATAAAAAGAAACCATAATGCCTTTTCTGTTGATCTCGGTATCAAACTGAAGAAGCTCTTCATGAATGACTTCATTCAGGGGAGTGTAGTCATTGCTCTTTGGCTTTGTCTCACTTTCCAGTCTAGATAATTCGAGCATGGCAATGATGATTTCATTCATTCTCTTTCCTTCAGACTGAATCTTAGAAAGAGCATCATCGACATCTTTCTTGTCGGTCAAAAATCCCTCTTTGATCATCTGTGTGTAACCGAGTATGGATGTTAACGGAGACTTCAATTCATGACTTGCATTGGCAAAAAAGTCCTTCTTTGCACTCTCTAGACGCTGTTCCTCAGAGATGTCAACTAAAAGGATGGAAGAGCCTTTTTCATTTTCTTTTACCCAGACATCCGTGATAGGATGAGCGGAGATCAGCATCGTTCTTTCCTCAATCTTGAAGATGATGCTCGATTCCTTATCTAAGGAAGAGAGGTAGACGTCGTGAATCTCAGGAAGGATAGTCAGTGTAGTTAGTGTAGTTGCACCATTGGAGTGGAATAAGTTTTTCGCAAAGGAATTGATAAGCAGAATGTTCTCATCATCGTCAAGAATAATGACACCCTGGTTCATAGAGTCGATGATATAGTTGAGTTTTTCCTTTTCATCTGTCAGATCATCGACCTTCTCC
The DNA here is from genome assembly GCA_963589675.1 of Alistipes onderdonkii. Classification (GTDB taxonomy): domain Bacteria; phylum Bacillota_I; class Bacilli_A; order RFN20; family CAG-288; genus Enterosoma. The sequence continues at coordinate 9,163 of CAVALL010000045.1, read as the reverse complement.
TTGATCAGCATCTCCGTCTTCTTGATGCTTTCTGAGATGCTCTCAATCTCGTTCTCATCATTGATGTTGTCATAGGAGACAATCTTAGCAAGCTTTTCACTCTCCCGTTTCAAAGGCTTCAGTTCCCTGTCGATGAAGAAATAGTCGAGGAATAGGGCGACAACGAAAATAGCAACAATGATAATGCTTGCATAAAGGATAAACTTATTCAGTATGGTATTTACGGACTTGATAGGTAAAGCAATTCGAATATATAAAGCAAAACTGTCAATGTATGAGGCTAAATACGTCATATCGAGATTCAAGGATGCGGAATGACGATAATAGATCTTACCGACATTTTGGATTTCAGGTCTTGTGAGATGATTTTCATCCATACTCTCGTTCTCGTTATCGAACAAGACATAACCATCCTTGCTGATAAATGTGATTCGGATGTTGGTCTGATCGTTAGCGACAATATTGCTTGTCTTAGCCATCGATTCATTGATCGATAAGTCTTTTGTTTGGTCAAGAAAGACTTGTTCACTGATGGCAAGATTATTTCTAAGGTTTGTCTCTGTGTTGGTCCTATTGATTTGGTCAATCGAAAAGAAGATCAGGAAAAACATCAAAACAAAGGAGAGAAAGAGTGTGATGAAGTGAGCTAAGATGATCTTCTTTTTCATCCGATGATATATCCGACTCCGTATACGGTATGGATGATGTGACTTTCCTTGTCGTTAAGTTTCTTTCTTAACGAGGCGATATGCATATCGATGGCACGGGATTCCACCATATCGTTTTCGTCATATAGCTTATGATAGATTTCATCTCTCGTAATGGCTTTTCCAAGATTCTGAAGAAGAAGCTTCAAAACAGAGAATTCCGTATTTGTCAGATCGATAGGTTTGTTCTGGTATGTGCATGTGTGTCTGTTCAGATCAAGAACGATATCCTGATAGGAGAGGATTTCATGGTCTAAACGGAATCTTGCATTGACACGGGAAATGAGTTCGAGAATATCAAAAGGCTTTTCAATATAGTCATCCGCCCCGGAGTCAAGTCCTTCCACTTTGTCCATTGTCATTCTCTTTGCGGAGAGGATGATGACTTGGATATTGTTGTTCTCACTATCGCTTCTCAGTCTCTTTAAGACATCCATTCCACTTCCGTCTGGAAGCATCAGATCAAGAAGGATAAGATCCGGTTTCTGCTTTTTGAAAGCGTCCCAAAAAGCCTTTGTCGAAGAAAGCGTATAGACAAGATAACCTGATTTTGTCAGAGAAACATTGATGATTTTTGCAATGTCTTGATCGTCTTCCACAGAATAAATGGTTTTCATGCTGCCTCCTAGATGACCTGCTTGTCCTTATAGAAACCCGTCATAATGTAAATGACCCATTCGGCAATGTTGGTTGCGTGATCGGCGATACGTTCGATATATTTTACTACTAATGCGGTATAGATGGCATATTCAGAAGTGATTTCTTTTCCTTGATCATGATGAATCAGTTCATCAATCAGCTTTGAATAAGTCTCATCGACATGGTCATCTCTGAGTATCACCTCTCTTGCCAACGATTCATTTTTGTCGATATAGCTTCTGACGCTGTCCTTGACCATCTGGATCACAAATTCGACTAAGTCCTTGATCTCAGTCTGATTCTTGTTGGCGTTTTTGACCTTGAGTGAGAATTCCAAAATGTCTTTGGCATGGTCACCAAGTCTCTCGATATCCTGAACCATGCTCATGATTCCTGTGACCACACGTAAATCAGTGGCATAAAGTTTCTCCTTAAGCATGATGTGTAAGCTATCTGCCTCAATCCATCTTTCATAGGCGTTGACCTTGTCATCATCGACTGCGTGATAATACTTGTTGTTATCATAATTGAGATAGACATCAAAAGCGTAGAACAGATTCTTCTCGACTACTCCTGCCATCTGAAGGATGAGTGAATTGAGGTGTTCAATCTCTTCATTGAGTTCCATAATGTTTGTCCTTTCCTATCTTTATCCAAAACGACCCGTGATATAGTCTTCTGTCTTCTTGACCTTTGGACGAGAGAAGAGTTCTTCCGTCTTGTTGAATTCGACAAGATCACCAAGCATGAAGAAGGCTGTGTCATCCGAAATTCTGCTTGCCTGCTGCATATTGTGAGTGACGATGATGATCGAGTATTCGCTTTTCAGTTCTTCAATCAGATCCTCAATTTTCTTTGTTGCGATAGGATCTAGTGCCGAGGTTGGCTCATCCATCAATATGACATCCGGTTCCATGGCGATGGCACGTGCGATACAGAGTCTTTGCTGCTGACCGCCTGAAAGAGCAAGCGCCGAGTCTTTCAGTCTATCTTTCACCTCTTCATATAGAGATGCCTTCTTTAGTGATGAGATGACAATCTCCTTCAATAATTTCTTGTCTTTGACACCATGACACTTCAGTCCATACGTGATGTTATCGTAGATTGACATTGGGAAGGGGTTGGGCTGTTGGAATACCATTCCGACAATCGTTCTTAGCATCATCGGATTATAGTCCTTGATGTCTTTTCCCAAGTATTCGATTTTTCCCGTTATCTTACAGTCACTGATTAAATCATTCATACGATTAAGACAACGTAGGAATGTGGATTTGCCACATCCAGAAGGCCCGATGAAGGCGGTGACATGGTTCTTTTTGATATCCATATTGATATCGTGTAGGAC
>CAVALL010000045.1:0-6462 GCA_963589675.1 Alistipes onderdonkii | reverse complement strand
GTGTAGGACATGTTTCTCACCATAGCTGAGATTCAGATTCTCAACATGGAAGATGACATTGGATTCTGTGTTCTGTTCCATAGATTACCTCTTGAATTTCTTAAGAAAACGATAAGAGAGTAGCTTGACGATGAGATTGAGTATCAGATCAACGATTAGGATGATGATGGAGATGGCACTTGCTGCACCGAAGTTCGGATTTTCAAATGCGACTAACTTATAGATGTGTAATGCTAAGGTTGCACTCGCTTCACTTAGGATGATGTGGTCTTTAATCGTTGTGCCCATTGAGTAGATGAGGGCAGCGGATTCTCCGATGATACGACCAATTGATAGCAAGATGGCAGTTAAGATACCAGGAAGTGCATTTGGTAATACGACTTTGAAGATTGTCTGGGTATTGCTAGCCCCTAAGGCCAAAGACCCTTCCTTATAGGATTTTGGAACGGTCTTAATCGCCTCCTCTGTTGTGTTGATGATGATAGGAAGAAGCATCAAAGCCAATGTAAGGCTTCCAGATAATAAAGATCCATTGCTTTTCTGTGTGAACAAGGCTACGAAAGGAATGAAGATAATCGCTCCAACTAGACCGAAGATGATTGTAGGGATGCCAGAGGCTAAGTCGATCAAGGCTCGGAATAGGTTTGTCACTTTGTTTTGCTTTGCGATGAGGGAAAGATAGACAGCAGTCAATATTCCAATCGGCAATGCAAATAAAAGGGTAAAAAGAATCATATAGAGAGTAGAAAGCAACGAACCTCGAATTCCTCCTCCGGATGTCTGAACGATCATGCTGGATATCTTATCTGCTTTCTCTAAATCATCGACTAGTGTCTTGGCTCCGTATCTTGATTCACCGAAGAAGATGCTTCCACTATCATCAATAAGAAGGAGTGTTGAAATGGATGAGTTTGTTTCGATTCTATATTTTTCCTGATTTGATTCGTTCAATAGATTGTTGAAAGGAGAGTTCTTATCAACGTAGGTGACTTGGATGATAGCATTCTTCTCATTGTCGTATCCATCTTCTAAGCCTACACCCCAACGGGAAGAAAAATAGACGTTCTCGAAGTTTGGATTTTCAAAGGTGGAAGAAGAGGTAGAAGTATCATAACTGACTGTTGTATTGGTCGTATAGTAATCAGAGGTCAGAAACTTCCAGGAAAGATATTCGTGTCCTTTATCAAAGACAAAGAAGATAATTAAGGCAAGTATCAAGACACCAAAAAGAGAAAAGAGATAAGCACCTGAATCACGGAAGATGTCTTTTGCTTTTCTTTGCTTTAAAGAGCGTTCAGTGACTTTCATTATAGTCCCCTCTTTTCTAATCTCTTCTTAAAGAAGCGAAGAAGGAGATTGAAGAAGATGATGATAAAGATCAACATGATACCCACTGAGAATCGAATGTCGTAATTCAATCCGCTTGCCTCACTGATTCCGGATAACATAGTTGATGTTAAGGTTCGAGTGGTTGAGAAGAGATTGAAACTTGGACCGCTGAGTCTATTTCCGGCAACCATGGATACCGCAGTTGCTTCTCCTAAAGCACGGCTGAGACCTAAGATCAATCCAGAGAAGATTCCGGATTTAGCTGCTGGAATAATAACCTTGAAATTTGTTTCGCTTCTTGAGGCACCTAATGCTAAAGAACCTTTTTCCAAATTCGGATTCACCGCCTTTAAAGAAGTGATGGATAACATCGTTACAGTTGGTACAGACATCATGGTGAGAACAAGAACAACCGTAAAAGTGGAAAGACCTCCGGCAGACTGATAATTGAATAGATCAGAGATATTCTTTGCCCAATTGGTAACGACACCTAAGCCGAACATACCATAGATGACAGAAGGGATAGATGCCAATATTTCAATGATAGTATTTAAGGTAGCACTGATAGGCTTTGGAGTCATTCTGACAATGACTAAGGCGGTAAAGATAGAGATAGGAGCAGTAAGCAGCATTGTCAAAAGTGATATGTATATCGTATTGACGATGATGAAACCGATAGAATATTCCGCGTTTCCTTTTAGCCATGTGTTGCCAAAAAGAAAGGAAAAGAAATTGACACGGTATTTCTCACCTTGAATCTCATATTCGGAGACAAACGGCTTGATGCCTTTGATGAAGATGAAGGTGATGACAAACAGAATCGAAACGGAAGCTAAAAAAGCGATGGAAAACAGCAAATAGCGGACAACCTTGTCCGCTTTTGCATTGCTTTCAGCTTTCTTAAAACACTTGTCTCGGTCTAGATATCTCATGTTAGAAGAGATCGTTCCAAACCGTCTTTTCGCCAGTATAGACAGCCTTCAGTGCTTCGGCTGTTGTCTTTTCAAGCGGATTGACAGTGTTGACGACAGCAACGATAGCATCGGTGCAAATTTTACCAGAAGTTCCTTCTGCTGCATTTTCACTGTCTTCCAATTCACGGGAGAGATAGCCGATATCTAATCCGTTGGCATCATCTTTTGCGCTTCCCTGAGTGTGCTTATAGGCATCGCCAGAGCCGGTGTGATTATGACTTGCTATAAAGTTTCCACATAAAGGAGAGAAAGCGGAAGTGAGGGCCTTTGCAATCTTCTCACAGGAAGTGGAACCACCAATTCGAATTGTAATCTTAGAATTGTCCTCAGTGGTAATCGGATAATTATCTTTAATATCCTTCCATGATTTATCGGTATTGCTGATAGAGAGGATTCCATCGTTTTGCTTGATGATGCTCTTTCCTTCAATGGTTGTGGAATAGGCGATGAAGGCTTCAACTATCTGTTTGACTTTGCTATCTGAGGCATAATCATTGCGATAGATGTAATTGAAGTTTCTTGTCAGTTCATATGTTCCATTTAAGACATTCTCTTCACTAGGGACGACATTGTCATAGGTGAGACCTTTGACCCCAGATCCATCTAAGGATGCAAGGGAGATATATCCTAAACCGAATGCATCATTCTTGATGGATTGAATCATATTGCCGTTTGAACTTGTTTCAACAATAGTTGAGACTAAGCCGTCATTGCTGGCTTTGTTTTTGGAAAGACCAATTTTTGTGAAGAATCCGTCTCTTGTTCCAGAAGTGGTGTCTCTGGTGTAGCATGTGATCTTTTTTGACTTGTCGAAATCGGATTTACTCGTCTCGGTTGTGTTTCCTTTGCTTTCATTAGGAGTGGATGTGACTCCGCTTGTCTTTCCACAGCCTGTCATGGCTAGGGAGAAAATGACACTCATCAGCATTTTCTTACAGGTTTTGTTTTTCATTTTTGACCTCTTTCTTTGTTTACGCTAAAATTATAGAAGTCTGATTTTTTAGCCACTACCTTGGGAAAGTAAAATATTGTAAACGTATTGTAAAGGATTCTATCCCACCTATAAGGAGAAGAAGTATGAGCGATGAAAAGCGTAAAGAAATTGAACAGATGCTTCAGAAAATGAAAGCCTCTGGAAAGAGTCAGGAAGAGTTAACAAAGGAATATGAGAGACTTTTCCAAAAGAATAACTGGGAAACTTCATCAAAGGCAAAGATTCCAACTATTCAAAATGATTCCTATTCCTCTCTTTCTGATGAGAAGAATCCGCTTGTCCTTCTCGCTGAGGAAAACGGTGCATTCCGTGCTTTGATGAAGACCATCAGGATAGATATTTCTCATGAGGATTCAGTTTCTCTTTCTATGTTGAAGGATAGTTTAGAAAGAATCCAGATATTATCGCTACATTATGACAAGATGCAGAAACTGATATTCCCACTGTTAGGTAAATATGAAGTCGAGAATATTTCCTCCTATATCGATAAGGAAGAAGACGTATTGACATCACTAAGGAAAATAAAAGTGAAAAATGATGCTGGTATCTCTCCTTTTGAATATGAAGAAGAAATAAAGGACACGTTGGATAAGATTGAAACGAATATCACATACGAAAACCGATTCTTCTTTCCTGTTTTAGAAGAGGATATGGATGAGATATCGCTATACGAACTATATTTAGAGGAAAGGCAGATGGGATTTGCTCTCATCAGGGTATAAAGATGAACACATATCAAAATATTGTAGAGGAGGTAAGAAAAATAGGAAAGGATCATCTTTCCTATCAGATGATGAAGGAAAAAGGAAGTGAGGAAGAGGCAGTTACAGATAGTGATGTCAATATCCAAAGAGAACTGATGTCACGACTTTCTGAAATCGTCCCTGACTCTCAGTTCTATTGTGAAGAGGAAGGATATAACACATTTAAGAAAGCAGAATATCTTTTCATCATTGATCCTATCGATGGAACAATGAATTACACCAGAGGGATTCCGGAATGTGCGATTTCTGTTGCTCTTCTTCATAACAATGAATTAGTCTTCTCCTGTGTATACAATTTATTCCGTGATGAGATGTTCTATGCAATCAAAGGAAAAGGTGCCTATTACCAAGGAAGAAAGATTCATGTGTCAGATAGAGACTTCAGACATAGTATCTTCTTTACTGGATTCTCATTGTATGAGAAGAAATTCACGAAAGAGTGCATTGAAATGACAGAAGAAGTCTATATGAGCACGAATGATGTAAGACGCTTTGGAAGTGCTGCACTTGAACTTTGCTATATTGCCTTAGGAAGAGGAGAACTCTATTTTGCTTATCGTTTACAGCCCTATGATTATTCAGGAGGCGAATTGATTCTAAAAGAAGCAGGTGGTGTCATATCATCGCTTCATAATAAGAAGGTCACACATGATAAGCCACAACTTGTCATAGCTGCCAACAATTTAGAGAATCTCAATAAACTATCTGAGATTGTTTCAAAACATATTCCTTACGTGAAGTACTAGAAATTCAGCAGATAGCGAACATAACAAAAAATATTTTGTATACTTTTTTAGTGTTATTGATTTCATTTTGTTGGCTTTGTAATCGTTGTGTTTATTGGAAAAGCGTATAAAATAGGGCCCTAGAAAAATTGGAAAAGCGGAATTTTTTAGTACAACAAAAGATGGAAAAGCGTAAAAAATAGCCTATAATAATGATGGAAAAGCGGAGATATGCTTATGTATAGGAAAATTTCAAAATACATTGAAGAGTATTTAACAGGGGATGAAGAGAAGATATTATGCATTGATGGTGCAAGGCAGGTTGGCAAATCATACATAATCAGGGAACTGGCTCAAAAGCATTATCAAAATTATATAGAAGTCAATATGGCGGATGATAAAGCTGGCAATAAATTGTTTGCCAATGTCAGGACGACTGAATCTTTTTATATTGAACTCAGTGTCGTTGCGGGTGAGAAGCTCAAAGAAAGAGAAAACACAATCGTATTTATTGATGAAATACAAGAATATCCGGAATTGTTGACACTATTAAAACCGTTAAGAAGGGAAAATAAGTATAAATACATTTGCAGTGGCTCTGAATTAGGAATAGCTCTTTCCAAAACAACATTGACTCCAATGGGATCGATAATAGAAAAGAAGATGTATCCAATGGATTTTGAAGAGTTTCTAATTGCAAATTCAGTTGGCGAATTAGTGATAGAACATTTGAAGAAATCTTTCTCTGAGGGAAAGTCATTAGAGGAATCATTGCATAATCGAATTCTATATCTTTTCAAAACTTATTTGTATGTCGGTGGTATGCCGGATGCTGTGAAAGCCTTTGTTGAAACGAAAAACGTTAACACAATCAGAGAGATACAAAAAGATATTGTCTATTTCTATAATAAAGACGCCACAAAATATGATAAATACAATAAATTGATGATAAAACGAATCTATGAAATGATTCCATCAAACATCGATAATAAAGTTAAACGAATACAGTACAAGCAAATTGAAAACATTGATGACGTGCGATATACAAAGTATGCGAATGAATTTGAATATTTGATTTCCTCGGGTATATCTTTAGCAACGAAAGCAGTCAGTGAACCCAAGTTCCCACTAATACAGTCAAGCAGTAAGAATCTTATCAAACTCTATATGAATGATGTGGGTTTGTTGACGGGTATCCTTTTTAAGAAAAACATTAATGCAATCTTAGATGATGCCGCTGGTGTAAATCTGGGTGCTGTTTATGAGACTGTCGTCGCTCAAGAATTAAAAGCGCATGATCATGAATTATATTATTATGATAGAAAAAAGGTTGGAGAGGTTGATTTTTTAATCGATGATTATGAATCTTTGAATGTGCTTCCGTTAGAAATAAAATCTGGAAAAGATTATCGTAATTTTAAGGCTTTACCGAAGATACTTATGGAACCGAATTATAAAATGACAAAAGGATATGTTTTCAGTAATGAAAGAGAGATAAGAAAAGCAGACAAAATAGAATACTACCCGATTTATTTCGTAATGTTCTTGTAATAAATATCTATGGACAATTACTTGCGGTTCTGATTTAAATTGCATTTAATAAAATGTATCCTATTGAATGAAATGTCCCCTATAAAGTGGACACGATGAGACAGAAATAAAAACAGTCCTATCGT
>CAVALL010000044.1:0-16375 GCA_963589675.1 Alistipes onderdonkii | reverse complement strand
GTCCCGCGGGTCGGTTTTCTAATGACATTATATCATACGCAATAGGGGCAGAAGCCCCGAAAACCATCATTCAGAGCACTATTTTCATCATCAAGGACTTAATCAAGCATGCTCTGAATGATGGTTTTCCTTAATCACAACGATGTAACCGGAAAATCTTTGCGTTCACAATGATAACTAATAATTCTTTCCTTTTTCATCAAAACAGGAATTAATATCGCTATCTTGTCCTTGTATTATTTATAATATTCAAAGAATCTTCGGAGGAATTGCCATGGAAGATAAATCAATCTTTGTCTTACAAGTATTAGAAGTCCTGAAAAGACATTCAAACGAGAATAATTATCTTACACAGAATGAGGTCGTAGACTACCTCAAAAAGGATTTCAATGTCGATTCAGAAAGAAAAGCTGTCGGAAGAGCCTATAAGACAATCGACAGAATCTATCCAGATCTCATCGAAAGAGGAGACAACAATAAAGGTGTTGCCATCATTGAAAGAACCTTCTCTAAAGATGAAGTCATTCCAATGATCATGGCTCTCTATTCCTTCAAAGGCTTTTCAACCAATCTGACCAATCAGTTAGTGGATAAACTGAAGAGCGGATTCTCATTGAAGGATAAGTTTCCAAATTCAAGAGCCATCGCCAACAGCATGAAGATTGAAAATGCAGAAGTCATCTATAACTTCTCCATCCTATCTGAAGCAATCGCTAAAAGCAAATATGTATCCTTCCTTTACACCAATAACAGTGAAAAGCAGAAGAAAAGAACGGTATGTCCGCATTATCTCTTCGTCTGCCAAGAAGAATTCAAACTCATTGGAAGTTTTAGAAAAGAAGGAAACTTTACAGTATTCAACCTTGATTCTATCAGTGACATTCAAATACTAGAAGATAAAGATGGTTTCCATCTGCAAGATAATCCAAAGTACAAGGATTTCAATATCGATCAATTCACAAATGAACATCTATACTGGTTCCAGAAAGATGCCATCACTGCCAAGATCAAAATGCAGTCAGAGACCAACAAGAAGCAGATCATCAAATGGTTTGGTAAGCAGGCAACATTCTATGATGGCAACATCGTCGAAATCAAAAACGACATCGACTCCCTCTACTTCTGGTTAAAGGACTACAGCGAATACTTAGAAGTCATTGAACCAGTTGAATTAAGAGAGAGATTATACGAGTACGGAAAGGCTCTTGTAGAGAAGTATAAACCATAATATATAGTCACATGACGAATAAAAAGTCATGTGACTTTTTATGTTGCTTTCTTAATATTTTAGTAGTATAGTTGTCAAGCCTTAAGCAAGGCCATGCTAACTAGCAGTCACGGACAATTGCCCTTTTGGAAAGGAGACTTTCCAAAAGCCGGCCAACATCTCTTATCGATGCCAAGGTAAAAGATAATATTGTTCAAATACTCTAGAAGTGTAAGCTCAAGCGTCAGAGGTTCCTAGATGAAACTTTTTTCGTTTCCACTTCACTCCATAGTTAGCAGCTATAGGAGGTATCATCATGAAAAAGATGACAAAAAACGAAAACTTCAAATCCACCTACACCAAGATCTTCGAGTTCTCTAAGAGAACAGTAGAAGACATCTGTAAGGAGTTCAATCTCAATCCGACAGTTGGACTCAATGAAGAGCAGGTAGAAGACTCCAGCAGACAATATGGGTGCAACAAACTTAATGAAGCTAAAAAAGATAGGAAAATCGTTAAGCTTTTCAAATCTTTTTTGACTCTATTCAATTTGATTCTCTTCGCTATTGCAATACTCAATGGATTCATATCCTACTTTTTTCCTGAATCCGAAAATGACAAGAAGACATTCTATGTGACTCCTCTTATCCTCTTAGTCATTATCATCATCTCCTCTTTGATTTCCTATAACGAGAATCTAAAATCAGAAAGATCAGCATCCGCATTGAAAGAGTTGACAGCAACGACATCCACTGTCATTCGAAACGGTAAAGTGACGGAAGTCAAAAGTGAAGATTTAGTTGTCGGTGATGTCATTCTCTTTTCAAGTGGTGACTTTGTCCCGGCTGAAGTGAGGCTCATCAAGAACAAGGACTTGTATGTCTTAGAATCCTCCTTGACTGGCGAAAGTGCACCAGTTGAGAAAAAGAAAGATAACACTGTCTCGATTGATTCCGATACCAATCCATTTGATCTTGAGAATATCTTGTTCAATGGTTCCAATATTGTCTCTGGAACCGGAACAGGCATCGTCTTTGCTATTTCCTCAAATACGATATTAGGTCAATTGAATGATAAGGTCATTCAAAAGAAAAAGAACTGCACCTTCCAAAAAGGAATTGATTCCATAACAAAGTTATTACTCGTACTCATACTTATCATTGTGCCGATGATCTTTCTCATCGATGGATTTGATATCCATCTTCAGACAAGCGGATTTATCATCGGCGATTATACCCTAGCCTCATCTTGGATCAACGCCTTTGTCTTTTCCATATCAGTAGCAGTAAGCTTGATTCCTTCTCTTCTTCCGATGCAGATTGCATCGAACCTTGCAAAAGGCGCCATCAAGATGTCAAAGAAGGATGTCATAGTCAAGGATATCAACACCATCTTCAATTTCGGTAGTATGGATGTTTTATGTACTGATAAGACAGGAACACTGACTGAAAACTCATCAACATTAAGCATGTACTTCGATATCAATATGCAGACTTCCATCCATATATTAAGACTTGCACTACTGAACTCCTACTTCCAGAACGGAATCCGTTCTGTCATCGACAACTCCATATTGACCTATGCTAAAAGCAATCATGCCATTGAGGAAATTCTCGAAGAAGGAATGACATCCTTGGATGAGATTCCATTCGATTTTGAACGAAAGAAATTATCTGTCCTTCTGAAAGACAAAGAAGGAAAGAACTTTATGATCACAAAAGGAGCACCGGATAAGATGCTCGATATCATCTCTTACGTCAAAGCAGATGGTAAGATAAGAGCAATCACAGAGGAAGATAAAAAGAGAATCGAAGCAATCGCGGATGAAGAATCCAGAAAAGGCAAGAGAACCATCATATTAGCAACCAAAGACATAGAAAAGAATGAGATCTCTGTTTCAGATGAATCCAACATGACATTCATCGGCTTCTTATCTTTTGAAGATACACCGAAAAAGAGAGCAAAGAAAGCAATTGAGGATTTGAAGGAATATGGTGTCACAACCAAGATACTGACAGGAGACACACTATCCTCTTCCTTAGCCGTCTGCCGTTCTCTCAATATCAAGGAAGTGAATTATATCTCCGGAAACGAAATGACATCGATGAGCGAAGAGGACTTAAAAAAGGCAGTTGAGACACATAATCTATTTGTCAAATTGACACCTAATGATAAAGAACGAATTGTAAAAGCTCTCCGTGAAAACGGACATATCGTTGGATTCATGGGAGATGGCATCAATGATGCATCGGCACTAAAAGAAGCGGATATCGGTATCTCTTTCAAAGATGCCACCGATATCGCAAAAGGAGCTGCTGATATCATCATGCTGCAAAACGATCTTTCCGTCTTGAAGGATGGCATCATAGAAGGAAGAAAGTCCTATATCAATATGATGAAGTACGTCAAATGTCAGACTTCCTCCAACTTTGGAAATATGATTTCTCAGTCTATGGGTGCAATCTTCCTTCCGTTCTCCCCACTTAAAGCTGTTCATATCATCCTTCTTGATATCATTTCCGACATCTCTTGTTCTTTGATTCCTTTTGATACTGTCGAAGAGAAGGATATCAAGATGCCTTTGACATTCTCTCTTTCACAGATTCGAAGCTTTATGTTCCTATTTGGACCTCTATCCTCATTCTTGGACATGGCATCATTCTTAGTCCTATTCTATTTCATCTGTCCTATGATGTTAAAAGATAATGGAGTTCAGTTCATCAATTACAGCATGCTCAACCAAGAGAATTCAATATTGTTCATCAGTATCTTCCAGACTGGATTCTTCATCGAATCTTTAATCACTCAGAACGTCGTATTCTCTTTCTTGAGAACAGATCGAATACCATTCATCCAGTCTAGACCATCTGTCACCTTATTCTTAGGTATTGTTGTTTCTTGTCTTGTTGGATTCTTCCTTATCTATGTTCCTTATATCAACACAGCCTTTGACTTTGCCAGCATCTCTCCTATCTTTATCCTTATCCTATTTGGGTTAGTCATCGTATATGGTCTACTCACCTCCATCATGAAGAAGTGGTACATTTATAGATTCAAAAGACTCTTATAACCGCCTCATCTATTCTTCTTTGGGGATGATAGATTTAAAATCAAAAGCGTGTTTTATATAATATTAATGATTATGGAAAACACAAAAACAAAACAAAAAACATTATCTGTCTTTCTGTCCTTTATGAAAGGACTATTGATCGGATTCTTTGACTGTATGCCTTTCTTTCAGACAAAGAGACTCATGAATACTCTTCATCGTGAAGAGGAGAATGGATTTGATTCCTTTTTCCGTCATACGTTCGTGGAAATGATCAGTATGGCTATTGCAGTATCCGTCTTCTTCTTTATCCCGATGGACATGATGATTGAACGATATCATACTGGCATCTATTCTGGTATGGCTATCATGATTCTTGTCTTTCTCGTTGCTGAAATCTATGAGATCATCAAAGATAAGAAGAAGATCAAGATACTTCCCTTCGCTTTGACATTTGCGCTTGTCTTTATCCTCTCCTTCTGTTTCTCTTTTATCCCATTCAAACAGGCAAGTGAAGACAGTGTCATACCATTTTTGATTTTCATTTCTCTATGTTTCTCCTCTTTCATCTCATCTTTTAGCGGAATCTCATTATTGACTCCTATCTTCTATACTGGTCTATACACCTATTTTGCTAAATACATGAACACTCTTCTCTATTCCGGAATGAAGAACTATATCTTCCTTTTCATCATCTTGTTCCTAGCTATCTTCACGGGAAGAGTCTTCTATCTCTTCTTCCAGGACAAATTGGATTCCTTTGTGATGGAGAAAAAGGCAAGCAATGTTGCCTTGTCTCTTTCTGGTTTCTTGCTTATATGCATCAACAAGATCAAAGCACCATGGTATTTTGACTCTACTACTATCACAAAAATGGCACAGAATATCACATTAGCTACTACTATCATTGCATTCTTTGTCATGAGTCTTGTTCTCACTCTCCCTGTCTATCTGAAGAAGAAAGAAAGTTCCGAGTTATGAGATTAGATCGTTTTTTAGCAAACTCTGGCTTAGGTTCTAGAAAAGCATGCAAAAAAATTATCCGCACCAATGACATCAGAGTGAATGGTGTAAGAGTGACGGATGGCGAGATGCTGATCTCAGGAACGGATAAGATCGAAGTGAACGGAAAAGAGATACCAAACACTCCCTATGTCATCATCATGCTGAACAAGCCGGAAGGATATATGTGTTCCATGATTGACGAAAACTATCCATCTGTCATGAATCTGATACCAGACCTCTATCGAAAGAAAGTCAGAATGGTAGGAAGACTCGACCAGGATACGACTGGACTATTGTTGCTTACCGATAACGGCATCTTGAACGCACGTCTTGCCCATCCGAAAACCAAGGTGGAGAAGACCTATCTCGCTACTGTCAATCATATTCTTCGTCCAACATTAGTCGAACTATTCAATCATGATATCGATATCGGAAGAGGAGAGATTGCTGCCCCATCCAAACTTGAAATCATCGATGAATATCATGCCTACTTAACCGTACACGAAGGAAAATATCATGAAGTGAAAAGACTTTTCGGCCATTTCAATTATGATGTGGTAGGATTGAAGAGAGTCCGTCTAGGTCCTATTGAACTAGGCAACTTGAAGGAAGGTGAATTCCGTCTTCTTAATGAAGAGGAAATCGACTCCCTTCTTGAAGCGACTCATATGAAAAAAGGAGACCAATTATGAAAGCATATTGCCCTTATTGCGGAAACAGTGAATCAACTCCGTTCTCCGACTCTGTCTATAAGACACACGGCTATCAGTGTGATAGCTGTCACAAAGATTTCGGTGTCGACGATGGTAAGACTTTACTTTTGCATGAAACGAATCTGACTGAATTCTTCTATAGCTATACTGATAAAGATGGAGTCACCTTACGAATTGAAATCAAGAAGGAAGGAGATCAATTCTATCTTTATCCTTCCAAGATATTTTCTGACAAGAGGCTTCAACCCTATGAGAAGATTGATTTCACAACACAGTTTGAAGGATTCAAGGTGTTGCTATTCGAACAATTATTCATCTTAGACTGGCCTAAGATTTCCACTGGGTTTGTCACCGGAAAAGATGAATCATTTGAAATTTGTTTGAAATACGATCATTCCTTTTATCCAGAGGATAAATTTACAGGAACAAACGCATTCCCGAAGTTATTCCCTGTTTTGAAGAATATCTTCACCACCTTGTTTGAGGAGTGATATGAAAAAGATTGATCATATCCTCTTTTGGAAGAGAAGACCGGATTCTGTAGAAGAGATTCAATCCATACAACTCGATTATCGTAAAGGCTGTTTCCTTGACGATGTCGGAAATAAATATTCGAAAGCAGAGGGTGATGAATTGATTCACACTCTATTTGATGTCTTGAAGATAGAAGAGACTGAGAATGATTTCAAAGCATTTCTATTTGAAAATGACAAGGAGAACTATCAGATCAAGTTCTTCCTTGAAATCGCGTATGATGATGCTACCTATCTCGCTATAAAAGGAACTCAGCCCTTCCATCAGAAGAACTACAAAGAGATTCAGTCTCTGTTCCAACCATACTTAGAGAAAAAGAATTAATACACAAAAGAAGCCGATGAAAATCGGCTTTTTCAAAACAAAAATAAGAGCATAACCAGAAAGGAAATGGTTATGCTCCATCGAGATCTCAATACTTCCCTACTCTTCTCGTATAGAAAGGGGCTCAACAACGAATATTCAGCGACGACCAAAGAATGTCATCTCAGCAGCTTCCCGACTATACCATGGCCAATGATATACTTATTTAATGGAAGTTGATGAATATTTAGCAAGATCAGAAACTATATTCTTTGCAGAGTTTCTCGAATCCTAAGACGGCTTTGTCCTCATCTTCGCCTTCGCAGACGACAGTAAGAGTAGAGCCTTTCTCAATAGGAGATAAAGCAAAGACATTCATAATAGACTTCAAGTCACATTCATCACCGTTTTCAAGTTTCAATGTGACAGAGCATCTATGATGATTCGCTTCTTCAACGAGTTCAGCGCTGGAACGGGAGGTAAGTCCACCCATGTTAGTTACAATGATTTTAAATGTGGTCATAAATTGTTTCCTTCAATGGTATTATATAGAAAAATGTAAGCGATTACAACCTCTTTGCCTAAAAGAAATAGATAATCTAAATTATTCTATCACAACAATCGAACAAATAAACATAATTTAAATCGTAAATGTTATAAATTTACAAATGACTAGGATACCCGTTCACAAGCAAAATCACAAAACAGGCGAAATAACAACTAAGTGAAGTACCACTATTTGAAGTTAAGCATTTTGCATTAAGAGGCATTCATCATCGGAAATAATGAACTATCCTTACATGTACAACGAAAAGAGACTTTCGAATATGGTATAATTTGAAATAGTCTGCAAATATCTTTGAGGTAATACTATGGAAAACGAAAAAACAGAGAATAAACGCATCATGCTGACAGGAGACCGTCCTACCGGAAAACTTCATATCGGTCATTATGTCGGTTCATTGAGAAGAAGAGTTGAACTTCAGAATCAGGGCGATTTTGATGAGATGTATGTCATGATTGCTGACACACAGGCTCTTACCGATAACGCTGGTACACCTCAAAAGGTCCGAGACAATGTCATTGAGGTTGCTCTCGATTATCTTTCTGCAGGATTGGATCCTAATAAGACCACAATCTTTGTCCAGTCTCATGTTCCTGAACTATTTGAATTGACCTGCTACTATTTGGATTTGGTCACATTATCAAGACTAGAAAGAAATCCAACAGTCAAGAATGAACTTGCCATGAGAGAGTTTGGTGAATCAATTCCTGCTGGATTCCTTTGCTACCCTGTTTCACAGGCTGCAGATATCACAGCTTTCGGAGCTAATATTGTTCCAGTAGGCGAAGATCAGGCTCCAATGATTGAGCAGACAAATGAAATCGTTCACAAATTCAATTCTTTATACGGTGATACTTTGACTCCCTGTAAGATCATGCTTCCTGAAAATGAGGCCTGCAAGAGACTTCCTGGCATCGACGGAAAAGCAAAGATGTCCAAGTCTTTAGGTAACTGCATCTACTTAAGTGATGACAGTAGAACAGTCTCAAAGAAAGTAATGACTATGTTCACCGATCCCACTCACTTAAAGATCGAGGATCCTGGACATACGGAAAACAATCCTGTCTTCATTTATCTCTCCGCTTTTGTCGAAGACAGACACTTTGCAAAATACCTTCCTGAATATCATAACTTCGATGAACTGAAGGCTCATTATGAAAGAGGTGGATTAGGTGATGTCACAGTCAAACGCTTCTTAGCAAATGTCTTAAACGACATTCTTGAACCGATCAGACAGAGAAGAAAAGAGCTGGAGAGCGATATTCCTAGCGTATATAAGATCCTAGCTGAAGGCAGTGAAAAAGCTGAAATGAAAGCACACGAAACTGTTGTTAAGGTTAGGCGTGCATTAGGTGTCAATTACTTTGAAAACAGAAAACTCATCGAAAAGCAATCCAAAGCTTTCAAAAAGAAATTGGAAGATGAGAGAAAGTTAGAAGAATACCTTAACAAAAACAAGTAATCCTGTTTGTTTCTAAAATTTTCCTTTACAAGAGTCCGTCAAACCCTTATCATATACCGCAGGGTTAAAATCATGAACAGAACAAGAAACTGCTACTCTGTAATCGCAGCTGATGTGAATTCAAAAGAGTTCGTTTTCCTTTCTTCCTTCTGTTTCTTGGTTTCTAATTCATAACATCGTGTTTTCGAGGCTTAGGCATTCCACCTAAGCCTCTTTTTTTGAGAAAAACACGGAAAGGAGAACCATATGCACGAGAACGGGATGTTACTAGAAGTGAATGAGTCGCCGAAGAAGATCAGTTCCTGGATTATCCTAGCTGTTCAACATGTCCTTGCTATGTTCGTCGCCTGTATTACTGTTCCTCTTATCGTCTTCAGTGGATATATCAATGTCTCCGGTGTATCATTAGCCCAGACGATGATTGCTCCTACGATTGTCTCTGCCGGTATCGGAACACTGATCTACATTATTCTTACGAAAATGAAATCTCCGATGTTCTTAGCTTCCTCCTTCGCCTACATCGCACCGATGTCTGCAGCCGTTGGCTTAGGAAGTCAGGAAGTCTATGATGCAGCTGGCAATTACTTAGGTGAGACTGCAAACATGTGGGCTCTTCCTATCGGTATGGCCTTTGTCGGACTTGTCTATGTCCTTGTCGCTCTCGTCATCAAATTCGCCGGAGTCAAATGGTTGAACAAGTTACTTCCTACTATTGTTGTCGGACCTGTCATCATGGTTATCGGCTTAGGATTATCTGCATCTGCAATCTCTAACCTTACATCCGCAAGCGGAAGCGGTCAGGCCTACAACCTTGTTGCTCTCTGCTGTGGTCTTATCGCTATGATCGTTACAGCAATCTGTGCATTCTACGGAAAGAAGACGGTTTCCTTGATTCCGTTCATGATCGGTATGGGTGTTGGTTATGTTGCTGCATGTCTATTCACATTCATCGGATACTACGGATGCAAAAACGAATATTTCCACATTATCAATTTCGATCCTATCATCAATTTATTCACAACTGTCAACAGCGAAGGCACTAGAGTCGCTAATATCACAATCCGTTCCTTCCTCGACGTTCCTGAATTCCTCTTCCTTCCGAACAACTGGAATTATGCAGCATCTACAGGTTTCTTCGATAAGGCTGGCAATGCACTCACTCTGACAAATCCATTCAGCGCATCTCAAATCGGTACAATCGCCTTATTATTCATCCCTGTCTCCTTTGTCACAATCTGTGAGCATATCGGTGATCATAAGAATATGTCCGGACTTCTCCAGAGAGATCTTCTTACGGAACCTGGTCTTACCAATACCTTGATGGGTGATGGTATTGCAACAGCTGCTTCTGGTATCTTATGCGGTGCTGCCAATACCACTTATGGTGAAAACGTTGCCGTTGTCGGCGTCACAAAAATCGCATCTGTCAAAGTCATCATATTAGCCTGCTTCTTCTCTATCATCTTAGGATTCTTCTCACCTCTTATGGGAATCACTCAGACCATTCCTACCTGTGTCACGGGCGGTGTCTCACTTCTCTTATACGGATTCATCGCTTCCTCTGGTGTTAAGATGATGATCAACGAACACATCGATATGTCTAATACCAAGAATATATTCGTCACTTCCGCTATCTTAGTCAGCGGTATCGGAGGACTCACTCTTGTATTCGGAAAACTGGATGCTCCTGTTGTCACCATCACATCCACAGCTGTCGCTATGATTCTTGGTATCATCATGAACCTCATCCTAAAAGATAAGAAAACAAAAGAAAACAAAGAAAAAGAAAAGACTGAGTAATCTCTTATAACGAACTAGAAATAAAGCCACTTTGGTAACAATGCCAAGGTGGCTTTTATAATCATCACCTTTCCATCTACTTTAAAATCTCATCAGCCTAACAGTTAAAATTCAACACTTTACAACTATTAGTCCACCAATAGATACCAAATGTTCTTTCATAAAGTTCATAAATTTGGAGTTGAACTCCAAATTTATGAAAAAAGCATCTATGAATTCCATTTTAAGATACTTTTTTCCGTCATTTCTCACTGCTTATACATCACTTGCCATATATCTTCTACCGAAGCCGTCATCACGTTTGTATGCATAATCTTCCATAAAAAGAAACTATAACGAAAAATTGTTATATCATCACATCTGTATCATTCGCTATCTACAATTCATCGTTTTTTACATCTTTTCACCAAACCTGTCATCAGTGATGCAGACTTTGGCTAAAAGCCACGAATCACTACCAAAAAATGAATTCACCATTCCTCTAAACGAACCAAAAAGATAAGCATCTCACTTAGTTAGCTTTCCTTGAATGATGTCATCTGCTAAAAGGAAAGCCATATATAGTGGAATGGTCAAAATATCATTTTCTTCATTGTAACCGAGTTGATTGGATGAAATCTTGATTGCTGTTGTCTTCTTATTCTGTTCACGGAAGTCCTTCAATGAATTGAGGCTTCCTTTATTCTTCTTTACATCTATTGGACAGATATCACCATTGATATCGACAATGAATTCAAATTCATGTTGTTGTTTTCCAGTCCAATAATAAAGAGGGATACCTTTCGAAGCAAATTCATCTGCAACATAAGATTCATAGAAAACACCGGAAAGTTCATTTTTGTTTTCCTTAAAAAGAAAATTAGACTGTAATGTATGACTCTCTGTTGTAAATAATCCGCAATCGGATAAATATAATCGGAACAATCCACCTTCCTCTTCCAACAAGGGTGAAGTGACTTTACCCTCTTTTCGTTTGCTTCGATATATGACATGAGCTAAGTCTAGCCACTCATATGCACCGAAATAATCACGATTTGACTTTCCTCTTTCAATCGAAGCGATTTTGAAATTCTTATTTTCCTTATTCAACTGCGCAAATATATTCTTGTATATGTTTCTTGTTTTTAGAATCATCTCATCCGAGATGTTATAAAGGCTCATATCAGCGATATAGTTCTCATACAATTCATTCAAAATCTCTTTTGCTTCCACATAGGAATGATTCTTCAAAAAGGAATCCACAACCTCAGGAAGCCCACCGATACATAGGAATTCATGAAGCAGATCAAGAGCTAATTCATGTTCATATTTTTCTAATGGTTTCGTTCTATCATAATAGGCCTCTTTGATTTTATTCAACAATGGCTTATTCGCATTGAGAAGATATTCTTCAAATCCCATTGGATACATAGATAGTGAATTGATTTTGCCAACAGGAAACATTACACTTTCCCCACTCGCTTTATTTGCACGCTGTAAGGCAAGTCGAACCATAGACCCAGTAACAATGACTGGTAATTCCGGATGATCTTGATTGAAGTACTTCAAAGACGTCAAAACATTAGGAACTGTTTGTGCCTCATCAATGATCAATGGACATTCTTCTGATATGACTTTTCCATAATTGCTTTCTATAAAACGAAGGTAATTTTCATCATTCACGGTCTCATTAAAATATTCAGCTGCTCTTTGATCTTTTTTCAGATTTATGTAGACATAATCTTTTGTGAAGTTCTTTGCAAACATATCTTTGATAAGATAGGTCTTTCCAATCTGACGAGCACCCCAGATAACTAAAGGCTTTCTTCCATCTTTCTTCTGATACCATGATAATATTTTATCCAAATATGTGCGTTCCATAGGTTATGCTCCTTCACATCAATTACAATTGAAAACTGCCGGAATACAAGTTTTTCATGTTTTTGGAAGCCCCCAAATACAAGTTTTTCATGTTTTTGAAAACCTTCAAATACAAGTTTTTCATGCTTTCTGACACATTTCTCATTTTGCAGTGAAAAAAAGGATGAAGAACGCTAACTAAGCTTTCCTCATCCTAACGATCTTTATCGGCTTTATACACGTCTATTTGTTTTTCTGTTTTTCTTTTATTCTCATTGCTTCTTCATGAACTCTTCTCTTGTTTTCCAATATGATAAACAACAAGAGGAATGATATTGCACTAACAACAAGAGAAGCTAAGAAAAGATAAAGCACATTTATCGGATAGAATGGAATGTATACCATAGAATTTTTATTAAGAACAGGCATACAACAGGCAGAAACGACAATTGAAAGCGGCCATGTCAGAATCATAGAGAGTATAGATGGGAACATTGCCGTCTTTATGCATTCCTCTTTCGCGTTCTCACCGGAAGCAATCAAATAGATTTTCCTCTCATTCTTTCTCTTGATAAAGAACACATCCAGAATGATGAAAGTCAGAGTAAGAACTGCAGAAAGAATCAGAATCTTATTTACGATTTCTCTTTTGTTTTCAATAAATCCTTTATATCGGTAAAAACTATACTTGGTATTGACTACATCGTATCGATAGCCATTGTAGCCAGGCAACTTGTTCTTCTTACCATATACATAAGAAAACACTGCATCAATGTCCGCATCTTCTGTCCTTGCAATAAGGGAAGTATAATAATTACCTGCAAAAACAGAAAGTTTCTTCAGTCCTTTTTCATTAACTAGAATCGAATCACTTCGACCAGCACCGAATTCTTGTTTATGTAGATTGAATCCGTTGAAAGTGAACGGATATAATTCTTTTTTTCGTTCACCGATTAGGATGGTCTTATCTCCCTGAAATATCTCATTTTCGTACTTGTCATAGAAATGTTTTAGATATTTCTTCGAATAGGAGACGATGAAGGCGTTTGCATCTTCAGAGAAATATTCATCCGAATACGAATACCGATAGTTATATAATAGGTAAAGTTTAAGTACCCCTTTCTTTTCTTCATCCGTCCATTCATCAACCGGTTTTAGATTTTCCGTGCTGAAATAATACTTACCATAATCCTTCATAAAAGGCAGTTCATTGGAATATATCTCGACATAATTCTCATCAGCATAATAGGAAACAGCATATTCCAAGTAATCATCAAACAAGTCAGGAAGCTTCATCTTCTTTTCCAAATCATCCGAAGCACCATAAACAAATTCTTTCGGAATGATCACTGTCATTTCCGTTTCATAGTTATTGAAAAGCATGCTACGAAAATAGGAAACAGGCAACAAAACCTCATCTTCTACATTCTCATTAAGTCTCAAGGCTCTATCTAAAGAATGATCATTCAGAAGTGTGATATATGAGCTTGAGTCTGTCTCTCCGATTTTGCTATTTGACAATATGACGTTGCTACCAACTGACAAATCATTGTCAGTCTTATAATAGAAAAGATTATTGTTGTCTATGATAGGTTTAATCAATTTATCAGAAACGATGTATTTATCTAGCAGCTTATTCATAAGCAAGGAATCATATTCTTCTTTCTGATACGTTTTGATGAATACATCACTATGTTCATAATCAAATCCTGTACCTAAAATACCGGATATAGTTACTTTCCCTATAGATGAAAACCTTGACTCGATTGTTTTTCCAACTAAGGATTTCATACTCATATTTTCTGGAAGAATCGTTTCTCCATCATATGAATAGGGATTGTATTTAAAGAAGCAGTATTGGAAATCAGTAAGCATGATTTCCTTTTCTCCTTCCGGTAATTTTCCTTCTATTACTTTATAAGAGCTTGGAAGACTTTTCAATGAACTGACACTAATATATCGTTATATAAAGATGAATAAGAATCCGTTAAATAAATCCTCATTGGATAGCATTTAATAAATTTTGTATTGGTATTCTTGGCAAAGTCATTCGCCTCATCATCGTCAAAATACAAATTCCATCTCTTTTCAAGTTTAATATAATCTTTCTGACCCTTAACAAAATCTTCTTCACAAGCTTGATATGGTTTCTTCATATAGCAACTCATATCAATTGCAAACGATGCACAAAAGCAAATAGAGAAAAGCAAGGCAAAAGCCTTAAATATCCAATTCGGACGAAGATACCATTTCGAAAACTTTTCCTTCATAATCACGCCTCCTTAAACTTCACGGATAAGCCTTTATACAAAATACAGGATGAATGAATTTTCTTCCGTTTTATTCGTTATTCTGTTTTTCCTTTATCTGCATTGCTTTTTCATGAGTATTCTTTAATTCTAACAACAAGATATAGACAGCTGAGAATAAGACTGCTCCAACAACAAGAGCAATCAAGAAGATAAATAGAATATTCAAAGGTTCAAATGATATAGCAATACGAGAATACTTCTTAGCGATGAGTATAGAACATTCATAAATCGGTAATGAAAGAACATAGATTACAATAAGCCATGGTAAAGTATTGAATAATGCAGTCTTAAAGCAATTTTCTTTGGCGTTCTCACTGGATGCAATGAGATAGAACTTTCTCTCATTCTTTCTCTTCATAAATTTTGCGTCGACAACAATAAAGACCAAGGCTAGAACAGCAAACATAATCATAACCTTAGTAATTGGACTCTTCATTTCATCAATCCAAGATATATAAGAACGATTATACGTATCAACATTTCCTACAAAATATTTATAATTCAAATATTCATCATGATTCTCTTTGCTATACAAATAAGAAAAAACATCTTTTAAATCATTGCCTTCAGTCCTAGAAATAAGAGAGGAATAGTAGTGTCCAGCATCTGAAATCAATTTATCAATGTTATCCTTATCGATTAGAGCAATTTTACCATTTGGATCATTCAAGTTAAAGCCGTTAAATGTAAAGGTAGCAATGACATCTCCAGAGGAGAAATAAGGTTCTATCTTCAATGTCTTATCGTTATGGAAGATATCATTTTCATATTGCATATAGAAATGTTTTAAATACTTCTTAGAGTAGGAATCGATGAATTCTTTTGCATCATCAAAGAAATACTCTTTTAAATACGTATAATCATGCTGATCGACAAGATAATTGATAAGGACATCCTTCTTCTCTTGGTCAGTCCATTCATCAACGGGCTTTAAATCTTTCGTCTTAAAGTATCTTTCTCCATATTCATCCATAAATGATAAATTCTTCGAATAGATACCCTTATGATTCTCCTCTGCGTAATATGATGCGGCATAAGTAACATAACTATCAAACAATTCAGAAAGAGTCATTTCTTTTACCACGTCTTCACTAGCACCATAGATGAATTCTTTAGGCATAGTTATTGTCTTTTTCTCTTCATTGTGTTCAAGCATTTCAGAGAAATATCTTACAGGAAGCAAGATACTATCTTTAACATTGTCATACATGGTCACGGATTGATTCAAGGTAAGTTCGTTTTGCACTCTAAAGTATGGTTGAACAGAATGTCCTGCTCCAATCGTTTCATTCTTATAATAGACACAATCAAGATTATATTTATAGATTCTTGCATCTTTAAGATGATTCTCTAGTTTTTCAGATACGATGTATTTATCTAATAGCAATAAATCACATACTGATTTCGAACCGTTCTCTTTATTTGCTGTGACAAAGTCATCGGAATGTCCCACATCAAAACCTGTACTAAGAAAACCGGAAATTGTCAAATCTCCAATAATCGAATATTCTGAGATAATCTTCCTTCCCAAAAGAGATTTCATGGTTATGTTTTCAGGAAGAATGGTTTCATCATAAACATTGTAT
>CAVALL010000043.1:0-16733 GCA_963589675.1 Alistipes onderdonkii | reverse complement strand
GTCCCTGCTTATTCCTGTATTACGCCTACTTTGTCAATACCCCAACTGCAAAACTTCCGACTATCAAAGCGACGTGTTCATTCGCAATTCATTATTTCGAGAAGAATCCATGTGATATCTATAAGGCTGAATAGGTCTTGATCTGCTTCTAATCACAAAATAATGTACAAAAACGCAAAATCCGTTTATAATATTTCATGAAAACGAGGTGAACAAAATGAGAATTGCTATATCGGCTGAAAGCACGATTGATCTTCCGAAGGAACAGCTTCAACGCTTTGACATCCACACTCTTCCCTTTACATTGATCATGGGTGATGAGAGTGTCTTAGATGGTGAGATCCTACCAGAGAAGTTATTTGAATTCACAGATAAGACCGGCATCTTACCTAAGACAAGCGCAGTCAATGAATATCAGTTCCGTGAACATTTCAGAAAACTCAAAGAGGAAGGATATGATGCCATCATCCACTTCTCTCTTTCTAGTGGTATCTCTTCAGCCTGTCAGAATGCGATGAAAGTCAAAGATGAGTTCAAGGATGTCTATGTCGTCGACACCAAGTCCTTGTCTACTGGTATTGCCTTACTTGCGATACAGGCTAGAAAACTAGCGGATGAGGGTCTATCTCCGAATGAGATCTATGAAAAGTCTTTAGCGAGAGTCAAAGACGTTCAGGCTTCCTTCTCTCTTGAGAGTGTCAACTACCTCTATAAGGGTGGACGTTGCTCAATGCTATCGATGTTAGGAGCAAATCTACTCCACATCAAACCGGAAATCTACGTTAACCCCACAACAGGAACCATGTCTTCCGCTAAGAAATATAGAGGACCGATGAAGAAAGTCGTCATGAATTATGTGGAAGATACCCTTTCCCAGTTCTCGACTCCGGATCTTTCCTTAGTCTTCATCACCTATTCAACAGCGCCCGATGATGTAGTTGAGGCTGTCACGGCTAGATTGAAAGAAAGAGGATTCAAAGAGATCATTCCGACCCATGCCGGTGGAACAATCTCCTGTCACTGTGGTCCACACTGCTTAGGAATCCTTTATATCAACGACGGAAAAGAAACGAAGTAAAATAACAAAGCGCTCACAAGTCATGAGCGCTTTTTTCATTTGTATCTGATTTTTGTATCCGTATCACGGGATACCGGTAATACCATTCCATATGGATCTTTTAGAGACATATAGATTCTCTCATCGACAATGATCCATAGGACTTTTTTGACTAAAGGTTTTGGTATACTGCTTTCCCCATATCCATCTGTGAAGTAGATGAGTACTGAGTTTCGATATTCCTTGTGTTCATTGAGATAATTGATGACGGGTGTAAAGGCCGTTCCTCCTCTTCCTTTTGCTAAGGTCGGCATATCCTTTTTCGTTCTTATTTTCTTAACTTCGTGTATCTCACTGTCACATTGAATCAATGTCATTTCAAAGCCAAGGCTTTGCTTTAGCTTCAAAATTTGACTTAATGCCTTATCAATCTGATCCTTATCCATACTATTGGAGGTATCGATAGCACAGACTAGACTTGCTTTACGGTCAGAAAGAGTACCAGACAAATCACTTCGTAATGGCTGTCTTCTATTCAGTCTCATATGGGTATGTCTTTTTCCATATGGCATTCCACCTACGACATTTCGTAAAACATTCTCCCAGTATACTTTCTTTTCCTTCTTCAAGGATACACCTTCTGTACCTGCTCCAGAATCATCGCCTTTCTTTTTTCCAGACTGAGAAGAGTTCATATTCTGGCGGAATAACATCATGACATCCTTTTGTTCTTTCTCAGGGATGTCCTTTAAGGAATCTAAGGAAAAATAGGTTGTAGCTTCTTCATCGATAGACATTCCTCTCGTATCCATTCCGACCGCTTGATAGATGGCACGGCTTGTGAGATTTCCTACACTTTTTGCTAAATCTGGAACATCTTCAAACGCCTTTTCAAAATAGCCGTCTTCATCTTTCTGAAGTATGTTTTGATTCCACTCTTTGTTCTGTTGATATAGCTGCTTTAAGATGCCATCCTTTAGTTTACTGACTTCCTTGTATTCCTCTTTTCCTTGTAATAGAGGCAGTGGACTATTGACATATTCCATCTGATAGACAAGGAGTGTCATCAAGTCCTCTAAGGATAGTTTTGCTAATAGGAACGGTTGATAGAAAAGGATTGAATATCCGGTATCGAATATCTGTATCAGGCATCCCTCCTTTAAGGAGTAATCCGGCCTTTTCTCAAGGCTTGAAAAGTACTTATGATACGGATTCAATGTCAGAAAGAAGTATGTGGAAATCAGATCAAACAACTCAGAAAATTCCGTTTCCACATCCAAAAGAATCTGCTCATCACAAGTAGCGGAGTAATTCTCGATATCCTGATTGATCTTTAGCAATATCTCTTTTGGCTTCATTATTATTCAAAGAAAGTATCCTTTAGGTTCTTGCTCTCTTGTAGGATAGGAAGAATCAGATGAGTATTGATATCATGATAAGTGCTCATAAATGACACTCCTTTTCTTGTCGTAGAGGCAGCAAAGTCATTGGCAAACTGTATCTTTGTCTTTCTGTCCAGCGCCTTTAAGAAGAGTTTAATCTTATTCTCAATCTTGACTAAGAGTGCCCAATTGCCAGATAAGGTAGAGGAGAAGTCAGCAAGATAGTTCAATATAGCTAATCCAAGCTTTGATTTCTGTTCTATAGTCATATCACTGATCTTATCGTAAGTGGCGGAAAGATGTTCATCATCATTGATGAAATCAGCAATATCTACCTGTGAGATGACCTGCTGATAGTATTCAAAGAATCGATCTCCGATTTCCTTTCCTAGTTTTGCCTCTGCGATGACTTTGATGTCGTTCTTGATGACCTTCTGACTGTTTTCCTGTTCGGAGAAGAAGACCTTTGTTATATTGACAGACTTGATGATGGTATCTAACATATCATAGCCACGAGGAGAAGGGGTTGAAGTGACATCATCATCTAACTCATTGTCATTGCTGAAAAGATCGTTTCGATGTCCTTTGATGTAGTCTTGGATGATAGGAGAAATGTTATTGCTCTTGCAGTAATTTAAGAAGTCGACAGAATTGCTTTTCACATCTAACTTGATGAATCTATCCAACTGTGCTGGATCCATTTCATTTGTTTGATAAGTAGAAGAGGAGTTAGCAGGGTTCATAGCACCGACAAAGAAGACCCACCACGGGAATTCATATCCGTTCACGGATCTTGTAAGCAAGATATTCATCAGTTCCTTATAAACCTGAGGATCACTACGGTTGACTTCGTCAAAGAAGACGATGACTGGCTGTATCTTCTTCTCTTTCAGTAAAGATATCTTTTGATCTGGTGTTAAATTATTATCGCTATAGCGATTGATGTCTCCTTTTAAAGAATCGGATTCACCCTCTGAATGATTCTTCAAATAGATTTCTTTCTCTTTGTTCTGGATTCTCTCTACGACATAGTAAGGAAGAAAGCGGAAAGAGATCTTTCCATTCTTATCCATGTACTGATAAGGAAGTCCGGTGATTTCTCCTTCCTTCAAGGATCCACCTTCTACAGTCAAGAGT
Source organism: Alistipes onderdonkii (assembly GCA_963589675.1). GTDB lineage: Bacteria > Bacillota_I > Bacilli_A > RFN20 > CAG-288 > Enterosoma. The sequence goes on along the minus strand of CAVALL010000043.1, from coordinate 13,157 downwards.
ATTCCATTTAAATCATCAGCGACTTGCTTGACTAACATGGATTTACCGATACCATGACGTCCAGAAAGAAGGGGAGTAAGCGAGACTCCTCTTTTCTCTACGGCAAGATTAGCTAAGACAACACGTTTGACGATTCTTTTCGCATCCGAGATTTTAATCATTTGGCCTCCTAAAAAAGCGTATAGATTATTCTACTCTATATTTGCTATAAATCCTAGTGTGCAAAAACTGGTAGAAAAATATATTAGGATAAATGTTCTTTCGGACCTATAATCAAGAACAATTGTACAGGGATATTACGAACCTGTTCAGAAAGGGATAGATCATGAGTTTTTTAGATAAATTCGGCAAAACCTTGTTTAAAAAGAGAAGTAAAGAACAAGATGAAGATAATGCGGAAAAAGAATTCAAAAAGGCAGAATTCTATCGTATTACTGAAGATTATGAAAATGCAGTAGTTCATTATAAGAAAGCTGCTGAACAAGGTCATCCTATTGCAGAATATAATCTTGGAATATGCTATTTGAATGGAGACGGAGTAAATAAAAATATTGACGAGTCAATTAAATATATCACTCTTTCAGCTAGACATGGAGAAGACACAGCTCAGACATGGTTAGCAAAAAACTACTTTTTCGGATTTTTTTCAAAAAAAGACTATGCAAAAGCAATCAAGTGGTACACAATAGCTGCAAATAACGGAAATGCAGAAGCACAGAATGCTATGGGAGAAATATTTTGTCGTGGAAAAATCATCTATCAAGACTATGCAGAAGCAATCAAGTGGTTTACTAAGGCGGCTAAGTTCGGATATGCAAAAGCACAGGTAAATTTAGCAGACTGCTATTACTACGGAAAAGGCGTTGAGCAAAACTTTACGGAAGCAGTGAGATGGCTTAAATCAGCAGCGGAGAAGGATGATGATAAGGCTCAAACGAAGCTTGGTTATTGCTATGAACATGGACAAGGTGTTGATCAAGACTGTACTGAAGCAGTCAAATGGTATACAAAAGCATGCGATAATGGAAATAGTCAAGCTCAGTTATACTTAGGTAAATGCTACTACTATGGAAAAGGCGTCAAACAAGATTATGAAGAGGCCTTCAAGTTGTTTACTAAAGCTGCCAACGCTAAAAATATAAGGGCACAGGTATGCTTAGCCGATTGTTATTATTTTGGAAATGGTGTGGAACGAGATTGCTCTGAGGCTATCAAATGGTATCGAGAAGCAGCCATACAAGATGTTGATTATGCTCAATTGCGTTTAGGCAATTGTTATGAAAGTAGTCAAGACTATGAAGAGGCGGTAAAATGGTACTCTAAAGCTGCTATTAATGGAAATTCTACAGCACAGGTACTTTTAGCCGAATGTTATTATGAGGGTAAAGGTGTAGAGCAAAACTATACAGAAGCAGTGAAATGGTTTAAATCAGCGGCAGAACAAAACGAAGATTTTGCTCAAACAAGAGTAGGCTATTGTTATGAGCATGGTAGAGGCGTTGATCAAGACTATACTGAAGCTGTTAATTGGTATACGCTAGCAAGCAAGAACGGAAATAAAGGTGCACAGTATTTCTTAGGTAATTGCTATTACTATGGCAAGGGTGTCAAACAAGACTATAATGAAGCCATTATATGGTATAAACAATCTGCTAAACAAGGGTTCGAGGATGCTCAATTCAAACTGGGACTTTGTTACATAGATAATCAAGATGGGAAAGAAAACTATACCGAAGCTGTCAAATGGTTCATGAAATCCGCAAAGAAAGGCCATCCTGCAAGCAAGAATTGTTTAGGTAACAGCTATTACTTTGGAAAAGGCGTCAAACAAGACTATAGAGAGGCCGCTAAATGGTATAAAGAATCCGCAGAACAAGGCTACGCGAACGCACAATGTAATTTGGGTGACTGCTATTACAATGGCGAAGGTATCAGACAAAGCTATGAGGAGGCTGTTAAATGGTACACAAAAGCTGCTGAACAAGGCAACGTAAAAGCTCAAGTTAACTTAGCAAATTGCTATCACACTGGGAAAGGTGTGGAACAAGACTATTCAAAAGCAGTGAAATGGTATAAATCAGCAGCAGAACTAGATGATGATTATGCACAAGAAAAACTTGGTTATTGCTATGAATATGGCCTAGGAGTCAAACAAGACTACTCTAAGGCAATTAAATGGTATAAAAAATCTGCTGTAAAAGGTAACGCATTCGCTCAATTTAATTTGGGTAACTGCTACTATAATGGAACAGGAGTCAAACAAGACTACTCTGAATCTGTAAAATGGGACACGAAAGCAGCAGAACAAGGATTTCCAAACGCTCAACACAATCTAGGAATATGCTATTGGAAAGGAAACGGGGTAAAGCAAGACTATTCTGAAGCCGCTAAGTGGTTCATGAAATCTGCAAAGCAAGGCATTCCCGATGACCAATATAATGTAGGCTACTGTTTTGAGAACGGATATGGGGTAAAGCAGAATATTGAGCGTGCGAAAATGTGGTATACCAAAGCCGCTGAGCAAGGTTATTCTAAAGCACAAGCTAGACTTAAAGAACTAGAGGAAAAGGATTGAAAAATCAAATTTCTACACTTGAACGAGAATAAAAGGACACCACGCGGTGCCCTTTTTCATCAATCCTTGACTTCTCTTGTCTTTCCATCCTTTAAGGACAAAAGAATCATTTTGATCATACTCTTATCAACATGGAAGATCTTAGAGATGTTGTCTTGATAGATCTTCAACTGTCTATCATATTCTTCATGATTGATGTCACTAGTCTTGTAATCAACAATGATGTAATGACCATCCTTTATGATGAGAAGGTCGATTGATCCATAAGTAGATAGATTCTCATCATAATACGTATATTCTTTTCTTACCATGGTCTCATCAATATGAGCAAAGAGAGGAAGAGAAAGAATGTAGTCAATCTTCTTTTTGTCTTTTTCATTCTTGATGAAGGAAGTATCTCTATCACTGAAGGATACGACTTCCATATATCGGTGAAGTCGAATGCCGCGTTCTAATGCTTCTGATACATCATTCTCATCATCAGTGAATTTCGTAGAGGCACGATGATGTTCTTCTTTCACAAGTAGGACATCTTCATCAGACTTATTCATTCTGTCAAATCCGTCTTTTGTCTTATTGACACTTGGATCATCAAGAACTATCTCATCATCTTTCGTCTTCTTGACTGAGGAAAGAGAAATCATATCATTCAGATCCGGATATTCATCTTCTTTGTAGTACGTGATTTCTCTTGCCACAGAAGAAGTAGTTTCAAGAATCAAATAGTAAGGAAGAAGACCGTTAGCTAATGCAATCGCTTTATCTTCTTTAGTGCCACTATTGATTTTATAAGGTACCAAAGAAGTGTCCTCCTCTTTTAGTCTTTTTCCAAATGACTCAAGTTCTTCTTTCCATTCCTCATCGGAGCGGACGATATTCTCTTCATAGTCATCTGCTTGTTCAGTATAACTATTTGTATCATCACTTTCTTCACCGCTTTCCGCTTCCTCATCATCATCTATGATGTCATCATCTTTCTTGCTGTTCATCTTGATGAGGAAGTCATCAAATGTCTTGATGTTGTCATCTAAACTATACATGCGGGCTAACTGATCAAGAGTGAATTCCATGTATTCGTATTTCATTTTCAGACTGTCATAAACCGTTTTTAACATTGACTTCATAAGATCATCTAAATTATCGATAAGTCTTTGCTTTAAGTATTCACCAATCTGATGATAGTAATTGAAATCGTTCTCATCTTTAAAGTCAGATAAGTCGTATTTCAACCTAAAGTTCAAAATCTTCTCCTGGAAGTCTTTGTATCTCTTGATCTGTTCAGGCGTGCAGGCTCTTTCGATATAAGGCATAACCGCAGCGGAGAACTTATTCACATGCGGAATATAGGCAAGCATTCCGTATAAGTTCTCTTTGTTCTTAGCCGAAGCCTCACTGGATGGTGGGTTACCAACAATCACAAGAGAGTTCTTCGCACGAGTAAGTGCGACATAGACTAATCGGACATGCTCATCTCTTTCTGGATCCTTATCCTTTCTCCTATAGAGGAAATAAGGCATTGTGTAAAAAGGATACTCAGCAGGCATAAAGGGATGAATGTCTTCTTCTAACTCTTTCTTTCCAAATCCAACATAGTCAGGAAGAAGGATTCCGTATTCCAACGAAAAATCGTAATCCGGTTTACTCATGCCTGGAGTCTTAGATAAGGAGTTGAATGAGACTGGCATATAGACAATCTCTCTTTCAAGGCCTTTACTAGCATGAATCGTCATCAAATCAACTGCATTTTCCTGGTGGATCAATGTCTCAGAACTCAACGATAATTTGTACTTATCGATATTCTTAAAGCGAAGGACGAATTCAGCTAATCCCTCTTGCATGTTCTCGCCATTGATGATCATCTGATGAAGGGATTCAATCTTATTGACATTGTCTTCTACATTTCCGATAAGATAGAGTTTATCGATGACATGGAATGTAGACAATAAATCGACATAGATATGGTCAAAGCTGTCACTTTGATGCTCTTTGATGAAGGTATCAATTGTCTTTACGATATCATCTTCCAAAATGAGTTTCAGAGAACGAACCTTGACTCCATTCTTCTCTTCTTTATAGGTGACTAATCGATAAATCTCATCATCGCTATAGCGATAGATATAGCTTCTCGCAATGGAAGCAAAGACATGATAGAGGTCTGTATCGTTATGATTCATTCGATAGTCTAATAGAGTGAGTAATGACTGAATGAGACGGATAGGATCGAGATCCTTCAAATCCGATTTAGCGATATTGTTTAATGGAATTCCGTTCTCTTTGAATAGCTGAGTATAGATCGAGTATCCGCCCTTTGTTCTGACAAGGATACAGAAGTCAGAGTAGCGAAGAGGACGAGGACCATTTTTGTCTACAATCGTCTCCGTCTCCATTCTCTTCTTGATGTCAGCAATGATAGCTAAACACTCATTCTTCTTCGCATCTCTTCCGCTCTCTTTTCCGACAGATGGATAAAGAAGTCTTTTGATTCCAAATCCTTCTTTTCTTTCCATGTCTTGGACTCCACCACGACCTGAGACTAACTGCTGAAGCGGATCAAGATAATGGATATCGCCGTGCTCTTTGCTCATATATCGATCAAAGATATAGTTGATATCATCTAATACTGCTTTCTGGGAACGGTAGTTCGTATTCATGGCGATGACAGAATGTTCATCGCTTGGTGTGGAATATTCTTCAATTCTCTTATTGAACAGAGCAACATTGGAGTTTCTGAATCCATAGATAGACTGTTTCGCATCACCGACACAGAATAGATGCGCTCTTCCTTTATCGCTCTTTCTCTCTTTCATAAGACAGGCTAAGAAAGCTTCCTGTAAGTCATTGGTATCCTGATATTCGTCAATCATGATGAAACGGAATTGTTCTCTGATTTCATCAGCTACATCGGAATACTCATCGTTCTCCAGTAATTTCAATGCCATCGTCGAGATGGAAGAGAAGGTAAAGCAGTTGCTTCTTCTTTCGTATTCATTGACTTTCTCTCGTAATTCCTCTTCCATTTCCAAAAAGAGCATCACATCCTCTTTCTGATCAAGGAGTCTTTGATAATCCTCTTCTTTCGGTAAAATGAGAATGGATTCCGGTCTTAAATGAGAGGCTAGTTCTTTTCTTGCTAACTTGCTTTCCTTGTTGCTGCCTTTGCGGCCATTAAAGAAATCAGGATATTTCATCGGTGCGGTCTGAAGGAACTGAAACAGCACTTCATCATCACTGTTCTCCAAGGTAGGAAGCAAGTCATCATAAACCTGAGGGATGAACTTATCATTTTTGAAGGTCTGATGTTTGTAATCAACATGGAAGAAATCCAGATTATCTAACGTTCTGATTTTTGTATAGAGAAGCGAGTCATCCCCACCATTATAGGAATTCTTCAGATTCTGGTCTGTGTAATCATAGTAACCAGAAAGAGCTATAGACACCTTGATTTCATTTCGTAGTGTCTCTGCATATTCATGTCTCATCTTCACATAGTTTTCTCTTGAGAGATAGCGGCTTTCATAATTCTCAATGAAGTCTTTTCTATCCTTTTCAAGAAGGGAGTCTAATCTCTTATAGAGGTCAAGGACAACGTCCTTGCTCTTTTTGTCATCCATGAGGTTATATTTGACAAGGACTCTCTTCATTCTATTTGTATCTTCTTTGTAATGATGGGAGAATACCTCATCTAAGAACTCTCTCTTCTTGGCATCAAGGATGGATTCATCCATGTTGTTGATCTTATCCGAGAGATGAAGTCGTCCTGCATATTTGCTGACAAGATAAAGAGAAAAAGAGTCAAATGTCTGGATGTGAGATGATACCATTTCATCAGCAAATGGAGAATTGTTCTCTCTGAACTGGCGGATGATTCTCTCTTTCATCTCATGAGCGGCATTATTGGTAAAGGTCAAGACTAATAGTTCAGAAGGCTTGATGTCTCCTCTTTTCACCATGTCGTAAATCTTCAATGACAAAGTGAAAGTCTTACCGGAACCTGCACCAGCTGAGACTATGACATCCTCTTTGCTTGTCTTATCGATAGCAATCTGTTGATCGCGATTTGGTCCACTCATTCCTTCTTTCCTCCTTTTACAATATAGGGTTTCATATGATCCTTCACTAATGCTCTTGTCGGACGTGCATCACGTGATCTATGGTAACAGACGTCCTTGTATAGACAGTTCTTACAGACTAAATCATTCGTATCCATCTTCTTGAGATCGCTCTGCTGAGGTCTAATAGGATAATCGTTTTGCTCCATAGAGTGAATGACATTCAATGAGATATCTATTGATTCCTGAATGATGTCATTCAAAGGATGATAATACTCACTGTCACCTTTACCCTTATGAAGAGAGTAGCTTCCGTCGTTATTCTGTACCATCTTATAGTCAAAGAAAGTGGGGGGATTCTCAATCTCGACTGTCTCTTTACCATTCTTCTTCACCTTTTTTTGCACAAGCTCAGTGTTGAGTGAGGTAAGATAACCAACATCATCGGATATACATCCCCTCGTTTTAAGATAGTCGATCACAGCAAAAGACTTCATCGTATCTCCATTGTTGGCAAAGGCAGCCTTAAAACTAGAAGGATAGACATGCTGAATGCCAAATCCAGAGAAGGACGGTGTCTCATCCGAAATATACTTTACTAGGGATGGATTATTTAAGATAGCATAGGTATAAAGGGGAAGCTGAATGCTTTTTCCTAAGAAACAGAGCATATCATCAAAGTCTTCTTTTCCACTCTTGTAGTCAAGAATGGTGTAATAGACTTTACCAGTCGATAAGACTTTTGTAGTCAGAACCTTGTCAACTTTTCCAAGGAATGAATATTCTTTTCCAGCATCATCCTTGATACTGAAGCTGATTGGCATCTCATAATCTCTCTCTGCTTTGATGATATCAGCATGAGCCATTTCCTTGTTCTCATTTTCTAAGAAACGAAGGATGAGTCTCATCCAATGTTCAACGATAGAATAAAAGACTTCCTGTCTTTCATCAAATTCTTCGTTGTCCTCCTCTAATATCTCGATAAACTTGTCTTTTCCCCATTTAAGAGTCTTCTCGACATCGAAATCAGGATGATAAATGTTCTCCATGAAAGTATGAAGAAGTGTTCCGAAATATTTGCGCTGTTTGTCCTCATTCAATGCTGGAATGATCTTCTGCATCAAATAACGGAACGGACAAGCGGAATACTGTTCAATCTTGGATATAGAGAAAGTAGGACTCGTTATCATCTCTCCTTCAATTCCAGTGAAGGAGTTATCGTAACTATTGAATTCATTGTACTTATCTGTCACAAACTGTTTGTCCAATTGATAGGACATATAGACTTTTCTGCTCTCCTCTGTAAAGGAACCATCGAAGTATTCACTCTTGGTGATATCGACCTTCTTTATAGCGGAGGAAAGATTGTAGTCTGCAACAAACTGAGAATCGAAGATATGGTCCGATAGATGCTGTGTAACACGTGATAACAGTTTTATATTCTGATAGAAGAGATAATTCTTCTTCTTTCTTTTATCCAATAAGGTATTCTCATAAGAGGTATTGCAGGACAACTCCTTCAACTGTTCATCCGAGAATACACTCTTGTTCTGATATTCTTTATAGAAAGTGTCATAGGTAAAATCCATGACATAGATTTCTTTGTTCTTATCGAAATCAAAACGAGTCGTAAAGATATTGTCAAAGTCACCTTCCTCTGCTTTGACTTTCATCGATGAGACAATCTCTAAGAGATTCGAATAGGCAAAGTCAAAGTCCAAAGAGACTAGATGATATTTGTCAATGACCTCAAACAGACTGACTAGTTCTGGAATCTTCTTTTCCTCTTCTGTGAAATCAAACGATTTCGTATCATAGATGTTTCTGATCTTATCTTTGACTGCTGTGACACTAAGATAGGTCAAAGACGGATTGTATCCCATAGTAAGAGAGAAGAGTTTGGATACACTTCGAATATAGAATTCCTCTTTCTCATCACTGATAAGAACTTTGATTGTCTTTTTCTTCTTCTCATCGAGAAGGTATTCTTTTCTTAATTCGGAAAAGAGATAGAAATACTGTTGGAAACGATTTGGGAAATAGTAGATAGGAACATCATTTTTCAATGAAACTTCATCGTGAAGAGGAAGGACGTCCAAATCCTTCAATTCGATATCGATTGTAGAAAGATGCTTTCTATGGAATAGTGCATGAATCTCCTTATCTTCTTGCATTTCAAGAAGATAGATTTTCTTATTTTTGAATGTGATATCAGCTAAGTCATCCTCTTCCAAGAATCTCTCATGAAGATCGTTATAGAGTTCAGTGAGTTTATCTGATTTGGACCTATCAGCAACACGAAGAAGCTTCATATACTTCTTAGCTGTGGAATAATCCATCTTCTTCTCATAGACAAGATAAGGAAGTGGATCTTCCTTGTATGCGAAAGAAAGCGAGTCAATCACTTCAGAAATATCCATCAATTTGAAAGACAAGGATGGGTATTCGTTCTTCTTCTGATAAAGAAGTGAGAAATAGTCTCTATCTGAGACAATGATTGAATTGTGTAGATCCGTTATGTTCATCTTTACCTCCAGAGCTCGTCGATACTTTATTATAATACAAAATATGATGTACCATTAATGGTACACCATATTCATTGACTTAATTTTTTAGAAAGACACCATCACACAGCCTTCTAAGGCGTAGTAGGAATTGATAAGAGAATTGTCACGGAGTATGACTTCCTTGAAATTGAACTTCTCCTTGATCAGTTCCATGATTTCCTTTGCCTTTTCCGGATTGAGAGTATGGGAGATGACACAGATTTTACCAGTAGTATCAGAACAGAACTTTTCAATGTTGGCTAAGAGTCTCTTTACTGTTCCTTCAATCGTTCTGACTTTCTCCTGGATACGGATTTCACCGCCTTTGCAGATACCTAAGGGCTTGATTTTCAAGATGGATGCGATGGAAGCGACAAGCTTGGATACACGGCCAGTGCGAATAAGAGAATCATAACGGTCGATGATGAAGAGGATGTTGACCTCATCGCGGAATGCTTCTAGTGTCTTTCCAATCTCTTCTAAATCCTTACCTTCGTGGATCAAATCGATTGCTTTTCTAGCGATAAGTTCGATGACACCGCAATCAGACATCGTATCAAGGACAAAGACAGAGGAAGGATCTTCAACCATCGACTTAGCTAGAGTAGCGGAATTGAATGATCCACTGACCTTGTGAGAAATGGTTAAGATGATGTACTTATCCGCACCAGTCAGCTGTTCTAAGAAAGCCTGCGGGCTAGGACAGGATGTAGTAGAAGTCACCTTCTTCTCATTCTGCACTTCATGAATGATGGTAGCTAAATCGTTATGTCCGTCATCGACATAGTCGACACCATTAAGTCTTAAAGTCAAAGGAACAACAGCAAGTTCAACATCATCAGCTAATTTGTCGCCAGGGATGAGATTGCTCATCGAATCGACAATGATTTTATATTTCATCTAAAAACCTCCAAAAGATTCATATAACAACCAAAATCAGATGTTATCGAATAACAATAATGAATAGCACTTATATCATCCTTAAATGATTTGAATTCGTTTTATAAATTTCTCATCAAAGGAAAATAATTTCGCCGAAAAGATTGTATAACAAATGTAACATAAATCAAAGAAGAAAAGACTGTTCTTCTATTTGGTTTACAAATATTGAACAGCCATTCCACTTTTTATTTAATATCTTTACCGATTTGAAAGGCAGAAGCTACCTTTTCACCAATCAATCGATATGAATGATCAGCAGAATTGTAGCTTACAAACTCACATTTATCGATGTCGAGATTTCCATTCTCATCCATATAATCATCATCTACTGAGATTGATACAATCTTTCCATAGACAGCAAAGTCACCATTTGTCTCATCCACTCTTTCTAAAGTACAGAGCAAAGAGACAGGATATTCATCAATGATTGGAGCATGAATCAGTTCAGCATCATGGGTATGAAGATGTGTCTTTTCAAACTTATCCTTCACATCATTTCCGCTCACTAGGCCAAAGTAATCCGCTTCCTTGATATGATTCTTTGTCGCAAAGGCGACAGTGAAAGCTTTCTCTCTTAGGATATTCTCGCTTGTCTTATGATCCTTTGTCAGTTCAATGAGGATGACATTCGTGTCCTCAAGTGTTCCCCAAGCCGCATTCATCGTATCGACAGTTCCGTCCTCATTGTAGGTAGAAATGAGAAGGACAGGCATTGGGAAGAGAAGATTCTTCTTTTTCGTTAGATTATGCATTTTTCACCTCAGTCAGCTAAGGTTCCAAAAGGATCCCATGGAGCTAATAAAACAGGTTTCTTCTTCAAAGCATCTTTTTCTTTCTCGTTGAGATATTTATCCTTGATAGCGGCCTGATAGACAAAATCCTTAAAGAAAGCTTCACTCATCACATAATAGCCTTTGACACCGGCTGTATCACCCCAAGAGTTCTCAATCTTCCATCTGACCGGTTTACCGTCCTTGAGATCAACGCCAGTGATGACCATAGCATGATTCATGGCGGAATGATAGAAGTCGAGCATATCACTCTTATCAAAGACAAGGTCTAAACCAAAAGGAGTCTTATAGTCAAAGGAGTCATTGTCCCAGACACCGGAAGTACGATCACCGAAATAGGAGACATCACTGCCAAACCAGACAATCTCACCATTCTTGAGCTGTTCAATGATGAGTTCTTCAAGTCTTTCCATCGGAAGATTAAGATGAGTGATCGGCTTTCCTTCATAGACATTGCCGACTAACTCAATGTTGTAGGTCTGATAGTATTCCTTATCCTTGGTCGGAGCGTTGATGAGAGAGACATATTCATCGATTTCATCTCCGACATATTTGTCGAAGAAGGATTTCGGAGTCATATCCTTTTCGATATGATACTTTCCATCGCTATCGGTGTATTCAAAATCAAACTTTGTAGGAGGAACACCAAAGGAAGAGGTGAAGAGAGCGTATAGCTTCTTCATATATTCTGTCTTGAGTTCATGAAGAGAATCGATGCCTTCATCCTTCTTCTGATAGGCTTCGGAAGCAAACTTACGAAGGGCAGCATTGGCAATCTGAGAAGAGGCGTGTGTTCCATTGCTCTGTTTGGTTTCAGGGAAGACAGACTTAGGAACGATACCGTACTTCTTGACAAGATCGACATACATGTCCCACTGTCCACCATCTCCAACACCCATTGCTAAAAGGAAGTTCATCCTTCTGGAATCTTTTGTCTCACCTTTGAGGATGAGATCAATCACGCTCTCCATATAGTAGTTGTACTTTTCCAATTTGTCGAAGTAGGAGATATAGTTTTGGGAGATTTCAAAGTTGTCCTTGATTCCTAACTTTTTGGCGATGTTTTCACGAAGGACAGTAGAGGCAGAGAAGATCCAGCAACGTCCGGATCTCTGCTGGTTGCAGACAGACATCGTTTTAATGTCAATGGAGAAGGTAAACTGAGTGTTATTCGTATCTAAGCTAGATACGACATCAGCCATCTCACCTTTAGAGAGCATATGGCGGATCACAGTGTTGGTCTTATCGGATAAGTATTCGTCTTTGACATCATTCAATTCTTCAATTGTAATTTCTTTTTTCATGATAGTTTGCACCTTTCAATAGTTAGTATACACTAATTTTCTAGAATTACTAGAATACTGATTCTAAATCATCAACAAGATAGGTCGGTCTCTCATAGCAGGAGGAAGCTAGAACTTCATCTTTTGTCACCTCACCAGAGAGAACACAGATGGTAGTGACACCGGCATGGTTTCCACTGGCGATATCAGTATAGAGTCTATCTCCGATTACGACCGTATCCTCTTTTTTATATCCTGTCTTCTTCATAGCTAGTTCCACCATACGGGATGATGGTTTTCCGATATAGATAGGAAGTCTTCCGGTTGCCTTCTCATAACTGAAGCACATTGAGCCACAGTCTGGTACATATCCCCATTCTGTCGGACAGACCCAGTCAGGATTGGTAGCATAATAAGGTATACCCTTATGGAAGGTAAGCATCCTACAGGTCTTTTCCATCTTTTCCATTGTGAGTTCTCTATCAAATCCAACTAAGACACAGACAGCGTTATCATCATATTCTTCTGTGACATTCAGTCCGAAGTCTACGAGTTCCTTGACAAAGGATCTCGTCCCCTGAACATAGATAAGGGAAGAGCCGAACTTCTCCTTCATCAATAATTCACTAGCCTGAGAAGAAGTGAAGAAGTCATCACCAGTGACATCAAGTATTCCTAAGCTGTGAAGTTTCTCAACATAGCTATCGACAGACTTGGATGAATTGTTGGTGATAAAAAGATATCTTCCTCCTTTCTCTTTCACTCTTTGTAAAAACGGAAGAGTACAGGGAAACAAGGAGTTTCCTAAGTAGATAGTCCCATCCATATCCAATAGATAGAGACGTTTGTCCTTTAAGGACGATAAATCATTGTTCAATAAATCAGTCATGGAAATATCTTATCATGAAAGGGCATTCCTAGGCATGAATTCTTCAAGATGTGGTAAAGAATTTTAACTATTTGTTCAATAT